>JAFGGE010000106.1 GCA_016930745.1 Sedimentisphaerales bacterium
CGACTTTAAAACCGATCATGTCAGCACGGAAGAGGCGAATCAACGCGCCGGACAATATAAAACCCAGATCGAGTATTACTGCCGGGCCGCCTGTCTGGCCTTGCACAAACCGGTCCTGATCGCCTATCTGCATTTCCTGTTCCCCCGAACTACGGTACAAATGCAATAGAGGGCGATTTCCTTAGATCGTACAAGGATTATTATTGGGTGGACATCCAGAAGCGGGCAATCTGAGCCAGGTCGTCGATGTCCACAGCGCCGTCGCCGGTGACGTCGGCGAACAACGGAGGCGTTTCCCTGAGCCAGTCGGCGGCCAGCACGGCCAGATCGCCCAGCCCGACCGGAGCCATCGCATCCAGATTGGCCGCGGCATACTCGCTTGCCGGAGCCAGAATCGTGATCCGTCGGACCTCCGTCTCGGCCAGGCTGAAGGCAGAGGTAAATCCGCCTCGCAGGCGGGCCTGGTCCCCGACCGGTCCGACGGTATGGACGGTCAGTGTTGTCTGGATTGACTGTCCTGCTTTGAGATCGCCGCAGGGTTTGGGATATGGATCGCTGGAGTACAACGGCCCGACGCCGGCGGCGACAGGCAGGTCGCCTTCATAATAGGTTTTATCACCCATAAATGCACGGATCATGATATTACCGCAAAAGAGAGGGTCCCAGCTACAAAAATCGTCCAGATTAAACCAGCCAAAGAAATCCAGATAGCCCCAGGTCCGTCCGCGGAGCGTACTATTCATGTCGAAACCGACCTGGTTATTCCGCGAGGTGGCGATCTGCCGCCAGCCGACATAGAAATCGCCGCTGGTAATTTCCACATTCTCATCGGACACATCCACATCGAACCACTGGATGTCCTGGGCGGATGGGACCACTGGATCCACAATCCGCGGCAGGATCAGATGGGAACCGGGCGTCTGGCCCGCTCCGTTATCATCCCATACACGCAGCTCGAAAGGATAGGTCGTCTTGTCCCAGATATAAAACCGGACCGTGCGCAGGCGGGCGGGGTATTCATCGGGCGTGATCCGCACCGCGATAAAACCGCTGCTGTCGCCGATATCGCCAAAATCTTCCGGGGAGCCGTCGTCATAGATCATCTGCACCGGCTCATTGAGACGCAGGAACGCCTTGACACCGGGGCACTCGGCGTCCAGGCATGTCGTCCACATCGTCACATCGAAGCTGGATCCCTTGGGAACCTGTACAGGACCGGCAGGACTGAGAATCTCCGCCGAGAGCCGCCCCCAGGGAATATCCCAGGTGATCTCTTTTTGCATCGTATTTCCGTCGTCATCCTGCGTTATGGCATGCAACAGCCATTGACCGGATTCATTGATTTCCAGATTTGTATCGTGTACGAAATACTGTCCATCGTATGTCAGATCCCGATCCACGAATAAGGTATCATCGGGAACATTTCGCAAGGACAGATGAACCGTCGGGACCTGCTGCGGATCGCGGGCATCGACGCGAATCGCTTCGAGGGTGTCACCATAGGCCAGTTTGGTACAGGATTGCCATTGAGAATCGATCCTGCATTCGACGCTGTTGACCACAGGCCGATTCGGATCACCCATCGTGACGACGATCTCATCGGACACGGAACCTCCTAACGAGCTTTGTGCCCGAACACGAATCCGGTAGGTTCCCTGTTCATGCCCCAATACGTCCCATTGCGCCTGGGCGGCGCTGACGTCGCTTTTCAGCAGAACATCCAGTTGCGGCGGATGGGCCGATCCGGAAGCGCTCAGGGCAAACAGGGCGTCTTCCCGGTCCTCCGTAATCAAGAAAGCCACCTTTCGTGAAAGGCTCTGTAAGGCGTCTTCCACGGCGGGTTTGACGTTGATTTTCTTAACGCCGGATTGGTCGGCGGCAAAGGTCTTGATGGGATTGATCAGACTCGAATAATCGGCGTCGGCGGCATGATAAAGAGAGTAAGCGCCTGTATTTACATTATAGGTATTGTCGACGAGATTTACCCTCGCAATGGCCTTTTCGGCGGGCGTGTTCACGTGCAGATTCAATGTCGCCGAGTCAATGCTGGCGCTGGATGGCAATGCGGACAGGTCGAATTGCATGTAGTATCGGTGGATCAGATCGTTATCCGGATCGATCTGGTACTTGACAATGACCTCGATGGTATTAAAGCTGAGCCAGTCGAATTCTCCGACGCCATCACTGCGAATCTTGATAGAGTTCGTACCGCCCGGCTGCAAATCGGCAAGGACGGCCGGATCGGTCGAGATAAACCAGCAGTCAGGGGGGGGAGGGTCGCCCCCGCCGCCCGAGATCGGTATGCACTCGTCGATCAGGTGGTATTCGTGCCCATTCGGATCGGAGGTGAAAAGAAGCCAGCGATTCGGAGGATCGTCAAACTGCAGGACCACATAGTTTTCCAGTCGGATACGGACTTCTTCGATAGTGCCTTCGGGCAGGTCGAAGGAATACACCTTCTCGGCGTCCTGGCTCACAGCGCCGATCCCATCTTCCGGTTCCAGATCGCCGGTATTGTATTCGGCGGCGATGGTCGAACCGATCCCGACGGTCTCGGGCGCATCTGTCTTGGTATATGCATCTTCGGAAACATCCTTTGTGACAGCGGCATCATAGACAAGCGTCTGCGTTGGATCGACTGGTTGAGTCGGCTCTCCATCCCCCGGCTGCGTACCCGGCGGGGCTTTTTGCGAAACCACCAATAACGGTGGAGCTTCACTGGCGGCAGCGGCCAGAAGAAATTGCTGATCGTTGTTTTGTTCCCGAATGGCGAAAGCAATCCGGTCCTGACCGGCCTGCAGCGCCTCGGTGACCGACGCCATGAGGTTGATGCTGACGGTGCCGGTTTGTTCGGCGCCGAAGGTCTTTACCGGATTGAGCAATGACGTATACACCGGTTTATTCACATTATGAATGATTTCGGCAGTCGCTGCCATCGTTAAGTTGTTATCCGCCAAATGCAGTTCGGCCGTACTGTCGGTTGCGCCCTGGACTACTGTCAGATTCAGCCGGGCTGCCGTGACCTCGCTATTGGGATCAATCCCGCTTAGATCGAATTGTACATAGTAATTGTGCACCCAGTCGTTGTCCGGATCTACTTCATACTCGACGATGACATACAGATTATTAAAGGTCAGCCAGTCGTTGGTATCCACACCGAATGAGGTCAGATTCAGATAATTCGTCCCGCCGGGAAGCAATGCCGCCAGGACGGCCGGATCTTCTGTGATGAACCAGCTATCCGGAGGCGGGGGTTCGCCGCCGCCACCGCTGATCGGGATGTCTTCCCCAATCAGGCCCAGACTGTTTCCCGCCGCATCGCTCAATTCCACTCGCCAGCCCGCCGGAGGCGGAAAGTCAAACTGCAAGACAAAGAAATGCTCCATCTGTACCATCAGCCGGCGCGGCACACCCGCCGGAATAATGAATTCATAGATTTTTTGAGCATCTTCGCTGTTGGCGCCGATGCCATCTTCCGGCTCCAGGTCATCGCTCTTGTACTCCAGCGCCAGCATGGAGCCGATCGTTACGGCATTTGGCCCGGCTATGGAGGTATAGGTATTTTCGCTGATGTCTTTGATGGTTTCCGCATCAAAGAGGATCGGGGCCTGTGTATCGATGGTAATACCGCTCAGGGCGCCGATCTGTACGGGATTGGCATCGAGGGTGGACAATACCGTTTGTTCCGAGACAGTTGTGAAGTCGCTGCAATCCTGCCCCGGACAAAATTCGGCGGTGACATCAATCTGACCGCATCCGTCGCCGCCGCGACAATCCACTCCGGCAATCAGATCGAAGGACTGTTCCTGAATCAGCGGCTGACCAACGGCAGGGCTCGAAATTCCCACGGTCAACTCCCCCGCCGCCGGAAGATTATCGAGTGCCTTTTCCAGATTGATCCGTCCCCAGCCGAAAATGTTGTCCCAGCCCGGTGATCCAAAATCATCGGCTGTGGATTGGAGCAATTCCTTAACCTGGACAGGCGTCAGGGACGGATTGGCCTCCAGGATAAGCGCCGCCGCGGCGGCCACATGCGGCGCGGCCATGGAGGTGCCCACCGCCCGGATATAACGTCCTCCTTCCGCTGTGAACCAGTCGTCATAGCACATCTCGGCCAGATAGTACATGCATAGCCAGGGATCTTCGGCGACGAGTGTGCTGAAGGGCGCGGTGATTTCCGGATAATGCTCTCCCCCAAGCTGATCTCCGCCGGGGGCCACCAGGTCCAGCTCCTTGCCCCCGTCGGAATAAGAAGCGATGTTATCCAGCTTATCTACGGAACCCACGGCGATGGCTTTGGAGGCGCAGGCGGGCGAAACAATCTCGTTTGGACTGCCGTCATTGCCCGAAGCGCAGACCACAACCGCTCCCGCCTCCACGGCCTCATTGACCGCCTGGGCCATCTCTGTGCCGTCGCAGGTATCGGTATACAAACCTTCGCCCAGGCTCAAATTGATCACCTGGGCGCCTTCCTGCACACACCATTGGATGCCCATCGCCACATCCGAGACATAGCCGTCGCCGTTGGCGCCCAGCACACGAGCCCCCATCAGGGCGACATCATAGCTGATGCCGCGATAGGTAATGCCCTGAGAAGCAATGATCCCGGCCACATGGGTGCCGTGCCCGTTATCATCCATCGCATCCTCATCCTTCTCAAAAAAGTCGTATTGTTTAACCACTTTGTTGAGCAGATCAGGGTGGCTCCAGTCGATGCCGGTATCCACGACGCAGACATTCACGCCCTGGCCGGTAATCGCATTGGCCCAGGCAAAATCGGCCTTGATCTGGTACGCGCTGTCGGCAATGAGGGCATGGACCTTACGATCGACTTTGACGCCCTTGAAACCCGGTAACTCTCGCAGCCGCTCCAGCCGGGATGGATCCATTTCCACGACGATCCGGTTCTTCCATTGCCCGTAATTATGGATGATCCGACCGCCGATTTGACGAGCTTTTTGTTCCAGAGCCTGGCTTCGCTGTTGTCTTGCCGGTCGGGCCGCACGTTTGACTTGTTTTTCCGACTCTTCCAGCTCCACAATAAACCTTCGAGGCGGCTGCCATTTGCGTTCTTTTTGGGGCAGAGAAGGGCGACCTGGGGGACTGATGTCTGCACTGGCATTATCGGACGGAACCTGCCCATTCATCCATGCCTCCAGCAGGGATTGATGGAACCGGCCTCGATAGATCACCTGATGTTGGGAATCGATGAAAACACACGTCGGCACGCGGTCAACGGCATATTTCGTGCTCGCCATGCCGTCCGGATCGGGCAGTACGTCAAAGGTCATGGAGGTCCCGAAAAAGAAATCGAGCACATCCGCAAGGGACTGGCCAACCGCGATAAAGTACACCTGTAGCCGGGGGTATTGCTCACAACTTTGGGTCAGGGCTGGCAGGATAGACCGGCAGTGATGGCAGTCGGTCCTTCCAAACAACAGCAGAACCTCAGAACCACGAAGCGAGGAAAGCATAACTGTCGTGCCATTAAGGTCTTCCAGGATAAAATCAGGCGCTATTGGCTTCGCATCTTGGGCGCAAACCAAAGCGGTCAGAAAGTTCATCAAAACTACTGAAATTAACATCGGCAAATACTGCCGACTGTCGATTATCCGCCCTATTGGCGCCATGGCACCCCCATTCGCGATATCACCCTGTTCTCATACGATGTATTATAACCCATAGGAACCCTTTTCGCAAGAAGGTCTCATAATTGCCCTGTCCAGTCGCCTGTAAATCCTTTATTTTTCTATGTTTATATGTATCGGCAAAAAGCGGCGGCATCGTAAGGTCCCCCGACGGGCCAAAGTGCTTTTTCCCTGCCGGCGTCGTAGAAAACGGCATTTCTCTTAACTTGGCCTTACGCCGGGCCGATATTGGCTTGGTGAGCCGATACCGTGTAAGGAGAATTGATATGGCTATTCAGAATTGGTCGGATACGATTATCCTGGTCAATCTCGTCCCGGAACCCGATATGGGCGAAGAACTCCAGAGCGTGATTGAAACCGTCAGGACGCAGGGCGATAGAGATGTCGTTGTGGATTTTGCCGAGGTGGACATTATCACTTCCTCCAGCATCGCCAAACTGCTCAAACTGCGCAAGGCCATGGTCGATTGCGACCATCGTCTGGTATTGTGCAGCGTTTCGCCCAAGACCCGGAACATCTTTGCCGTGACGGGGCTGGATAGCGTGTTTGAATTCGTGGAAGACCAGTTTTTGGCTCTGGCGGGCCTGCAGATGGTGACGGAGTAACCGCCCGCCCGTGCGGTTACAGCGGGAAATCCGGCATCGGCTTGACAGGACTGCATAAGAGCGGTATTGTATTGGTTTGAATTGCAAGCGCGCTGCGAAAGCCGCATCGGTGGCGGCTTCCGCAATTCGCTTGTCGACAGGATACAGGATCGACATTATGGATCAGCAGACCTTGCAGGAGGTCGAGCAGCGGATTGGTTATCATTTTCGGAATCCAAGTCTGTTGGGCGAAGCGTTGTCTCATTCCAGCCAGGCCGATACGCGTCTGGCAAGCAACGAACGAATGGAATTTCTGGGCGACGCCGTTCTGGCTTTGTTTGTATGCGATGCGCTGTTTGAGAAGTTCCCCGATTACCTCGAAGGGGACCTGACCAAGATCAAGAGCATGCTGGTCTCGCGCAAGACCTGCGCCAGGCTGAGCAACGCGCTGGGACTAAAGGAATTCGTGCAGGTCGGTAAAGGAATGGCGCAGACGCGGGCTATGTCCGGGTCGATCGCCGCCGGGACGCTGGAGGCGGTGATCGCCGCCGTCTATTTGGATGGGGGTATTGAGCCGGCCCACGAGTTTATCCTGCGTCTCTGGTCGGACCTGATCGAAAAAGCCGACGCCAATCAGCACCAGGAGAACTTCAAGTCCATCCTTCAGCAATATGCCCAGCAGCAGTTCAATATGACCCCGATGTATGAATTGCTGGACGAAAAAGGGCCCGACCACAACAAATGCTTTGAAATGGGTGTCGTGATCGACCATCGGCATTTTCCCAGCGCCTGGGGCGTGACTAAAAAGGATGCCGAACAAAAGGCCGCCCTGTACGCCCTGATCGAACTGGGACAAATCGAACCGGACGAGGAGAACGAAGTGTAAGAATAAAATCGGCGGAAATCGTCTTTTTGTGAAATGTGGAAACGGAGGGGAAACCGTGAAAAAAGAAAGACTTCTCGCTTCGGCAGCCATTGTTTTTTTTGCCGTCCTGAATCTGCATCGCTCTTACGGCGCCGCAGCGTCTTCCCTGCCGCCCGGATATAGTATTTCCACCCTGGACCTGGCCGGGCAGACCCACCGTCAAATCCTGGTAGACAGAGAACCCGGCCAATATCTGGGCCATCCGACGACGGTCCTTCTGGAAGACGGCAAGACCATACTCTGCGTCTATCCCAAAGGCCATGGCCGCGGGGCCATCGTCATGAAACGCAGTACCGACGGCGGACTGACATGGTCGCAGCGCCTGGGCGTGCCGGCCAACTGGGCCACAAGCCTGGAGACGCCAACCATTCATCTGGTAATCGACAAACAGGGCAACAAACGTCTTATTATATTTTCCGGCCTGTACCCGATCCGCATGTCTGTTTCGGAAGATGATGGCCGGACGTGGTCTCCCTTACAGCCGATCGGCGATTTTGGAGGCGTTGTTGCGATGGCCTCCGTGGAGCGGTTGGCCAACAACGACTACATGGCCTTGTTTCATGACGACGGTCGTTTCCTGAGGAACGAGGGGAAAAGCACGCGATTCGTTGTGTATAAAACCATCAGCGGCGACGGCGGCCTGACCTGGTCGCCGCCGGAGGCGATTTTTTCTCATTCCCGGGCACACCTTTGCGAGCCGGGCCTGGTGCGAAGCCCCGACGGAAGGCGTATGGCGATTCTTCTCCGGGAAAACAGCCGCCAATTCAACTCTTTTGTTTCTTTCAGCGATAATGAAGGTTTAACCTGGTCCGAACCCCGCGAATTGCCCGCGGCCCTGACCGGCGACCGGCATGTGGCCAAATACGCGCTGGATGGGCGGCTTTTTATTACGTTTCGCGACACCACCCGGCAAAGCCCGACCCAGGGCGACTGGGTCGGCTGGGTGGGAACATGGGACGATATCGTCTATGGGCGTCAAGGGCAATACCGTATCCGTCTGATGGACAATCATCATCAATGGGATTGTGCGTATCCGGGCCTGGAACGGCTGCCCGACGGCACGTTCGTGACGACTACATACGGCCACTGGACTCAAGGCGAGCCTCCCTATATTGTCAGCGTCCGGTTCAAGATCGAAGAGCTGGATATCCTGGCAGGCAGGCCTTTTATCGCTCCGGTTTATACCAGCGGCCGGGCTGGGTATCATACCTATCGCATTCCTTCTTTGATCACAACGGTCAAAGGAACCTTACTGGCCTTCTGTGAAGGACGTAAAGGAGGTCGAAGCGACAGCGGCAATATCGATCTTCTCGTCAAACGTTCTGGTGACGGGGGAATTACCTGGTCCGACCAAAGAATCGTCTGGGATGATCAGGACAATACCTGCGGAAATCCCTGCCCGGTAATTGATTCGACCACCGGAACAATCCATTTGCTGATGACCTGGAACCTGGGGGTGGATCGAGAACCGCAGATCATCCAGCAGACCAGCAGGGACACGCGCCGTGTATTCGTATCGCGATCGATGGATGACGGTCTTAACTGGATAAAACCACAGGAGATCACCGAAACAGCCAAGAAGCCGGAGTGGACCTGGTACGCCACCGGACCGGGTATCGGGATTCAACTTGAACATGGATCACAAAAAGGCAGGCTCGTCGTTCCCTGCGACCATATTGAAGCCCAGTCAAAGATGTACTATTCCCATATCATCTATTCGGACGATCACGGCAAAACGTGGATCCTGGGCGGACGGACTCCCGCCGATCAGGTCAATGAGTGCCAGGTCGTCGAATTGACCGACGGTACGCTTATGCTCAATATGCGAAATTACCATCGAGGGCCTAAATCCCGCGCTGTCTCAACCAGCGCCGATGGCGGTTTGACCTGGTCGAAGATCGCGTACGATGAGCAGTTGCCGGAGCCGCGTTGTCAGGCAAGCCTGATATCGTATCAGCCGAAGGAGCAGGATCCGCTGATCCTTCTGTTTTCCAATCCGGCTCACACAGACCAGCGAGTAAACATGACCGTTCGAGCCAGCCTGGACGAGGGCCAAACATGGCCCATTGCACACACTTTACATCCCGGTCCCGCAGCGTATTCGTGCCTTGCCTCCCTGCCCGGCGGCGATATTACATGTTTCTATGAAGCGGGCAGGGAAAATCCGTATGAAACGATTGTCTTCCATCGCTTTACCATGGACTGGCTCAAGGGACGATAACAGGGATTCATAAACAATGGGACAAGACATGTCGTCCATGACAATTCATCCGATCGGCAATCCGCCATGCGATCTTGCCGAGAGCCCTCTCTGGAACGCTTTTGAGCAGAAGCTTTACTGGACCGACATCCCCAACCGGACCCTGTGGAAGTACGATCCGCAGACACGACAATCACAGATCGAGTGGCAGGGAGACCGGATCGTCGGAGGCTTTGCCTTTACGCGGGACAATACCATCGTCCTCTGTACGGATCGGGATGTAGTCCTGCTTCGCCGCGATGCAAACCGGCAGCAGATGGAAATCCTATTCGAGATTTCCCTCGCCGA
>JAFGGE010000107.1 GCA_016930745.1 Sedimentisphaerales bacterium
CACTTACGAAAAATGTTCCGCAAATGGAGAACGTCCAGTTTCATAACCAATTGTTATTATTCAACTTATAATGGGACAGTAGTGTTAATAAATAATTTTGAAATCGTAAAACTCCTTGGTTTGATCCAAAATCGGTATAATATCAGCACGGAAATCAGGTTGTAATCAGGAAAGTGCAATGAAGCAAAGGATCTTGGTTGCCACGACCAATCAGGGCAAGCTGCGGGAGCTGTCATCCATGCTGGCTATCGATATCGACTGGCTCAGCTTGGCCGACTTTCCCGCTGTTGAGGAAGTAGTCGAAGACGGCGCAACCTTCGCCGAAAATGCCCGCAAAAAGGCACTGGGTTATGCCGTCCAGACCGGGCTCTGGACGCTGGCCGATGATTCCGGCCTGGTCATCGATGCCCTGGATGGCGCTCCGGGGATTCATTCAGCCCGTTTCTGCGGCGCCGCGGCCAGCGGCAAGGATCGCAAAACCATCGACCGCCTCAACTGTGAAAAAGTGCTCGATCTGATGAAAAATGTTCCGGATGAGCGGCGATCCGCGCGGTTTGTCTGTCGGCTTTGCCTGGCCGATCCGGATCGTGTCCTGCTGGAAACCGAAGGCTTGTTCGAAGGGCAGATCACCCGCCGGCCGCAGGGGGAAAACGGCTTCGGTTACGATCCGATCTTCTTCGTGCCGGGCTGTAACAAAACCGTCGCCCAGTTGACCCATGACGAAAAAAACGCCATCAGCCACCGCGGCAGCGCCATCCGCCTGCTCCGGCCTAAACTGATCGAATTATTGCGGGCATAGGATAGTTTCTACTGCTGGACGGCGGTGATCTGAAACGTCGCCAGCGTGTTCATCAGATCGCCCAGTTCGGCCTTGGTTCCATTGTTGATGTGCGTGGCGATATGGCCGACCGTATGCGTCTTGAGCATTCCGAACAGTGTGGGACGGGTGGCATCCAGCGCGATCCACCTGTCGCCGATATAGGCCTGGGTCCACGCATGGGCGACAAACGCATTACGAAGACGGGCATAGTCGCCGACATACACATAGCCGACCACGATCTGCGCGGGGATGCCCGATGCCCGGCACAGCGCTGCCGTCAAAACCGCATAATGCCGACACACGCCCTTTCGCTCCTGGGCCACCTCCAGCGCCGAGGGAAACATCGTCGAATCCACGACATGCACATCTGGGCTTATGTATCCATGCACAAACGATTCGATCTTGCGGGCCGCTTTGGCGGCATCGGCTGTGTTGCCCACCGCCTGCTGGGCGAGCTTAACGATCAGGGGATCGTCGCATTGGATCAGGTCGGTCGGTTTCATCGCTGCTACAACGGCTTCATCAGTCCCGGCATACGGCCGCTGGAAGCCGCTTGGATCCTCGAGCGGGTGCACCCGTACCAGGAACGATCCATCCTTCTGCGCTTCGACGGATTGATAATCGGTCGATGGGAACGCCGGCGAATAGCCTTTGCGCGGCTCGATATGATAGACAATGCTGACGCCCTGTGAATCCTTGATGGGTACGGGGCTGGTCACGGCCACTACCGTTTCCAGATGCACTTCGCCGACCGGCGCCTTCGCAAAACCGGGGCTGCACGCCAGCCGGTTCATTTCCAGGCCGCCAACCGAAGACATCTCTTTGAGCGTGTTAAACTGATCGTCCACATATTCGGTGAAAGCGAACGTGCCTTCTTTGGCGTTGATTACGCCGGCAATTTCATGAGCCGAGACGGTACCCTCCGGCAATGTGATCTGCGCAGGACCGACGATCCGAATCGAATACTCGTCCGCCGTGAACCGGTCGATGCTGTAGACATTGGCCGAATATTCGGTGCCGGGCGTCAGGCCCTTCTCTTTTTGCAAACGCCGAAACGCCGGCGGGCTCAACGCATCATCGGGCCATTTAAATCCCCGGGCAAACTGCTGCCCGTTGACGACGGCGATGAATGTATAACTGCCATCTTCCTCCCGACGAACGACCTTGCGTTCCTGATGCCGCACAGGCAGAATCCAAAGCTCCGTTCCTTCGTGAGACATCACGCTGTCATACGCCACCAGCGTTCCATCGACGGTTTCCAGGATCATCTCGCCGTTTCGCCAGGAGATCGGCCGACCCAGCAGCGTGAATGAGTCGTTGGACACCTCGGTCGTAAGGATCGAATCACCCTTCTGAATCTGGGATCGCGCAGCATAGCCTATCCGCTGGCCGTTGAGATACTTGGCGAAATATTCCTGTGCCGGCACCTGCTCAAACCGCGTAAGATCATATAGACCTTGCTGGGAACCGCAGGAAACACACAACAGCGGCAGTACGGTCAATAAGAGGATCTGAAGGATACAGTGAACTCGTTTCATGTCCGATATTCCTTACTTAAATGGATCGATCCTTGTAGTTTCGGCGTTTTGCAGCCCTGACATTAGGCATAAGCAGACCCTTGGTCCAGATAGGTTTTGACAGCATACCCGCCGGGGCATATCATATCTGTCAGTCCATGAGGAACTTATGAACGAAGAAATCCAGATTGAAACGCCACTCGCCGACGAGCAGATCGATCGGCTTAGAGCCGGCGATCCGGTCCGAATCAGCGGGATTATCTATTCAGCCCGCGACCAGGCCCACAAGCGTCTCTGCGCCCTGATCGAGGCCGGTCAGAAGTTGCCCGTTGATCTGTCTGGCCAGGTGATCTACTTCGTCGGTCCCACGCCTGCCGCTCCGGGCCGCTGCATCGGCGCAGCTGGTCCGACAACCTCGGCCCGCATGGATGCCTTCAGCCCCGTTCTGATTCGTGCCGGCCTTAAAGGCATGATCGGCAAGGGCTACCGCGGCGAACCGGTCCGCCGGGCCTTACAGCAATATAAGGCCGTCCACTTTGCCACCCTCGGCGGAGCCGGTGCCCTGCTCAGTAAACATATCATGGCCTCCGAGATCGTAACCTATGAAGACCTGGGCGCTGAGGCCATCCGCCGATTGATAGTTAAGAATTTCCCCGCCGTTGTCGCCTACGATGCCTTCGGCGGCAGTGTCTATAATCGATAACAGGAGATGTCCTTGAAAGTAGCCGTAATCGGAATGATGCAGTCGGGCAAGAGCACCCTGGTCAGCGCTGTCTGTGGCCGACAGGTTGGCGGACCGGCTTCCATGCACATCGAAGAAGTGGTTGTCCCGGTGCCCGATGAGCGTCTGGACTGGCTTACCGAGCTGTACCAGCCCAAGAAGACCGTCCATGCCACCGTCGACTGTCTCGATGTCCCGGGCTTTTCCTTTTCCGACGAGCACGGCCGGGCGGCGGCCCGACGCCTGTTCAATCAATTCCGCACGGTCGATATGTTCGTTATCGTCGTCAACGCTTTTTCCGAAGGCAATCCCGCCGGCGAGCTTTCCGAATTGAAAACCGAAATGCTTTTGGCCGACCTGGAACTGGTGACTACCCGTGTCGAACGCCTCGAAGCCCAGATCCACAAGCCTACCAAGACCCAGTCTCAGGACAAAGCCGAGCTGTCCCTCCAGAAACGTCTCCAGGAGGCCCTGGAATCCGAACAGTCCATCAGCACAGCCGTCCAAAACGAAGAAGAAGCGACCATGATCAAATCGCTGGGATTTCTGACGCTCAAACCGATGATGGTCGTCGTTAATGTAGGTGAAGATGCCCTGACTTCTCCGGTCGACCTGTCCGGTAAGGTCGGCCCCGATACCCAGGTAATCACTCTCTGCGCCGAGCTGGAAAAGGAGCTTTCCCAGTTGGACCCTGCCAGTCGGACCGAGTTTATGTCCGATTACGGTCTGACCGCCCCGGCCGCCAATCAGTTTGTCCAAAGCTGCTACTCCACCCTGGGCCTGATCAGTTTTCTTACCGTCGGTAAAGACGAGGTCCGCGCCTGGCCTATCCGCAGGGGCACCTGGGCCCACGATGCTGCCGGCAAGGTCCACAGTGACATCAAAAGAGGCTTTATCCGGGCAGAAACCATCGCTTACGAGGATATCCGCACTCTCGGTGGCGAAAAGGAGTGCAAGGCCGCCGGAAAATACCGGCTCGAAGGAAAGTCCTATATTGTCCAGGACGGCGATATTATCAACTTCCGATTCAATGTGTAAGACGCAAACCATTGGAAATCAGAAAGAGCCCTGGTTCAAGATATAGATAAATCTCTTGTGAACTGCCGTATGCAAAATAAAAAAAAATTGCATCGTGCCATTTCCTGCTTTTGTTTCATAAAATCTTGTATTTCTTTGACTTAAACAAAGCCACAGAGACTTCGTAGGCGGCGGAGTGTCGCAAAAGAAAGAAATCCATACGCGATATTTAGAAAAAAACGTTCCTACCCAAGAGAATCCTTGTTTTTCGCCGATAAAATAGTATACTAAAAGACGAAGGTGTGGCGTTTACTATGGGAGGTGCACTATGAAGATACATAGAAAGTATCGAGCGTTTACGCTCATCGAGCTGCTGGTTGTAATTGCCATCATCGGCATCCTGCTGGCTATTCTGATTCCTTCCTTAAGACTCGTCAAGGAGATTGCCTCTGTGGCCAACTGCCTGGCCAATCAGAAAGGTCTGGCGCAAGGCTATATCATGTATGCCGAAAACAACGACGATAATTTCTGCAGTGGCTATGTTTTTGCAGATGTGCAGGACCGCAATCCTCCTTCCTGGGTGAAGGCGCCTTTAATCTACAATGCGGATAAGAGTCAGACCTACGTCGGCACCGATCCCGTACTCCTGACGCAGGATGCCCGGTTGAACGGGATACGGGAGGGGGCGATTTTCCCATATGTCGAGTCGGAAGAATTGTATCATTGCCCTGGCGATCGCCGCCTTATTAAAGGAACCAGTCGCAGAAATCCCTCCAATCCTTTAAGCATGTATCAGTGTTTCCGCAGCTATGGCATGCCGGATTTTTACAATATTCATGTGGACAGGCCGCAAGACAACGAAAGAAAATTGAGTAACGTTGCCACCCCGGGCCATAAATTAATGTTTGTCGAAGATCAGTATGATTTGTACTACAACGTCGATGCATGGTCGTACATCCCGAATGATCAGGCATTATGGGATCCCCTGGGGAATTACCATAACAAGAGCTGTACCTTTGCTTTTGCCGATGGTCACGCAGAGCATCACAAGTGGCGGGATGAGCGAACAATGGTCTACATGAGCGACAGGGCATTGGCGGAACAAATGGGATTTGGCAAGGGAGTGGTTTTTAATCCGCGTAACGTGGATTTGGATTGGCTCGATGCGCATTATCCGGCTAAAACGCGATACAAGGGGGGGAATTAGGTTCTTTTTTGTCTTTGTTTGAACCTTCCAAAGCTCGGCAGTCCTGTTTGCCGGACGGATTTATTGCCAATCGTATTTTGACGTGCCTTCCTACAATTCCTTTGAATTCTTTGTTTCCAGCATTATGATAGGTCCCTGTTTCGATTTCCCTACAAAATGTTTGGAGCAGTGCAATGAAGGCACAAGTATTGACGGGAATCCGTCAGATGAAAATGGTTCAGGTCGAGCCGCCGGCGATCCGGAAGGATACGGATGTCCTTCTCAAGATCGACATGGTCGGCGTCTGCGGCAGCGATGTCCACTATTATGAAACCGGAAGGATCGGCTCCCAGGTCGTTTCTTACCCTTTTCGGGTGGGTCATGAATGCGCGGCAACCGTCGTCGAAGTCGGTTCCGCCGTCACCCGCGTAAAGCCGGGCGACATGGTCGTTATCGAACCCGCCGTGGTCTGCCATGAATGCGACCAATGCCTGGCCGGGCGCGAAAACACCTGCCGCAAGCTCAAATTTCTCGGCTGTCCCGGCCAGTTGGAAGGCTGCCTGTGCGAATATCTGGTGATGCCGCAGGAATGTTGTTTTCCCACGCATGGCAAGCTTACGCCCCAGCAGGCCGTGATGTGTGAGCCGTTCGCCATCGGAGTCTATTCCGTGCAGCAATCCGGGATCCAGGCGGGCCAATGCGCCGCCATACTGGGCGCCGGGCCCATCGGATTAAGCTGTCTGGCGGCGGCCAGAGCCAGGGATGTACAAACGGTGTTTATGACCGACAAGATCGACGCCCGCGTTGAAGTGGCCCGCAAGGCTCAGGCGACCTGGGCCGGCAATCCGGATACCGAAGACATTGTAGCCGTGATCCAGAAGCAGCAGCCGGGAGGGATCGATGTGGTGTACGAATGCTGTGGGCAGCAGGAGGCCATCGATCAGGCCCTGGAACTTCTTAAGCCCGGCGGAACGCTCATGCTGGTTGGCATCCCGCGTCAGGACCGCATCTCGTTTCAGATCGACCAACTTCGGCGAAAAGAGATCACAGTAATCAATGTGCGTCGTCAAAACGATTGCCCGCAAAAGGCGATCGACCTAGTCGCGTCCGGCAGGGCCGATGTGGATTTCATGGTGACGCATCACTTCTCATTTGATCGGAGCAAAGAGGCCTTCGATCTGGTCGCTTCCTATGCCGACGGTGTTGTTAAAGCCATGATCCATCTATAAGGAGAGGGCCTCCCGGGGCGCCATGCCCACGCTGACGTGGGCATGTTGTTGAAAAAACGTTCCTTTTTGAACAGGACCATCCTTTGACTCGAGCCTGTATCGTCAGTATCGGCAATGAACTTCTCAATGGCCAAACGGTCGATACCAATACCGCATGGCTGACCGGCCGTCTTGCCGAAATGGGTATTCCCACCGCCGCCTGCTATACCATGCCGGATGAAATAGAGGAGATTGTAGCGGCCTTGGCCCAGGCCGAAGTCCGTGCGGATGTGATTTTGATCACCGGCGGATTGGGACCGACCGACGACGACCTGACGCGGCATGCCCTGGCCCGGTTTCTTGGCGTGGAACTGGAGTTGCGAACCGACCTGCTCCAGAAAATCGAGGATTTTTTCCGTATCCGAGGCCGTGAGATGGTCGCCGCCAACCGCGTTCAGGCCCGGTTACCCGTCGGCGCCCAGGCACTGGAAAACCAGATCGGGACGGCCCCCGGAATCCGGGCTGAAAAGAAGGGTACTCGCTTCTTTTGTCTGCCGGGTGTGCCTTCCGAAATGAAAAAAATGTTCGATCTTTCTGTGGCTGCGGAACTGCAGGCTTTTGGCTCCGATCAGGTGGTCGTCAGCCGGAAGCTACGGTGTTTCGGAACCGGGGAATCCAATATCGCCCAGATGCTGGGCGATCTCATGCGACGGGGTCGAAATCCCCTGATCAACTGCACCTGCGGCAGCGGCGTAATCACCCTGCACATCGTCGCAACCGCTCCCAGTCGAGCAGAAGCCGAAGGGATGATAGGGCAGGATCGTACAAGGCTCTGTGATATTCTGGGCGATCTGGTCTATGGATTCGACGATCAAACCCTGGCCGAGGTGGTAGGGCAGGAACTGATCCGGCAAAACAAAACCCTTGTCACCGCCGAATCCTGCACGGGCGGTTTGATCGGCAAGCTCATAACCGATATACCCCATTCCAGTAAATTCTTCAAAGGAGGCTGGGTGACCTACAGCAATCAGGCCAAAATCCGCGATTTATCGGTCCCGACAGGCTTGATTGAGACTCATGGAGCGGTCAGCGAGCCGGTGGCAATCGCGATGGCCGAGGGGGCCCGAAAAACGGGCCAGGCGGATATCGCCGTCAGTACGACCGGAATCGCCGGGCCGGAGGGCGGGACGGAACAAAAACCGGTAGGATTGGTATATATTGGTATGGCCTCGGCCGCCGGAAGCGGGGGATTTCGACATGTTTTTTCGCAGGACAGGGCAACTATACGCCTCCGGTCCGCCTTGACCGCATTAAATCATATTCGAGCCGTTCTACGCGATTGACCGCGGTTGACAGATGTGGTATAATACGGGTTTGCGAGCGGGGATTCCTGTTTTTGAATTGTGTGCTGCTAAGGAACCATGGCAAAAAAACGCAGGCATTTAGGCGAAATTCTGTACAGTCAGAAACTGGTCGATAAACCCGGTCTGGTCAAGGCGCTCAAAAAGGCCAAAGCCGAAAACAAGCGTCTGGGCGAAGCGCTGGTGATGCTGGGCATGCTGACCGAAGATCAGGTGATGCAGGCCCTCGCCAAGCAGTTCGGATACCAGTATGTCAATCTGGATGACGTGCAGTTCAGCCAGAGTACATTGAAGCTGATCCCCGATGAGCTGGTGAAAAAACATTTTGTCCTGCCCATGGGGCGTGAAAACGGTCGGCTCAAGGTCATCATCAGCGATCCGCTCGATCTGGATCTTCTCGATATGCTCCAGTTCCGGCTCAATACGGAAATCGAATGCGTATTGGCGTCCCCGTCCAAGATTCGCACGCATATCCTTCATACGATGGATGAGGTGCGAAGCAGCATCGACGCGACCGCGGCCGAGCTGACGGCCCAGGGGCATACGATTGAGGCCGAGATTCGCCGGGCCGCCGAGGCCGAGGACGACGATGAAGGACCCATCATTCGGCTGGTCAACCTGATCATCGATGAGGCCGTGCGACTGCGGGCCAGCGATATTCATATCGAGCCGATGTCGGACCGGGTGCGCGTGCGGTATCGTATCGACGGCGAATGCGTTGAAAGAGACAATATCCCCAAGAGCATGCAGGCGCCGTTGCTGGCTCGCGTAAAGATTCTGTCCGGCATGGATATCGGGGAGCGCAGGCTGCCGCAGGATGGACGTATCAAGCGGACCATCGACGGGCAGGATATCGACTTCCGCGTCTCGGCCCTGCCTGCTTATCACGGGGAAAGCACCGTGCTTCGTATCCTGCGGCCCGAATCCGTCAACATCGGCATTCAGGCTATCGGGTTCGAACCGGAGGATTACGAACGTTTTCTTCAGATTATCAAGCGGCCCAACGGCATCTTTCTTGTCACAGGACCGACAGGCAGCGGCAAGACGACAACGCTGTATTCGGCTCTGCAGGAATTAAACCGCCCCGATAAAAAGATTATCACCGCCGAGGATCCGGTCGAATACAATATCGCCGGCATCAACCAGTGCCAGGTGCGGACGGAGATCGAGCTGACCTTCGAAAGAATCCTCCGATCGATGCTGCGTCAGGCCCCGAACATCATTCTGATCGGTGAAATTCGAGACGGCATCGTGGCCGATATCGCGATTCAGGCGGCCCTGACAGGCCACCTGGTCTTCAGCACGCTGCATACCAACGATGCCCCCAGCGCCATTACCCGTTTGATCGATATGGGGGTAAAGCCTTTCCTGGTGGCCAGTTCCATTCAGGCGATTATGGCCCAGCGTCTGCTGCGAGTCATCTGTTCGGAATGCAAAACCGTCAATGAAAATCCAGATCCCCATTACCTGCGTCTGTTGAAAATATCCCCCGAGGAATTGAAAAAACATCCTGTCTACAAAGGCGCCGGTTGCGGACGGTGTCAGGGAACCGGGTTTCGCGGTCGAATCGCGATTTTTGAGATGCTCGAAATGAACAATGAAATGCGCGAACTGGCCTTCCAGCGGGCCCCGGCCGGCGCATTACGACGGGCGGCGATTGCCAGTGGGATGAAAACCCTTCTCCAGGATGGAAGAATCAAGGTCTTTAAGGGAATTACAACGCCGGAAGAGGTCGCCAAGGTTACCCAGGCAGAGGGGATTGTTGTCGATGATGCGGAAATTCCAGAGTAAGGCAAGCTTGTAATCAGGATATCATTTTCATGGCAAAAGAATCCAGGCTTCATATTGATCGGTTGCTTGAAGCATGTATTAAAATGGGCGGTTCGGACCTTCATATTGTGGTCGATCGACCTCCGGTATTGCGGATCAGCGGGAGGCTTCGCTCGCTTGACACCAAGGTTTTGGAGCCGGAAGATACCATCTCATTGATGAAAAGCATCACCCCGGAAAAAAATCAGCAGGAGCTGCAGGAAGTCGGAGGGACCGACTTTGGTTTTGCCTTCGGCGATGCGGGCCGGTTTCGCACCTCGGTTTTTCGACAAAGGGGTAATATCTCCATGGTTCTGCGTTTGATCCCGTCGGAAATGTTAAGTTTCGACAAGATCGGTTTGCCGCGAATCGTATCGGCCTTGTGCCGCCGTCCGCGAGGTCTGTTTTTGGTAACCGGCCCGACAGGAAGCGGCAAAACCACGACCCTGGCCAGTATGGTAAACTATATCAATGAAAACCTCGACCGGCATATCATTACCGTCGAGCAACCCATTGAATATTACCACACGCATAAAAAATCCATCATCAACCAGCGGGAAGTCGGAATCGATGTGCCCACATTTTCCGAGGCCCTGAGGCGTTCTCTGCGTATGGACCCTGACGTGATCCTGGTGGGCGAATTGCGTGATCTGGAAACCATGGAAGCGGCGATTACCGCGGCGGAAACCGGACACCTCGTGTTTGGAACCCTTCATACCACCGGCTGTCAGGGCACGATTAACCGTATTATCGACGCTTTTCCCGTCAGTCAGCAGGAGCAGATTCGGGTGCAGCTCAGCACAAACCTGATCGCCGTGCTCAGCCAGACGCTTTGTCCCTTGAAAATCGGCAGGGGCCGAGTGGCGGCGTATGAGTTCATGATCTGCACTCCGGCCATCCAGAACCTGATCCGCGAAAACAAGGTCTACCGTATTGAATCCAGTATCCAGATCGGGAAAAAGCTGGGCATGCAGCTTCTGGATGACCACTTATGGCAATTGTATTTCACAGATAAAATTGCATTGGATGAAATGCTGGATAAAGCACGCAATCCGGCGGAAATGCTTCTCAAGGCGGAGCAGGAAAAGGGAATCCGTCCGGAGGAAATCCGAAAGCAGCTTAAGGAAGTTGGTCTGGAAGATGTTATCGGGGCAGAGGTGGATGAGCACCATCTTGGGAGTCAACCGGGAAAGAAGCGTTAAGTTTTTCAACAATAACCTGACCAACAGGGGTTACCAATCCATGAGAAGAGTGTTTTGAGGTGGGGATTTTACCATCTATTGTCTTATATGCATAATGTCATGCCTGTTTTTGTTAAATTAATCAATATTTTTATCTCCTTTCTTTTTTCCTCGATTTGATTGAAGGGCCTGATTTAATCTTTATTTTTTTGTAAATACACCTGTTTTTCCTTATTAATGCACATTTCCATTTTCATAAAAGTCTCATATATAAAGTGTCATGGCTAAAATATTTTTTCCAAAAGGTTTTTTATCGCGTATAATGAGATAGAAGGTGTTGGCTGCGGAAAGGCAAAAAAATGACAAGTATGCCTCCAATCAGACAGTTGAAGGGACGAACGCTGGGTCGGATCCTCATTAAAATGGGCGTTCTGACACGGGACAAAGTCTCCGAATGTCTTCAGATTCAACAGGAGCGCGGGGGAAAGGTTAAACTGGGTCAAATCTTTGTGGAAAAGGGGCTGGTGACCCAGAAACAACTGAATATGGCGCTGGCGGGACAGCGGGGCATGGATTATGTCGATTTGAGCAAATTGGAAGTGCCCAAAACCGTCATTCAGCATGTTCCCGCTCAAATGGCCCGAACCTACCGGGTGATCCCCATTGCTCACGATGCGGCCAGCAACGAATTGACGGTGGCCCTGGACAGCCCGGATAATTTTCGTGCGACGGATGATATCAGCACCTTGACGGGATTCAGTGTGGTAGCCAAGGTGGCCGACTCCAAATCGATCGACGAGGCGATAAACCGGTATTACGCCGAGTCGGAAGAGAGCATTAACGACCTGATTTCCGAGATATCCGAGGACGGCGGCCTGGCCGAATACCAGGGCCGCAATCAGAGTATCGACCTGGAGGAGCTCAAGGAACTGGCCGAGAGCAACCCCGTTAAAAAGCTGTTAAACCTGGTTTTATTACAGGCCATACGCGATAAGGCGTCGGACATCCATTTCGAGCCGTTTGAAGACGAATTCAAGATGCGGTATCGGATCGACGGGGTCCTCTATGAAATGGTGCCCCCGCCCAAGCATATCGCCGTGGCATTGAGTTCCCGCATCAAGGTCATGGCCAATCTGGATATCGCCGAGCGTCGTCTGCCTCAGGACGGCCGTATCCCTTTAATGGTGGGAGGCAACCCGGTGGACCTTCGCGTCAGCGTGCTGCCGACGATGTTCGGAGAAAGCGTAGTGCTTCGCGTTCTGGACCGCAGTCAGGTGGATCTGCGTCTGGATATGCTGGGCATCCGCGATGAGGAACTGAAAAAGATTCGAGTGCTGATCAACAAGCCCAACGGGATCGTAATCGTAACGGGCCCGACGGGAAGCGGAAAAACCACGACGTTGTATTCCTGCCTGAAGGAGCTCAATTCGATCGATTCCAAGATCATCACCACCGAAGATCCGGTGGAGTACGACATCGACGGGCTGATTCAGGTCCAGATGCGTTCGGAGATCGGATTGACCTTTGCCCGGTGCCTGCGGTCTATTCTGCGTCAGGACCCGGATATCTGTATGGTCGGGGAGATTCGCGACCTGGAGACGGGCGAAATATCCATTCAGGCGTCCCTGACGGGCCACCTGGTGTTTACCACGGTGCACACCAACGACGCTCCGAGCACCATCGCCCGACTGGTCGATCTGGGTCTGGAACCGTTTTTGATTACGGCCACGATCGAGGGCATTATCGCGCAGCGGCTGGTTCGCAAGATCTGCACCAATTGCAAGACGCCGTTTGAGCCGACCGAAGAGATGCTGATGGAGCTGGATCTGACGCCGGAGGATGTGGGCGGCAAGCAGTTTTATTACGGGCGGGGCTGCGAGATGTGCAACGGCACCGGGTACAAGGGTCGTATCGGGATCTTTGAGATCATGGTATTCAACGATGAGATCCGGGAGCTGATCATGAACCGGGCCTCGACGTCGGTGCTGCGCGAGGCGGCCCGACGCAACGGGATGAAAATCCTGCGCGAAAACGGCCTGGAATTGATCTATGACGGGATTTCCACGATCGAAGAAATTGTGCGAGAAACGCTGGCTGCGGAGGAATAGCGGTTCGTCCCAGAGAGTACGGGCCGCCGTGACAAGTGGTGTGTGAAATGAGGATTTTTGGGGTGTGGCTTCAAAGCCCACTGTGACACTGGGAGGTGATCGCAATGCCTATCTTTCAGTACAGAGCGCTGGACGCCGACGGCAATGAGGTAAAATCGGAAATCGAGGCCCTGAGCAACAAGGAAGCGATCAGCAAGATTCGCAACAAGGGTCTGTTTCCGACCAAGGTCACCGCCAAAGGCGGGGCCAAGAAGGTCAAAGCGGTTCGCGAGGCCACGCCGAAGCGTCGAAAAAAGACCGGGAAAGTCAAAATGAAACAGGTGTGCCAGTTTGCCCGACAGCTTTCGACGCTGCAGGATGCCGGCCTGGCGATCCTGCGATCGCTGCGCATCCTGGAAACCCAGCAGAAAAAGGGCAAGCTCAAGACGATCATCGGGTATGTCGCCGACGATATCGAGGGCGGCTCGACCCTGTCGGAAGCGATGGCCAAACATCCGAAGTGCTTTGACCGGTTGTTTGTGAACATGATCGCCGCCGGAGAGGTCGGGGGCGTGCTGGATATCATCCTGTCCCGCCTGGCCGATTTTATGGAGAAATCCGAGAAGCTCAAGGCCAAGATCAAGGGCGCGATGGTCTATCCGATCGTGGTCATGTCGGCGGCGCTGCTGATCGTGCTGGGGCTGATGATCTTTATCATTCCGACGTTTTCGGAAGTGATCAAGGACATGAGCGACGGCAAGGAAGGCCTGCCCTGGCTGACGGAAACCCTGCTGAAGATCAGCGAATGGCTGACCGGCTTTACGGGCGTCATTCCCAACGCCTTGTTTGTGGTTGCCGCGCCGTTTGTGATTATCGCGTTTTTCAAGCTGCTGCGTCAGTTCCAGAAAGGCCGCTATGCCATGGACACGATCAAGCTTTATCTGCCGATCATCCGCAAGCTGGTGTACAAGACGTCGGTGGCCCGCTGGACGCGGACGCTGGGCACGCTGATCAGCGCCGGCGTTCCGATTCTGGAAGCACTTAATATCACCCGCGACACATCGGGCAACGAGGTGTATGCGGCGGTGCTGAACAAGGTCCATCATGCGATTCGCCAGGGCGATACCTTCGCCAATCCGCTCAAACAGACCAAGAAAGTCGACGGAATGGTAGTGAACATGATCGACGTGGGGGAAGAAACGGGCGATATGGACAAGATGCTCGAGAAGATCGCCAACAACTTCGACGAAGAGGCCGACGTGCTGGTTTCGTCGCTGATGAGCCTGCTGGAGCCGATCATGATTATCTGTCTGGGGCTCATCGTGGGCACGATCGTGATCGCGATGTTTTTGCCCATGATCAAGCTGATGCAGGTGCTGATGTAAAAGTCGCCAGTCGCTGGTCGCTGGTCGCTACAAGAACAGGGTAAGGCATTTTTTCAAAGGGGCCAAGAAATGAACGCACAAAAGAAAGGTTTTACGATTGTTGAACTGCTGACGGTGATGGGGGTGATTGCGATCCTGATCGGGCTGCTGGTGCCGGCGCTGAATCAGGTCAAGGATTACGCCAAGCAGATTCAGCAAAGCGCCCAGTTTCACAGTATCGAGACCGGGCTGGAGATGTACAAGACGGAGTTCGGGGAATACCCGCCTTCCAACGACAATCTCGATGAGTACGATCCGACCCGAAATCCTAAATTGAATGGAGCAGATGATCAGTTTTATTATACCGGCGCCAACAAACTCGCCGAGGCGATGGTGGGTCAGGATTTTCTGGGATTTCATCCCAAGAGCCAGTTCTGGTCCGATGGCCGGGCCGAGGTTGTCAATCCTCAAACCGGCGTGCGGGCGTGGCCGCGGGTATACAATGCCGTTAATGGGATCCCCCAGATCAATGAAACCGCCGATGAAAATGTCAAGGCGCGAGGCGGCAAGGCGGGAGCGCCGTTTCTGGAGCTGGATAACGCCAACGCCTTCCGTATGCGGGATGTGTATACCACCACGCCGGGATTCAACACCGATTCCATCCTGAGCCCAGTCGTTTTATGCGACGAGTACGCCAAGACGCGGATCGCGGCTTCGGGCAGCAAAAAGACCGGTATGCCGATCCTGTATTTCCGGGCCCGCACCAATTTCACGCAGCAGGATGCCGAAGACGGATTGGACATTGCGAATGATATCTATTATTACTATGATAACTACCACCTGATGAACCTGGGCACGGCCGAGCAGAATCCGCAAAAACATCCCTGGTGCGATACGGGCGGGGACCTGCAGGACATTCTGGACTACCAGAGGTCGATCGTCAATCAGCAGGTGTACGAAGCGGCCGGGATCAAACGTCCCTACCGGGCCGGATCCTATCTGCTGATCTCGGCGGGCAAGGACGGGCTGTACGGCACTGCGGACGATATCAACAACTTCACGCGGAAAGAGTAACGGACACCCAGGCCGGCGGCGCAGCCGGGCTCTGCGCAGCGGTCTTTGACAGGATGGATCGTTTGGGATATTGGAAGCCATGAGACGACGATGCGCACAATTCGGTTTTTCTCTGGTCGAAGTCCTGGTGGTGATGGCGATCATCATCATCCTGGCCACGATCGTCGTCGGCGTGGGCAGGCGGTTTGTGCGCCAGTCCCAGGAGCGGCTGACCGACAGCGGCATCAACGTGATCCAGGCGGCGATCGAGCAGTATCATGATTTTCATGAGAAGTTTCCTTTTGTGACGCCGCCGCTCTCCGATCCGGATGGATATACACAGGCTATGCTGGCGGCGGATTTGGATGGTGTCATTTCGGCCGGTATCTTCAATGAATATGCTTCCAGTGAAAGACTTTACTATGAGCTGGACCAGTATCCCAACAGCCGGCGGCTGATCGAGACGATGGTTTCGGAGATGAAGACCTCCAAAGACAGTCAGGGGCGGGATAGAAAAATCGTCCTGAACAACGGCAGCGAGGAAAAGCCTCTGGTGCGGTTTGTGGATGTATGGGGCCGGTCTCTGCGGTATGTGTATACGCAGGACATGACGTTTCCGCTGGTTGTTTCGGATGGGGTAGATGGAGAACCCGGCACCGCCGACGACCTGACCGGTGAACAATAGATACAAGCCCTGCCGGTTCGACGCCTCAAGGCGGATCGCGGCGGCAGGCGGGATTGTGAGGATCGAACCATGATTCGAAAACAATATAACACGGCAAACGCGGGCTTTACCCTGATCGAGCTGCTGGTGGTGGTGGCGATCGTTTCCATGCTGGTGGGCATTCTGACTCCCGGACTGCAGAGCGTGGTGCGGCAGGCGCGGAACCTCAAGCAGAAGTCGATCCTGAAGGCCATGGAGACCGGCCTGGAGCTGTACGCCAAGGATTTTGACGGGTATCCCGATTCGTTCGTGCTCGGCGACAGCGGCGCGCCGCCCTATATCTGCGGGGCGCACCGCATGGCCGAGGCCCTGGTCGGGCGGGATGGACGCGGCTTTGAGCCCCGTTCTAAATGGTATGCCCCCAACCAGGCTTCCGATCTCTATACCGACGATGTGGAAAGCCTGCGGCGGCGCAAGGCCCCGTATATCGAATTGACGGATTCGGGGGCGTATCTGCTCTATCCGGACCTGTACGATACGGACTTTCCGACGGTCTTTTCCAGCAACAGC
>JAFGGE010000108.1 GCA_016930745.1 Sedimentisphaerales bacterium
GTGTAGTATTTCCAGTCTTCCGGGAAACTGTCGAGGGCAATACGGTCCTCCGTTTTCATCCGGTCCCAGAGGCGCGTGCCGGGCAGCGGCGTCAGAAACAGTACGTTGAGATTGTCCACGCCGTACGTATGGGCTACCTCGGCGATGCATCTTCCGATACCCGGTTTGTCTATGTCCAGTCCGAGGATAAAGGAACCCACGACCAGGATGTTGTGCCGCTGGATGCGCTGTACGGAGGCGCGAAAGTCCCGACCCTTAAGAAGGTTGAACTTCTTGCCCACCTCCTGAAGCCCTTCCGGCGTCGGGGACTCAAAGCCGATGAAGACGCCTCGGCATCCGGCCCTGGCGGCCAACGTCAGGAGTTCCTCATCGTCGGCGAAGTTAATGGTGGCCTGGGCGACCCATTCTTTTCGCAGGTTCGCCTGCACCATAGCGCGGAACAAATCCTTGGCGCGGACAATATGTTCGTGGCTCGTGCCGATGAGGTTGTCGTCCACCACCAGAACCCGTTTTTCACGGATCATCTGGAATTCCCGCACGACATCGGCGATGGGCCGCTGCCGGTAGTGGGCCCCGTTGAACGCCGTCACGCTGCAGAAACTGCAATTCAGCGGGCAGCCGCGCGTGGTCTGAATGGCCCCGAAAGCATATTCCGACGCCAGCAAATCATGACGGGCGGGCGGAATCTGGTCTATCGCCGAAAGCCCTCCGTCATACCGGCGTTTCAGGCGGTCCTGCCGGACGTCCTGCAGGACCTGCGGCCAGATATCCTCGGCTTCTCCCGTGACTACCGAATCCACACGCTCCATGACCTCGTCCAGGCACATGGTGGCGTGGATGCCGCCCATGACGACGGGAACGCCTCGATCCCGGAAGTGAGCGGCTACTTCGTAGGCGCGGTTCGCCTGTGAGGTGAAAGCCGTGATGCCCACCAGGTCCGGCCGGGGCATGGCCGGATAATCCGCAGCGCCGAGGTTCTCATCTACAATGGAAACGTCCCACTCCGACGGAGTCAGACCCGCCAGAGCCATGAGGCTCAGCGGTTTCCATACGCGATAACGGTTCCATCGGCTCTCCCTGACTCGGACGATGCTGACAAGCGGGTTGGAAGGGTTGATCAAATACAGTCGCATGGCGTATTTTCAATCCTTATTAAAGATTCCCTTTCTGTTTTCTCATTCGCAATGCGAGCACAGTGATAACGACCATACCAAGGCACCACATTCCATCAACAGCGTATTATAGTAAATCATGCCGCCCGGACAACCGGGAAATGTTTCTTTCGTACTTCCTTCCCAAGCTGAGTGTCGAGGGGAGTGGTAGGATAGGTTCGGTTTTTTTCGAACCCATGCGGTTCTATTCCCTGTCGAAAGCACCCTCGATAAGAGACAGAAGCAAGACAGAAACAGCCATGCCCGCGCTGGGGCGGGCATGGCCGTTGGCTTCCCAATGCAAGTCAAAGATCAAAGAGCACGTCGTATCAGCAAGCCGAATCAATCGCCGTAGAGAATCCGCAGTTGGTTCTCAGTCGGCATGGCCGCATAGTATTCGCCGCGCGGGCCGACGAAGTCGGGGCCTTTGCGGAGCAGGACCACGGCCTTCATCGCGCCGTTGTGCGTCTTGATCCAGACGGTGACCGTGGCTTGTTCGTGGGGCATGGGTCCCAGGCCATAGAGGGGGCGTAGTTGTGCTTCGGTGGGCATGCCGAGGTAGCGTTCGCCTTTGGGGCCGATGTACCAGATGCCGTCCCGGACCAGGCTGACCTGGGTGCGGGAGCCGTTGTAGTTATCGATCCAGACGGTGACGACGGTGGGGACCGGGACGATGATCTGAGGCGGCGGAACAACGACAGGATACGGCGGGGGGGCGATGATCGGCCAATGGTACGGCGGGGCAACAAAGATTCTTCGCGGGGGTATGGAATGACGCGGGGCATGGTCGAAGGGACGTCCGATGGGGTGGCCGATGCCCCATCCTCGTCCCTGAACCTGAACGACGATGGGAGAGGCAGAAAGGTTTGCCGCCAGGCAGGCGGCGATCAGAAGGGCCGGAATCCAGATTGTTGCTCTCGTTTTCATCTTCGGTCTCCTTTCTTCATTTATTTCCATGTTCTTCCTGACCTATTGGTCGCTTGGATAGTGTAAAATGTTGCATGAAAGTAACATTTTTGTTAGAATATTTTTACTATTTTGTTTAAGATGTTATTAGGTAAGGAGATAGCCCTTCGACGGGCTCAGGGCAGGGGGTCAGAAGTCAGGAGACAGGAGATAGGAGATAGAATAAGAGGAAAGGGGAAAAGATTGCGGTTTTTGGAGGAAAAACGTTGATTTTTGGCGGGAATATGGTATAATACCCGACGATTTGGGCTGATGAGCCCGACAGGAGGAGGCAAACCATGAGGAGATTTTCCATTTTCGATTTTCAATTTTCTATTTTGTGGAATTAGGGAAAGATCTGTTCTTTTTGCGTTAAAATGGGGGACTATCAAAAGGGAGAGGAGTGAAGGATGGAGGAGAAGGGATTGGTGTGTTCGAAAGGAATTGAGACGGAGGAGGTGTTGGAGGGCGCCATTCAGACGGCGCCGCAGACGCGGCAGGAACTGCGACGGTATGTGAAAGGGGCACTGGGGATTGATGTGCCGGACAGGCGGATGTGTGAGGGGCATGCAGCGCCGATGGATTATCTGTGGCATGCATACCACACAGACAGGTCAGGCATGGCCAATGGGGATGCGGTGGTCTGGGCCAATCGCGGGGGAGGCAAGACAGAACTGGCGGCGGTGGCGACGCTGCTGGACTGTGTGTTCAAGCCGGGCTGTCAGGTGCGGATCCTGGGCGGCTCGCTGGAGCAGTCGTCGCGGATGTACGATTATCTGACCGCGTTTGTCTATCGCGGTTTTGAATCGCTGCTGGCAGGACCTGTCCGACGAGAGCGGTGTGCGTTTGAAAACGGTTCGGAAGTTCGGATTCTGCCGCAGTCAGATCGCAGCGTGCGCGGCCATCACGTGCATAAGCTGCGGTGCGATGAAATGGAGCTCTTTGATGAGCGGGTCTTTGCAGCGGCCAAGTTTATCACGCAGAGCGCCGATGGGATTGTGGCGGCGATGGAGATGTTCAGTACGATGCACCGTCCCTACGGGCTGATGCAGTCGCTGGTCGCCGAGGCGAGGCGCTTTGGGGTGCCGATCTTTCAGTGGTGCGTTTGGGAGGTGATCGAGCGGTGTACGGATCGTACATGCAGCCGGTGTCCGTTGCTGGAGGATTGCCGGGGTAGGGCGAAGGAGGCCGCGGGGTATCTGAAGATCGACGATGTGATCACGCAGCGACGCCGGGCCAGCCGGGCGGGATTTGAGTCGGAAATGCTGTGTCTTCGGCCGAGCCTGGAGAATGCGGTGTTTGCCGATTTTGATCCGGCCGAGCACGTGGCGCCGCTGGGGTACGATCCGACGCTGCCGCTGTATCGGGCGATCGATTTCGGTTTTGTCAATCCGTTCGTGTGCCTGTGGATTCAGGTGGATCATGAGGGTATGGTGCGGGTGATCGATGAGTATGTCCGGTCCCGTGCGGCGATCCATGTGCATGCCCGTGAGATTCTGGAGCGGACGCCGTGTGATGAGCAGCGGGTGGCGGCGACTTTCTGCGATCCGGCGGGGGCAGGACGGAACGATGTGACCGGGACCAGCGCCGCGGGGGAGATGGGGACGATGGGCATCCGGCTGCACTGGCGGCGCAGCGGTATTCTGGAGGGGATCGAGCTGATCCGAAGGAGCCTGCGGAGCGGGGAGGGGATCAACCGCCTGCGGATCGATCCGCGGTGCGTGCGGCTGATCGAGGCGATGCGCTGTTATCATTATCCGGATGCGAACCGAGGGCCGGGGCTGTCCGAATTGCCGCTCAAGGACGGGGTGTACGATCATCCGATCGATGCATTACGATATTTCTTTATGGGGATACAGACCAACCGATTGCAGCGAAGGCCGTATTGAGCTTAACGGTCTTTATTAAGGAAATTGGTCAGTGGGCATGACTGTCGAAACCGCCGCAGGGGGGAATCTGCATGCCGATGTGGATGGGCAGATAGAGGGCGACGAGGCAAAAGAAGGTGAAGGCCGCCTGGGCGAAGGTGATACTGCCGGACCACCACGCGGCGACGGCGCCGCGGAAGACGCGGGAAAGCAGCCAATAAACGCCGGCATCGAGAAACAGCAGGACCGCCAGGGATGGGAGGATAATGATCCATTGTTGAGGGATGCGGGTGGACAGGTCCATGATCCATTCGGACATGAGCGGCAGGCGGGCGGGGATGTTGTGATAGACCGGGACAACGCGGGGCGCGACGACAAGACCGCCCAGAATGATCCAAGCCAGGGGCATCAATGCATGCAACAGGACGAGTGAAGATGCTCTATGCATGATATCATTTTTGGGTTGCGTTGTTAGGTCCCGGGCCTGTTGTAATCCATCCATAACCATGGCTCCTTTTGCTTCTTTATCCGCCCATACGAGGATGAGGGCAAAAGGTGCGTAAGGAAATCTTTCCAAATGGTAAGAATTCGGGCAGAATGAAAACCATCCGAGGGATTCAAGAGGCGGTATCCGTTTGCTGCCGTATACGAACTTATGTTTGACAAACGGAATTTGTGTACGTATGTTCGTAGGAAAACGGATTCGGCACATCAAGGAGAGCAGAGAGTATGTCATTTCCGATTTACAGCTTTACGGGCTTTTTTTTGAATCTTATCTTACAGGCCGGACTTGCCGCGGGCGGTTCGATTGTGCTTCAGAATCAAGCCTGGCGTATTCAGATTGATCCGGCACGATTGTCGGTGATCGGGGACGCAGCCGACGGGCAGCGACTGAAAATTTCGGAAGAACAGTCGGAACTGGGAACGGTTGCCGATTTGAAAATAGGTGAAACAAGGGCCTCCTGGAGGTATGTGGAAAAAGAATTATGCCTCTTCAGAAAAATTTGTGGGTTTCAATCGGTTCTGGTAACGCACCAAGATTATGATATAAGGCCAATTCCAGCGTTTTGA
>JAFGGE010000109.1 GCA_016930745.1 Sedimentisphaerales bacterium
AACATGTTCAATCGCACTTTGTTGAGTTGCATGAAGCGATCCATCACTCCCTGCCCCTCCGTAAAAGTAATAGGTTCCACTTTGCCGGTGCTGACATCCGCCACATAGGAGGCTTCCGTGACATTCCCGAGCATCTTAAAAGCAAAAAACATAACCACGCCGCCGCCGACAATAAGAGCAGAACCCTGAATCAAATCGGCCCAGGCGCACGCTTTTAGTCCGCCGGCAGCCACATAAATCATCGCAATCAATCCAATAACAAGAGAGGCCTGAGCGATGGTCGGCACAAACGTCAAATTCATCTCCTCGGCCATCGTATTGATTGTCAAGGCGCCGGAATAGGTTACCGCCCCGAGAAGGAGCATGTAAATCAGCAGCATCATTACAGCCATAATAACCCGAGCCAGAGAATCGTATCGATATTCGAGAAATTCCGGCATCGTATAAATACCGGCCCGAAGAAAGTACGGCAGAAAGGCGAACGCCACAATGACCAGGGTGATCGCCGCCATCCATTCGTAGCTGGCGATAGCCATGCCCACATGACTGGCCGCATTGCCGCTCATGCCGACAAACTGCTCAGAGGAAATGTTGGCGGCGATCAGGGAAAAACCGATCAGCCACCAGTGCAAGCCTCGCCCGGCCAGAAAATAATCCTCCCCGGTTTTTTCATGCCGGCTCTTCGTCAAACCCAACGTGACGACACAGACGATAAACGCCACAAAAACAATGACCTCAATCAGCGGCAATCCAAACATGGCCATGCCTCCCTAACAGTTTTTCATTCCGTTTCCCAGGGCGCTCCCGGTCCTTCAAAGTCTGTTATTATGCGGATTTACGCCCACAGTTCAACAAGATTATGCTGTCCTCCCGATTTATCCATTTCATACCCCTTTGCTTCTTCCCATTGCATTTTTAGGCTTTGCCGGACGGACCGGAGCAGGTATACTATGGATTTAATCCTTCGTGCAGGGATGCACAACGAATAAGGCAGGCTGAGACGATCCTATGGACATATCGATCATCATACCGGCTTTCGAGGAAAGCCATAAAATCCGCAAAGATATTGAGACCGCCTGGCAATTTCTCCAGGATCATTCCCTGGCGGGCGAAATCATCCTCGTTGACGACGGCAGCAGCGACGATACGGCGACAGTCGCAGAAGCCGTCGGAAAAGAGTTAGCCGCCCCGCTGCGCGTGATTCGGTACGCCCCCAACCGCGGCAAAGGACACGCCGTCCGTACGGGAATCCTCCAGTCCGAAGGGGACTATATCATGTTTGCCGATGCCGGAACCTGCGTTCCCTACGACAACGCCCTGCGGGGACTGGACCTGATCCGGTCCGGCCAATGCGATATCGCCAACGGCTCGCGAAGAATCGATGGATGCCAGATCGACAGCCAGCAGACCGCGATTCGCCGGTTCTGTTCCAAATCCTTTCGCAAGGTAATTCGCCTTTTCATGGGCGTCCCGCGGGAACTGACCGATACACAGTGTGGTTTCAAGGTCTACCGAGGGAATGTCGCCCGCCAGCTCTACGCCCTGAGCACGATCGACGGCTTTACCTTCGATGTGGAGATCATCCTGCTGGCCCGACGAAAAGGCTATCGGATTCGGGAATTTCCGGTGGACTGGACGTGCGATTGCGACAGCCGTATCTCCATTCACAAAACCTCGATCCGGGTACTGAAAGAATTGCTTGCCATCCGGCGCAACGTCAACCGGCACAAAGAGGCCCAATCGTTCTGAACGGATCTCTATCGCACGAATGCGGCGCCCGACCAGTCTCCCCATCGCCGGATCTCCATTCGGGAGTCGGCCTTCTCTTGCCGTCGAATCGTCATGGCCGCCACATCCGGATGTTTTTTGCAGTATTGCTCTATCTCCTTGTCGCTCATCACCATGAATGCGGTGGACAAGGCATCGGCGGTTGCGGCATCGGAAGCCAGCGACCAGGAAGCAAGTTTTCCTCCCACAGGTCTCGCCTTTCCGGGTCTGGGATCGATTATATGCCTTCCTTGCTCCAGCCCGGAGCCCCCTGCCGCCCGATGCGCCAATTCCAGCCGAACCAGCTTTTCCGTGCGATCCAGAGGATTGCTGAAGGTAACCGGCCAGCCTTTGCCGTCCGAAGGGCCGTCCATCGCCAACAGCGAACTACCCCCGCCATGGATCAGCGCCTTTGTCAGTTTCCATTCTGCCAGTACGCGGGCCATCAAATCCACCCCATACCCTTTTCCAATACCCCCCAGGTCAAACTGCACCCCCTTCGTCGTCACTTTCGACGTATACCGCTGCGGATTGAGGATCAGCTTATCCATTCCGGTCTTTTCTATGGCCAGGGCCAGATCCTCCGGACTTGGCCGGCGGAGCGTTTTATCCTCGTTCAGCCAGCAGCGGTATAATGCCCCAACCGTCACATCGAATGCTCCGTTTGTCTGCTTCCAGAGTTTTTCCGCTGCTGCAAGACATTCGAACGTATCCAGGCCAAGCGATAATTCCTCCCCGACGGCCAGTTGATTAAGCCGCGAAACATCGCTGTTTCCGACAAATCGGCTAAAATCCTGCTCCAGATGGTCCAGTTCCTCAAATGCCGCCTGGGCCGCCTGTCGCGCATAAGTCCCTTTGTCGCATACAACGTAGATCTCAAAAACCGCCGCCATCGCTTCATGGCTGAAATGATGGGCCCCGGCCAGGGAAGCGGCATCGTTCCCAACCGGATCGGACTGACTTCTGAAATCTTTCATTTCGGCTTTTCCGACACAGGTTTCTTCTCTGTCTGGGCCTGGTTCATAAGCTGATCCACCTCGCGGGTATCGCTATGATACCACAGATTGTACGCCTCATTCGAGACATATCCCCGTAACTGGAGCTGAGGGCGAAGCTCCACATCAAACAGGATCAGATAGGCCTGCCGCTGGCCCGGCGGCGGAAGCTCATACAATTTATGCATCAGAGCCGCATCGATCTCCGGGTGTTTGGCGATGATCAGCGGCGCCGAGGCCACTTCCTTATGCACCATCGTCCAGTAGCCGACCCGCGTAAATTTGCGAAGATACCACGGCAGCGGCCAGTAATCCTTTTCCGGAATGATCACCTGAATATGCATAGCATACTTGTCCGGATGAGCAAGGGCTATGTTTTCCGCCCAGTCCGCAATCGCAAAAATATTCCGGCTGGTATGAGCATATACCCATGGATTGCGGCTGTCGGCAATGTATGCATCTTTCCAGTCGTCCGACACCTTGCCCGGCCCTTCCGTGATGACCTTGCTTATATATCCTGGAATATCCAGTCCTACACCGCCCAGTAACGATTGCCAACCAAGGTGAATTACGCCGACAAGAAAAATTCCCTTTACCATCCAACACGTTTTCCCTGAAACCATACCCAGAATCCCGGCGGCGCCGACTCCCGCCAGAAGGATCAAACCATGGTAAAAACCCAGCAGGCACCATGGCGTTTTATAAGGAATTGCTGAATAAAGGAGCATCATGGTCCAGGCGTAAATCGCCACAAAACGCAGCAGGTCTCGACTGGCCTGTCCCACATGTCCGGTCACTACAAATCCTGTGCCTGCCAGAGCCAGAATCAAGATAAAAATTTCCGTAAAAATGGGACCGTCGGCAAACTGATAAAAAACCAACTGCTTTAGATAGTAAAACCACGGATGGATATGAACCGGATTTTCCCCGGCTCGATTGAAATACGTTTCAAACGTCCGGACCGAATCGAGGATCCCCTGAGGATTTGCAAAAAAGGAAGAATAAAACAGGACAGATACAAGAACCGCGACGGCAAGTGCGAGAACGATATGACCTGCCACTTTTCCTGAGAATAGGTGCTCCGTCGGTTCACCGCGGCCGCGGCGAAGCAGCAGAACGCACAAACCCGCCAGTCCTATCGAGCCGAATGCGATAACAGAGGTCTCCTTTGTGGCAAACATCAATCCGGCAAACAGCCCTGCCGGCATTGCCCAGCGGACCTTTGTATCCAGAAAATAATGATATCCGCTGATGATGAATCCAAAGGTAAACGCCACCAGCAGCATTTCCTGGATGTAATAGCGGCTATAAAAAACCAGCACCGGAGACACCGCCGTAAGAATCGCCGCATAGACCGTAACCCTTGGTCCAATGGCATCTTTGATAAGCAACAATAAAAGGACCAGCATGATGCCAAAAAATACAGGTACGATCCGCAGCGTGTATTCGTTAATATGCGCATAAGAAAACCCGGCCCCGCTGAGCAGGGCCGGGATCAACGTCATGTAATTCAATGTCGGACCGTGATATTCGTGCGGATCGTACCGATATTGCCCTTCCAGAAGGAGCCGATACTTATCCGCATGGACCGCCTCGTCCGTATGCATCGGCCGCTTATCCAGCCGCGGCACACGAAATAGAACGGCCACGAAGGTTGCCACCAGAATCAGGACGCAACACTTCTTCGCCGATGACATCACAGGCTCTTACTTGCCCCAGACTTCGACTTCTACGTAGTGGTTAAGATCGTTGGAGCTGTTGCCCTGACTATATAGCCGTACATACCGGGCCTTGGTTCCCTTGGCGTCCACCAGCTCGCCCTGGTAGTCGTCTACGTAATGCTGGTCTTTTCCGACGCCCAGGCCGGCGGAATTGTCTACGTCATTATTAAACAGGGTTACCGCCTCGATAAAATCGGGGTCTTTGGAGACCTGCACAACGACATCGTAATACACCCTGCCCTGCTTGTGGAAGTGCCACACAACAATGGCATAAAGGTCATATTCGGCTTCCAGGTCGATCGTGACATACTGCAGGAACGGTCCCAGCTCTACATAACTGCCGTCAGCGGCTTCCTTGTCCCCATCGGTCACCATTTCCAGCTCGCCCATGATCGGCTCTTCGTCGCTGCCGGTCACCGGTTTGTTCAGGGCCAGATTCTTACAGCCGGGAGGGGCAAAGAACGGGGGACGGGCCTTACCAGTCGATTTTCGAAGATTGGGGACTCCCTGAAGATTGGTCGGCGTACCCACGAACATCGGCTTGGGCAGTTCAATCGGCAATGCTTCCATGCCCGCCGGCACTGTGGGAGCAGGAGTTGCTTCCACTTTAGGCTCTTCCTTAGGCTCGGGTTTCGGTTCCGGCTTGGGTTCCGGTTTCGGTTCGGCCGTAGGCTGTTTCACCTCCGCAGCCAGGTCTCCGGTGGGAGTGGGTGCGGGGGCCGGTTCCTTCTTACAACCCACCAAAACAATACCTAAAACAGCCAACAGCACGATGACAATGCTGCACTTCGATAGGATACTCTTGTTTACCATCCGCTCAATCTCCTTTGTTCAAAAGAGTTTGCTTTGCCCCGCCAACGGGACTCCATTCATCAATAATCTACGAGCCACGGATTGTAGCCCCATACACAGACGAAGTCAAGTCCCGCTCCTTGCACAATTCTCAAGATTTCCGGCAAAGGCATGGTGTAATAGAAAAGGGCCTCGTTGAATAGATTCATGGGCGATTCCGGCTTCGTATGCGACGGAAGTCATTGCTTTGAAAGCAGTTAAGATGATTGGGCTATACTGCATTTTGAGTTCCGTATGGCGTCGGCCTTTCCTCTCGGCAAAACCGATTGGGCAGAGGCTCAAATTTGGGGCGCGGGGGGGGAAATTGGGGCCTCTGGGGTCCCGATCGGTTTTGCCGAGGCCGGGCTCGCTGAAGTCCTTCTCCTTCACCAACAAATCTTTCAAGAGAGCCGGGAAAAGAAAGGAGTTCTTACGTCCGACGCGGGCGCAAAAAAGCGTCCAGGTCGGCGATGGGCGTCACCGGCCTGGACTTGGCGGAACGAGGCGTAGGCAATTCCGGGAAGAGAAGTCGATTCGCCTCCTGCTATCCGAGAAGCATTAACGCAACCTGCGAAACGGCGTCGGCATGGGCCTGAGCGGCCATGGCGCTTTCGGCAATGATCCGATTCCTCGTCAGATCCGCCGTTTCCCGCGCCATATCGACATCCGAGATTCGCGATTCGGCTGCCAGAATGCTCTCAGCCTGTATATCGAGCACCTCACCTGCACTTTCCAACCGATTTATCGATGCGCCAAGATGGCCCCGCATTGAGCTGACCTGCTCGATCGCCGTATCCACAGCCAAAGCGGCCGCCTCGGGATGATTGGTCAGATCGCCGGACAGCAGAGGCATAGCCTGCGTTTCGATAGCGATGTTTTGCCCGTTTCCGGTCGCGATTTCCAGGCTCTGGCCATCCTGAAACAGGGCGATTCCGTTGAATTTGGTATGTTGGCCGATAGTGGCAATTTCATCGGATAACTGATCGAATTCCATCTGAATGATGTTTTTCTGCTGATCCGAAAGGGTTCCATTCATGGCCTGTAGGCTCAACTCCTTGAGGCGAGCCAGCATCGTACTGACGACCCCGCCGGCAGCTTCGGCGGTCTGGACCAGAGAAACGCCATCCTGGATGTTTTGAGAGCTTTGCCGGACGGTTGCCAGGTCGGCCCGCATGATCTCCCGAACCGCCAGACCTGCCGCATCATCGGCGGCCCCATTGATCCGCAGACCTGTGGAAAGACGGCGGATTTGATTGCCCAGCTCGCCGAACGAAGCGGAAATCAGCCCGGCTATCTCAGAAGATATGGTTTCGTATGATGCCATAATTCGACCTCGTTACACCCTTTCACAGCCACTTGAACACACACTAAAACCTAAAAAACAACTCCAGCACAGTCAAACGGCCAAAAAAGACTATTTTCATGGAGCAGCGCCGGCCCTGTTGCATTCCGATAACATCCTGCATCATAGGTGTTGAATTTGGGCAACATAACCGCCTTTTGATGTCCACAGTGGAATATTTCTATCGAGAAATTCCATGCCGATATGTTCTTTTGATGAAAGACTTTACGAAAATCTGGTAAGATAGGTGACTTTATAGGGCCAGGATTGGCATAATCGTTGCGTAAAACATTTATCTACGAATGCCCGTTCGCCATACGAACGTAGTGGGCTTCGGAGAGGGTATTTAGGAGGATTACAGGGCCGGATCGGAGGAGCCGGCCCTTTTTCCTGCGCAGAAATCCAAACTCCGCCCTAATCGTAGAAAAAAAGAAATGTGCATTGAATAGAAAATTCGGTGCTATCCAGTTTAGCATTATAATAATTTTGCCTCTTCAGAAAAATTTGTGGGTTTCAATCGGTTCTGGTAACGCACCAAGATTATGATATAAGGCCAATTCCAGCGTTTTGA
>JAFGGE010000110.1 GCA_016930745.1 Sedimentisphaerales bacterium
AGCAACAAGAATATCCCGTTTGCCAAGAGCCTGATCGACTATATCTTCTGCTGGATGGGCTGTCAGTTCATCCCGGGATATGCCGAAAAGAACACCCCGAATCGGTCCAAACCGGCGCCCGTACCCGACAAGACCGGCACAACCGCCAAGGAACTGGTCGAAAAAACGCAGGATTTGGCGAAAAAAATCGGCGAAGCCAAGTCCATACAGAAAAAAACCAAGCCTGCTATCGAACGGGACACGACAAAAACGACCAATCCGCTTCGTTCGGATCGATTTGAACGCCTGGCTGACCGGACCGTAGCATTGATTACTTCGGTGGTCACCGAAGAAGACGGAACCGCCGGCGAGGCATCGGTTATGCAGCAGTTCAACGCCCAGTTTGAGCATTTTCAGGACGATGCCCCGGCCTGCGACGTCTGCGGCTCGATTACGGTGCGAAACGGGACTTGTTATCGCTGTTTCAACTGCGGCAACAGCATGGGTTGCTCCTGAGGAAAAGACCGAATCAGCAGACCCTCTGGAATCCACCGCTATCATCCGCTATGATAGAGGCATGAATATGAAATATGCCTTTTCAGGAAACGGATGGCGGCGGTGGATTTTCCTATTTATCCTAACGGCCAATCTCCCTTGGGGCGCACAGATCGATGCGCACACATCGAGACAGATCCTCTCCCTGGCAGGGCCATGGAAGATCGCGCCGGATCCGGAAAACCGGGGTCTCCTGGCAAAATGGTACGAGCCGGGGCGGATGCCGGAGGGCAAATCCGTGGATGTTCCCGCCGAATGGGAAACGGCCCTGGGCGTCGGTTATGACGGGATCGCATGGTATCATACAAGCATATCCGTTCCAGCCATCGCCGCCGGCCGGTCGTGTCTGCTCCGCTTTCATGGAGCGGCCACCGAAACGCGTATCTGGATAAACGGCAACGAAGCCGGCGGCCATATCGGCCCCTGGACGACCTTCGATCTGGACATTACACCATATGTTACATCGGGCGAGCATGCCCTCATTGCAGTTCGTGTGGACGAAAAGGTGGGACACAACACCCAGGGCTTTTTGCCGATTATCGCCCCTCATTTCGGCGGATTATGGCAGGATGTCGAATTGCTTGTGCTTTCGACCCGTCGTCTGGACGATATCCGCCTTCGAATCGATGCGGCCACTCTCAATCCGGAGAGCGGGCAGGCAGCCCTGCGTGTGTCTGTTCCTGTGATCGGAACGCCGGGCGGTCTGGTCCGATGGACCCTCTTCGATCCGCAGGATCGCCAGGTAGCATCGGAATCGAACGAAATGCCCTCTACCCCAGCCGACTGGCAATGGACCGGCAAGGTGACGCCATGGGAGTTTGACCGGCCCAACCTATACCGTCTCGTCACAGAATGGCTGGATACAGAGGGGAAGAGGTTGGATTCAATCCAGACACCCCTCGGTTTTCGCAAGGTCAACACCGATGGACCCCGGATTCTTTTGAACGATAAAGATCTGATTGTTCGAGGCGTTCTGACCTGGGGATATTACCCCCCCGCCCTGTCTCCCAATCCGTCGCTGCAACTGTTTCGAGACCAGCTTCGCTATTTCAAGGCCTGCGGCTTCAACCTGATCAAGTTCTGCCTGTGGCTGCCGCCCCGTCGTCTGCTCGATATCGTCGATGAAGAGGGAATGCTGGCCTGGGTGGAATATCCGACCTGGCACCCGACAATCGATCAGGCCCACCGAGAACAGCTTCTTCGTGAATATACCGAAATGAGCCATCATGACGGCAATCATCCCTCGGTGATCCTGCGAAGCATTACCTGCGAGACCGGTCCTTCAGCGGATGTGGAGGTCATCCGTGAACTATATGACCTGCTCAAAAACCGCTGCCCCGGCACGCTGGTGCTGGATGATTCCTCCTGGATCGGCTGGAATCGTATCCATGATTTCTGGGACGATCACTCCTACGGAAACAACCGCACCTGGCGCGACACGCTGACCTCGCTGCAGAAACACATCGAGACGCACGGCGTCAAACCGTTGCTGCTGGGAGAAGCGATTGCCGCCGATACATGGGTGGACCTGCCGTCCCTGGAGGCCGCGCGGAAGGACAAGGCATGGTGGCTGCCCCGTTGGATCGAGGCACAGGCGGATTTCGAAGCGAAACTGCGAGCTCGATTCACCCGGCCGGGCTATGATCCCGTGGCCGATTTGCACACACAGTCTCTCCGGTACGCCATGGACATGCGCCGCTTGCAACTGGAGACCTATCGCGAGAAGATGCCGCACAGCGGGTATGTCGTCAGCACGATCCGCGATGTGACCTTATGCGCGATGGGCCTGCTGGACAACCGGAATCGGCCCAAGTGGCCTGTCGAGGACTGGGCTTTTCACGGCCTTGTCATGGTCTCTCTGAACACGCCCCACGACCAGCGGGCTTTTCGGGGAGGCAACCTTTTGCGGTTTACTCCAAAGTATTGTTTTCTCGATTCCAATGAACATAGCGATAGAACGCCACGAATCGAATGGAAACTGGATGAGAATAAGGTCACTCAGAACAATATAAAATCTACGGATAAGACGTCAGTAAACTTGAAAACCGCTTCCATTACGAAACCGATCAGGAAGAAAACTATATTCTCTTATACCCATGAAAAAGGCACAAATACCATGGATTGGGAATTATGGGCCCTACCCGAGGCCCGACAAACTCCTCCCGGATCCATTCTCTATGCAGACAGCGTAGATCGATTGCACCGGATCTTTCCGACTACAACGACTCTCAAACCTGGCCAATCCATTCCAAACGACACGCCGATTGTTATCGCCGGGGCCATGAGCAAAGAAGCATTGGATTATCTTTGTGAGGGGGGCCGTGTTCTGCACCTGACCTGCGGCCAAGCCGGTTCCTTCAAGGATGAGAACATCTGGTTTCTTCGCGGCACAGCCTGGACCCCGCCCGTTCCGGAATCCTTCTTAGACCGATGTCCGGGATCTATGCTGTCCTACCTGCAATTGTTCGAACTGGGCGGCAATTCCGTCATTCGCGGCGAGGCGCTTTGGGAGCAGGTCGATCCGCTGCTGGCCTTTATCGAAACCCATGACCTGACGACGGTCCGGCCCAATTTGCTGTTGTTCCAGACCAAAGTGGGTACGGGCCGTTTGATCGTTAGTTGCCTGCGGCATGAGGGCGGCCAGGAGGCCAACTATGCCGGCTATTGGCTGGCCCGGGAGCTGGCGGATTATCTGTATACCGGCCCGGAACCGACACGATCCTTGCACAAAGAAACCATTGAGACCTTATATGACAACCTCAGCGCTGAGACTCTGACGCTCGATCCGGCTTGGCGATTCCGGCTCGATCCGGAGAATACCGGCCTGGATGCGGGGTATTCCAAACGAGACTTCGACGATTCCCACTGGCAACCCCTGAATGCCCGCTCCACAGAAGAAGGCCAAATCTGGAACCGATATGACGGCTGGGGCTGGTACCGAAAAACCGTTACCATACCCTCGCACTGGAAAGGCCGAAGGATTCGCCTTGTCTTTGACAGCGTGGACGATATGTATCATTTGTATGTCAATGGCCGTCTTGCCGGCGGATATGGCAGGCAGGACCGCTCGGAAAGCTCTTTCCTCAAACGAACCTGGGTGGAGATCTCCGATTTCACAAACGCCGGCTCGAACAACATCCTGACCGTTCGGGTATATGATTGGGTCGGGGCCGGCGGCTTAAACGGCGCTGTTTGGCTGACTACCGGTTCCGCAGAGGAAAAACTGGAACTGCTTCGTCGCTGATGGGCATTCGGACAAACGCTAATGATCCTGTGATCACCAAATGTTCCGTAAACGAACAAAACTGATTCTGGCGGCGGTTCTTCTATGCTTCGCCGCGGGCATGTTCAGTATGAGCCTGCTCCGGATAAGGGACCATACAACCGCCTTTACTCCGCGTGTATGGACCAGCCAGCCTTCTACAAGCGTCCCGATGTACCCTCTCCATCCCATCGACGAAACCTCCGAACCGATCCGCAGCCTGCATGCCGTGTATGTAAAGATCAACGGCCAGGCGGGATTGTTTCTTTTGGACACCGGCGCCAGCGATACCGTCGTATCCGCCCGGTTCGCCCGCACGCTGCAGATTCCCGATCAGGAAATCCAGACCCTGCAGGTAGAAGGCAATATTCAGGCCGATACGGTCCGGGCGTTCAAGGCCCAGTCTCTTCAGATCGGAGATGTTTTGTATACCGATTTTCTGGTCATGGTTCTCGAACTGGAACACATTCAGTCCTGGACGCATACGGACCTGGACGGGATTCTTGGGGGTAATGTTCTCAACGCGCTGCCCTACCGGGTTGATTTTGCCCGTCGAACCTTTACCATTTCCGAGCAAATCCGAATCCCTCCCGAGCAGGCCATCCCTATCCGCCTGCTTTCCAACCATATTCATATCGACGCAGCCGTGAATGGGCGGCCGATCGTCTTCGTGCTGGATACAGGGGCCAGTTCCACATTACTGGATAAAAAGCAATTGGATTTTCTCTTCCCACAAGGACCGCCCGAAGCGGAACTGGCGCCCGGTAAAGTGATCGATATCAACCAGGAAACGCTGACCGACCGAGAAAAGTTAATCCTTCCCAATTTGCAAATTGGACCGATCACCGAGAGCCAATGGCCTGTTACCTTACAGGATATCAATCTTCTGGGGCAGGATTTTACGGCCCGATTCGTCCTTGTGATGGATCCGCGACGAAGCCATATGGGACTTCTCCTGTCCGAATAAAGACAATTTATGGCTTCGTCAGAACCGACTTGGACGATTTTTGATGCATTTTTTCGTCGATTTTCGTTTTATGACCCGTTGACAGGCTATTTCCCCCGGTTATAATACCGAGCTTTCAATACTCTGAACAAGACTGGAGCAGTATCATGAAATCGTTCATGGCGAGGAAAGAAGACGTAACGCCTGTATGGCATGTAATCGATGCCGACGGGCAGATTCTGGGCCGGCTGGCGGCGCGGGTCGCTATGGCCCTCATGGGCAAAGACAAGCCCACGTATACCCCTCATGTGGATACCGGCGGCAGCGTCATTGTGGTCAACGCCGAAAAAATTCGGATTTCCGGCAAAAAGGCGGAGAACAAGAGCTATCAGCGGTATTCGGGTTACCCCCACGGACAGAAAATAACCAGTTACAAAGAAATGTTCTCCCGTAAACCCGAGCAGGTTGTTCGGCTGGCCGTCAAGCGAATGCTGCCCAAAACCACGTTGGGCAATCGCATGCTGAAAAAGCTCCGCGTGTTTGCCGGGCCGGAGCATCCCCATTCCGCCCAGCAACCGGTGAAGATGGAATTGTAAGCGTTTGAGGAAAGATACAGACTATGGCTGAAAATCCAAACGACAGCCCGTTGATTGATCCTAACATCCTGAACAAGGAAAAGCCGGCGGAGGAAGCCAAAGCTTCCGAATCGGTCTCCGTAGCCGCCAAACCCGCCGCCAAGCCCGATATCGGAGGTTTTATCTGGGGAACGGGACGGAGGAAAAGTTCCGTGGCCCGTGTACGGATCCGCGTCGGACAAGGCAAGGTCATGATCAATCAAAAGCAGGTCAACGAGTATTTCTGCAAGCCGCAGGACCGTAATGCGGTCTGGGCGCCGTTGACGGCCCTGAATATCAAGGATCATTTCGACATCTTCATAAATGTGCAGGGCGGCGGCACCACCGGACAGGCCGGCGCCGCCATGCTGGGTATTGCCCGCGCCCTGGCCGCCTATGACCCCAATCTGGTCGGACCGCTTCGCGACGGAGGGTACCTGACCCGCGACAGCCGGATGGTGGAACGCAAGAAGCCCGGACAACGGGGCGCACGGCGGAGGTTCCAGTTCTCCAAGCGTTAATCGCGATTGGCATTCAATATGCAAAGGCCGCCGGAGCAATCCAGTGGCCTTTTTTTATGTGAGTTTTTTATGGCAAGAGAAGACAACCAGAACAAAGGGGCCGTCCTGATCATCTCAGCCTGTATCGTGTTCTGCTCGACAGGCATCCTGATCAAAATGGGGCATCAGGCAGGAATTTCCCCTGCGATGATGGCGTTTGGCCGGTTTATCGTCGGATTGTTATTGTTATTGACCGGTTCCTTTGCAGGTTTTTTCCGATTGCGATTCAACGATAAATGGCGGTTGTTCGGACGGGGTTTTTTCGGCGGCATCGCCATCTTCATCGCCTTTCTCAGCATCAGCCGGATCGGATTGGGCAAAGGAACAATCCTGATGTTTACCTATCCGATCTATGCGGCGGTATTCAGCAGCATCTTTCTGAAGGAGCGTTTCGGCGTGATTTCCATCACAGGAATCATCGTCGCCATGTTCGGTGTGTTTTTGATGGCCGCCGAGGATACTCAGGGTATCAAGCTGAAAGAAGTGTTCGGTCCCTATGAATTGGCAGCCGTATTCGGCGCCGTCCTGTCCGGTGCGGCAGTGACCCTGATCCGCAAGCTGCACGATACGGATGACTCGTACGCCATTTATTTTTCACAATGTTTTATCGGCTTGTGGATGATGGCGATCCCGGTATGGCTTCAGTCGTTTTCCTTCGGCGCAAGCCAAATCGGAATCCTTTTGGGAATCGGCGTATCGGCGACCGGCGGGCAGCTTCTGATGACCCAGGGTTTCAAATATGTTCCCGTCCGCACCGGTTCGCTGCTGGCGATGCTGGACCCGGTTTTTGCGTATTCTGCGGGCATCCTGCTCTTCGGGGAAAGTCTGAACCTCCGGGCCATGATCGGCACAGGACTGGTTCTATCGGCCTGTGTGATCGTACTGGCCTTGAGGGACAGACCTGTCCGAATCGCGCGGCAAATCCCGGAATGAGATGCAAATTGTGGTGACAAACGCCGGTTATTTCATAAGATAAATGACAAAATCCGTTTCCATGCGGTAAACACTATAGATAGAAAGGATAATTCATGATACGAGTGGCGATCATCGGCGCAAGCGGATATACGGGTCTGGATTCCATGGAGATCATTCTGCGGCATCCACAGGCCAGGCTGACCTATCTGACCGCCCTGCCGGAGGAATGCGGGCATGCGGAAACGGTCTTTCCCCGGCTCAAGGGGCGATGCGACATGGAGATCGAGCCGTTGAACTTCGAGAAACTCGCCGCACTGGCCGATGTCGCTCTGTGTTGCCTGCCGCACAAGGTCTCGATGAGCTTTGTTCCCCGTCTGCTGAACACCGGCGTCAAGGTGATCGACTTCAGCGCCGACTACCGGCTCAAGGATGTGGTCGTGTATGAAAAGTTTTACCAGGAACATACCGACCCGGACAACCTGGCTCATGCGGCGTATGGATTGCCGGAACTATTTCGCGAGACGATCCGAGGCGCGCGACTGGTGGCCAATCCCGGCTGTTTTCCGACCGGGGCCATCCTGGCCATCGCGCCATTGTTAAAACACGGCCTGATCGAGACATCGGGCATTATCGTCAATGCCTTAACGGGCGTATCCGGCGGCGGCAAGAATCCTTCGTATGTGTTTCACTTTCCGAACATGAACGAAAACGCTCTGCCCTACAAGGTCGGCTCGCACCGGCACATGCCGGAGATTGAACAGATTGCCTCCGAAGTGGCGGGAAAGCCGGTCAGCCTGCTGTTTCAGCCGCACGTCGGACCGTTCGACCGGGGTATTCTGTCGTCGATCTACTGCGATCCCGTAGAGGAGGTCACGCAGAAGGAATTGGATGAGTTGTATCGCAGTTTTTATGAGGGCCAGCCGTTTGTGCAGGTGCTCGATGCCCCGCCGGCGGTAAAAAATGTGGCCCGGACCAACTTCTGCCATGTATTTCCGACGATCGCCAAAGGCAAGGTGGTATGTTTTTCGGTTCTGGACAATCTGATTAAGGGCGCATCAGGACAGGCGATTCAGAACATGAATATCGTGTTTGGCCTGGATGAAACAATGGGTCTATTGTAAGGATGTTCAATCTTCGATTTTCTATTGGGAAAGGCCCGGATGGCTCAGGGTATAATCAGGATCGCGACATGCCAGTTTGCCGTAACGGCGGATATCGCCCACAACGCGCGGCAAATCCGCCACTTCATAGAGCAGGCAGACGAGGGCGGGGCAGACCTGGCGCATTTCCCCGAATGTGCTCTGAGCGGGTATGCGGGCGTGGACATGGAAACGCTGGCCGGATACGACTGGGAACTGCTGCGGTCCGAGACAAGGCAGATCATGGACCTGGCCGGGCAAAAGAAAATCTGGATCGCCCTGGGCAGCATGCACGAGCTGACAACCCCCAATAAAGCGCACAATTGCCTGTATCTGATCGGGCCGGATGGACGAATCGTTGACCGGTACGATAAGCGGTTCTGCACGCCAATGGATTTGGACAACTATACGCCGGGCGACCGGTTTGTCTGGGTTGACATCAATGGCGTGCGATGTGGATTGCTGATCTGTTTTGACCTGCGGTTTCCGGAATTGTATAGGGAGCTATACAAGGCCGGTGTGCATTGCGTGATTCAGTCATTCTATAACGCCCGGCAAGGCGGTCCCAGCGTGCATTCGGAGATCATGCGGCAGACCATGCAGTGCCGGGCGGCGACCAATGGATTCTGGGCAAGTATGGCCAATTCGTCGGCCTGGTTTGCGCCGTATCCATCCTGCTTTATCCAGCCGGACGGGCGGATCGTCAACCAACTGGGCGACCACCGTGAGGAGATAATGATCAACACCGTCGACCTGAGCCAGGAATTCTACGATCCGATGAAAAGCTTCCGGGAACTGGCTATCAACGGTAAGCTCACCAACGGCTCGGGTACGATCGACGATCCACGGTCGAAGGATGTAACGCAACTGTAAACAATGACTTGATTTTTTGTCTTTCCAATTATTGAGAGGGAAAGAGACTGGATTCCCGCCTTCGCGGGAATGACAAGCGGCAACCACTGAAAAATTGAGAGGATAAGGAAATGTTGAGAGAAACACTAAAAGTTATTTGCAGCGGCCTTTTTATTTGCAGTATGCTTCTTTTATACTCGCCTATCGCCAAAGCCGCGGATGTGTTCGAGGTCAATCGCAAGCTCGGGCGCGGGGTGAACATCATCGGGTATGATCCGATCTGGCGGTCGCGGGACCGGGCCCGGTTTCAGGAAAAGCACTTTCGCCTGATTAAGGAGGCGGGATTTGACAGCGTCCGGATCAATCTGCACGCCTTTCGCCATATGGACGCCAACAACGATTATCAGCTCAGTCCGGCCTGGTTTGAAACACTGGACTGGGCCGTCAAGAATGCCCTGGCCAACAAGCTGGCCGTCATCCTGGACCTGCACGAGTACAACGCCATGGGCGATGATCCGGTCGGGCGAAAGCCGCTGTTTCTGGCGTTCTGGAAGCAGGTCTCCGTCCACTTCCGCAATGCCCCGGACAGCGTCGTCTTCGAGATCCTCAATGAGCCCTGCCGGGGCGTGACGGCCGAACTCTGGGACCAGTACTACCACGAAGCCCTGGCGATCATCCGCAGGAATAATCCCACTCGTGCGGTCATTCTCGGACCGCCGAACTGGAACTCGGTCGACAAGCTCAACGAATTTAAACTGCCCGAAGACGACCGCAACATCATCGTCACTGTCCACTATTACAAGCCCATGTCCTTCACCCACCAGGGAGCAAGCTGGACGCCCACATACAGAGACAAGACCGGAATCAAGTGGCCGACTTCGGAAAAGGACAAACAGGCCGTCGTTACCGAATTCAAGAAGGTCCATGACTGGGCACAAGAGCAGAAACGCCCGATCTTCCTGGGCGAATTCGGCGCCTACGATCGAGCCGACATGGAATCCCGCGCGCGGTACACATCCTTCGTGGCCCGTACCGCCGAAAAGTTCGGCTTCAGTTGGGCGTACTGGCAGTTTGATTCGGACTTTGTCGTATACGACATTCCCAACGATCGATGGATCGAGCCGATCCGGGATGCTCTTGTACCACGATGATACAAAGGAACTATCAATGGATACCTCAAAACGGATCGTTTCTGTTTTACGAGTTATTTGCCTAGTTGCTTTTCCATTTTTTATTGTCTTTACTATTCCCTTAATTAAACTGTCCGGATTGCTCCATTCACCCTGGTGGGAAATCAATCTCTTCAGCTATACAGTCGTCTTTGCCCTAGTCATTGCCATGTCATATGATCTTGTCCGGTCCATGCACAATGCAGCAATGAAGTTCATAAAAGGAAAATGGAATAGGTCAAGCTGGAAGTAATTACCATGAAGTATTTTATGTTCCTGGACGAGACAGGTGACCATGGCTTAAGCTATATCGACAAGAATTTCCCGATTTTTCTTCTGTGTGGTTGTATTATCAATGAACCCTCCTTTTCTGTAATGAAGCAACGTATTGAAAAACTGAAACAAGATATATTTGGCTCTGCTGAAGTCGTATTGCACTCACGGGATATACGCAAGTGTGAGGGGGCATTCCAGGTTTTATTTGACTTGGCTTTGAAGGAACAATTCTATTCCGCCCTGAACATCGTTCTTTCAAAATGTGAGTATGTCTTGCTTGGAGCTGCCATCAATAAGAAAAAGCATATTGAAACTTATGGAAAAAGCGCAGCCGATCCTTATAGCCTTTCTCTCTCATTTGTTCTTGAACGTCTTGTTTATTTTCTCGATGCGCATGACTCGTCCGACACAGTAGATATTTTTGTTGAACAAAGAGGGCAAAAAGAAGATCGCCAGCTTCTATCTCATTTCAACTCCATTATTGATCGCGGAACATATTATGTTTCAAGCCGTCGATTCAAGGAGCGAATCACAAGTTTCCGTTTTCGTCCCAAACGAGATAATATTGTCGGTTTACAAGTGGCGGATTTATGTGCTTATCCCCTTGCCCGGCACTTGTTAAATCCAAAGGAACCATATGTTCCCTTCCAGATAATTGAACAAAAAATTTACCGAAAAAAAGACTCTGGGCTGTATATAGGGTGGGGTTTGAAAATGTTTCCATAAAAAAAGCAAAGAGTTCCAAAGAAACCCTTTGCCGACCGGGGACACCCCGATCCTCTATTAATTATACGGACTTTTATTAGATAAGATCAAGAAAATTTATGTAAATTTCTTCAAATATGTTTTGATTTGTTTAAATTTCGACATCTCAAAGAAGAGTTTTTTGACTCCATGGAGATTTTATTATGGCTAACGGAACCATCACAGCGGCAAAGGGATTTCTGGCGGCGGGGATCGCCAGCGGGGTGAAGGTATCGGGTAAACCCGACCTGGGGCTGGTCTTTTGTCCGCAAGGGGCGACGGCAGCGGCCCTGTTTACGACCAACAATGTCGTTGCCGCTTCGGTGAAGGTCTGCAAACAGCATATCCGCACATTGCCGATCTTTGCGGCGGTGGTTAACTCCGGCAACGCCAACGCCTGCACCGGCTCAACGGGCCTTGCCGCGGCCAAGGTAATGTGCGCCAAGGTAGGTAAAGAATTGGGGCTAAAAGCCGAACAGGTTCTGATCGCCTCCACCGGTGTCATCGGACACAAGCTGCCGATCAAGAAAGTGACCGACGGCATCGCTAAAGCCGCCGCGGGTCTAAGCGACAGCGCCAAGGCCGGTCAGGACTTTGCCAGGGCGATCATGACCACCGACACCCGTCCCAAACAGGCCGTCCGCAAGGTTACCATCGGCGGGACCGAAATCACCCTGGCCGGGACGGCCAAAGGCGCGGGGATGATCGCGCCGAATATGGCCACGACAATCTGTGTGATCACGACGGATGCCGCGATCCAACGCAAGATGCTGGGGCGGGCCTTCAAGGCCGCTATCGATGCCAGTCTGAACCGACTGACCGTCGACGGACATCAGAGCACCAACGACACAGCGATGATCCTGGCCTCCGGGGCAGCGCAGAACCGCATCATTTCCAAGCCCGGTTCTGCTTTCAACGCCTTTG
>JAFGGE010000111.1 GCA_016930745.1 Sedimentisphaerales bacterium
ACTGACGGCTTCTTTGGCACATGAACTCAAACAGCCGCTGGCGGCGATTCGCAGTAATGCCCAGTCTGCTTTGCGTTTTCTAGCAGGGGATAAACCGGATATCGACGAATTGCACGAGATTCTACAGGATATCATTATCGATAACAGGCGAGCCGATGATGTGATTGGCAAAGTCCGCGCCTTGATGCGAAAAAGCGAGCTCCGGATCACGGATATGAATATGAAGGAAGCGATTCAGGATATATTGCCTCTTGTCAGAAGCCACAGGGCCATGAGAAAAATTTCTCTTGAAGTGGAGATTGAGGAAGCGATCCCGCCTGTAGCCGGAGATCGCATTCAAATACAGCAGGTGATTCTGAATCTGATTCTCAACAGTATCGAGGCGTTACTGAATATCAAGACGGGATCACGGTCGATTCTTGTGCGAGCACATCGGCAGGATGCCCAAACGGTAACGTTCTCCGTCAAGGACAATGGTCCGGGGATTAACGCCGATGCGATGCCTCATTTATTTGAGGCCTTTTATACCTCCAAGCCGAAGGGCCTGGGGATGGGATTGGCGATTTGCCGGTCTATCGTCGAAAATCACGGAGGTCGTTTGTGGGCCGGGAATAATTTGGACGGCGGCGCCACATTTTATTTCACGATACCCATAGCCCGGGAGAACGCCGTATGAACGAATTCGAACCCTTGGTATTTATCGTTGATGATGATGATTCTGTCCGTAAAGCCCTGACCCGGCTCATCCAGTCGGTGAATATGAAGGTGGAATGCTTCACCTCATCGGAGGCATTCTTATCGCGTCCGCGCTATGAAGGTCCCTGTTGCCTGGTCCTTGATATTCGAATGCCGGGCTTGAGCGGACTGGATCTGCAAGAAAAACTGGCCAAAGATAAACTTGCTTTGCCCATTATTTTTATTACCGGCCATGGGACTATTCCCATGAGCGTTCGAGCGATTAAAGCCGGAGCTGTCGACTTTCTGGAAAAACCGTTTGAGGATCAGGCGCTTCTTGATTTGATCAAACAGGCCCTGGAACGTGACAGGCAGACCAGACAGGAGTACGCCCACCAAAGGGAAATTCTGGAGCGATTTGAATCCTTGACGCTACGCGAACGTGAAATTCTGTCGTACGTGGTGATGGGGAAATTGAACAAGCAGATCGCTTTGCAGCTCGGCATCAGCGAGAAAACCGTCAAGGTCCATCGCGCCCATGTAATGGAGAAAATGCAGGCGAAATCGCTGGCCGACCTGGTTCGAGCGTCCCGAATATTGCCCATTCCGAAAGTTTAATCTCCATAGGACTAAAGTCCAATCCCTATACGACTAAGGTCCAATAGTATCTTTTCTGGCTTCCCCTACAATCGCCCTGCGATGCCGCTTGAGGGTACTGGTTACCCGACGGTCTGTTCCGCAGGACGGCTTCGTCGAATATATCTGGTGATTGATGACACACATTAACAGGAGAATCTGACATGAAAAGGATCGCGTTTTTCAGACTCATTACCGTTGTCGCCCTCCCCCTGGTGATATGGGGTTGTGCCGGATCGAGAAATCCGGTGCCTTTGGACAAGATGGACCAAGCCCAGGTCGTCGACATGTCCGATATCCGAATGTGGGAAGTACAGTATAAGATGAATCTGATCCCGGAATCACTTGTCTCCTCGGACTGCAGTTTTCTGGCCTTGTCGGGAGGCGGCGCCAACGGCGCGTTCGGAGCCGGCTTTTTAACCGGCTGGAGCCAGTCCGGGACACGTCCAACATTTCGTATCGTCACAGGGATCAGTACGGGAGCCTTGATTGCCCAATCCATTCGGACATCGTGGAAAATCGATCTGGATGATTGTCTCGGGTGAAATCGACTTCTCTATCTTCGCGATAGATCTTTTTGGCTCCAGGATATAACCATCTCTATGATCCAGAATGGGTTGTGCCAGAATCGTCTTGAAATACGTGACATTCCATGCTATAATGAAAATCGGCTGAGTATGATTTCTCTTCTATTCAATGGTTGTATCCTTTTGGCTGAGAGTTGTGGAGGTGGTGGATATGTCAAGGATTACGGCTTATACGCCGCGAGCGGTTCTGCTACAACGCGAATCGGAGTTGAGCATACCAGTCTTCATGCTGTCTGTATGGTTCTTGTGCAGCCTTTTCTTCATTGAAACTGTCTTATATGGTTCTTCAGTATCCCCCCCGCAAGATTCAAGTTTGCAGGTTCCATTATCCCAAATCCAAAGGGCGGCACATTGTCAAGCCAGTCGGGTCTGGGGACAAGTCCAGCCCGGCACTCCCATACCCTGCTATGACTCAGGCGGAGAACGGATCGTTTATCTGTGCCCATTCCGAGTGGGAAAAGAATCCTTCCCATCCAACGAGAGGATTCTTCGAGGTGTTCAAGAAGCAAGGCGATGGAAGAAGCAAATCGAACTGGAATATTCAGAACGGTTCCGAGCCGGATTAAATCGGGAATCACAACAGAATCACACGGATGATCCCATGCTTCATGAGTCGATGAAGATGGCGCGGAACTCCGAACTGGGGATCGGAGAATACGGCGCAGTCTTTGTCAGCGCCAGGTATGATCAGTATCCGATCGTTATGGTTTGCCACTATCTGCCGCCGTATTATACGAAAGTCGATCTGGCCGGCGACAAGGCGAAACATAAAACCGGAAAGAAAACCGCTCACCTGAAACGATACTATTTTTTGGGGCCCCGCGGACAGGCGTTCAAGATGGATTGCGAAGGCCTGGAAGTCCTGTTGCATGCCTATTCCTTGCAGGATATGGACAAACTGAATGTCGATATCAGTCCGCCTGGTTTGCTCAAATCCGACTATAACATGGCCTGGGATGCCTACAGGGATAATACGCCGCCTCCGGATTACACCTACTTCAGCAAGCGGATTCAGGATTGGGAGATCATGCCCTGTGTCGAATGGTGCCGGGGATGTTCTCCGACGTCGGCTTCGATGGTTCTGGGCTATTACGATCGAGGAGGGCTTGGGGCCGAGTCGCTGGGACTGGGCCGCTTAATTGATCACTGGCAAATGTACTCGCAATATGTCGATGGCCGAACGGGTTGGATGGTCAATGTCCCCAATGTCCTGGATGAATTGCGGCAGGATATGAACACGGACTCGGAAGGAACGACTTCCCCTATGGATATCTCCACGGGAATGGAAAGAACCTGCAATATTCGAAACGGCTACGATTGTAGAGCCGAACACATCGTATGTAATGATTTACTGAATCAATGGTGCTGGGATACCATTACTGATGAAATCGACAACAACCGTCCTTTTGTCTGGAACGCAGCCGCCGTCGGGGCGGATATCGGACATTCGCTGGCCGTCTTCGGTTACCGCTACAATGAGGATATCGAGCAGGACAAATATGTAATGACCTACAACACCTGGGATTGTCCCGGCCAGGATGACTGGCATTATAAATTGTACGATAATGGTGATGATTTGGCTGTCGCTTCCGTCGTCCGGGTTCTTCCCGGCGGCTGGACCTGGGGGCAGACCTCCCTCCATGTCCCCAACGGCGGCGAGGTCTGGGGTATCGACACTACGCACGATATCTGGTGGTATGAAGACGACGCCCGGACCTGGAGCGCCGATCTGGAATACTCCACCGACGGCGGTGTTACCTGGACGGCGTTGGCCACTGTACAACCGTCCAGTCCGGGCTGGCACAAGTATACCTGGACGGTTCCGGATGAAGCAACGCAAGAAGCCCGCGTGAGAATCCGGAATTACAGCGGTTCGGATGGCCAGTGGACCCTTCAGGCGTCCGACGGCAGTGAGGAAAACTTTACCATTACCCATCCATATATCAATCTTCTCGATCCCCGGGATAGTTCCATATGGTATATCGGCCAGCGCCACGAAATCCGCTGGTCGGAGTATGGCGCGGGAGATTTTGTCCGACTTGAAAAAAGCTCGGATAACGGTCAAACCTGGACCCTGCTTGCCGCCAGTACTCCCAACGACCAACAGTACGATTACATGGTAACCGAACCGGTCGGGGCCCAGTGTAAGATTCGGATAATGGCGGTTGATCATCCATCCACGATGGATCAGTCGGACACCTTTGAAATCCGCAAGCCCTTCCTGCAATTAGACGCACCTTCTGCTGGGGCGATCTTGTATCCGCAGCTCGACTCCGATATCCGCTGGTCATCCGGAGGAGTGGATGGACCTGTTCATATCGAACTGAGCCGCGATAGCGGATCGACCTGGGAGATGCTTGTCGCCAACACGGAAAATGACGGTCATTATTGGTGGAAGGCCACAGCACCGGCTTCGGACCATTGCCGGATCCGGATTCGGTCGGCCGACAATCCATCATTGTACACCAAGAGTTTGTTTGAGTTTACCATCCGACAGCCTTCTATTCTTCTGGTTCAACCCTCGGCAGGCCAGACGCTTTTCCTGGAACAGGATTTCGAGATCGTCTGGACCACGGCGGGCGTGGCGGGGGAGGTTCGCATCGAGAAAAGTGTGGATGGCGGCGCCTTGTGGTCTGAGTTGACGGTGATAGCTAATGACGGTTCCAATTTATGGCATGTGGGGGGACCGGCTTCCGCGAACGGCATGATTCGCGTTTCCTCCGTTTCCGATCCTGCCGTATCTGGAACCACAGGCGTTTTCGAGATACGAAGAGCCCTGCAAATTCTCTATCCATACTCCGGCGAAAGCTGTTATATCAGCGATCGCGATCAGATCCGGTGGATTCCCGGAGGTGTCGGAAGCCATGTTCGGATCGAAATCAAGCAGGACTCTCAGACAGAATGGCAGACTTTGGTCTCCCATACACCAAATGACGGAGAATATGAATGGAACATTTCGGAGGCCCCGGGGCTTTATCAGATTCAGATTATAGCGGTGGATGACTTGAAAAATCGGATTGTCAGCGATCCCTTTGCCGTGGAACGCTGGGAGTTGTTGTCTCCCAATGGCCAGGAAGTCTGGAATAAAGGGGAGACTTATCCCATTCGCTGGCAGGGTCACAAGTCAACCAAACAGGTTCTGATTGAATATCTTCAGAACGGTGGGACATATTGGAATCATTTGACCGAACCTGTCCCTTGCTCCGATGAATATCTCTGGACACTCTCTTCTTTTATGTCCACAGGACAATACCGGATTCGAATCACCTTGCAGGATTCCACCGAACAATGTGTGGATGAAAGCGATTCGGAGTTCGAGGTGTTTGCGCCTTCGATTCGCGTCCTTAAACCGATTGCCGATGGGACTGTCTTCGTTGGTGATACATGTCGGATATTATGGAATTCAGAAGGCGCAGGGCGAACCGTGAGTATTGAACTGGTTCGCCAAAGTCTTCTTAGCGGATGGCAGGAAATCGTCAGCCGAACAACCAATGATGGGGAATATTTCTGGAAAGTGACAGGACCCGCGTCTGCTCTCAGTTCGATCCGGATTCATTCCTGTGAAAACCCGGAACTCTACAGTCCAAGTACGGGGTACTTTACCATCGCCGAATATCCTCGGATCGAATTGTCCTATCCCAACGGCGGTCAGATTCTGTATGAAGGTCGATCCTGTAATCTGATATGGGAGTCTTTTTCTGCCGGCGATGAGATCAGAATCGAGATCAGCCGGGATGATGGGATTACCTGGAGTTCCATTGTCGATGCAACCGAAAATGACGGTTCCTATTCCTGGGTTGTTCAAGGGCCTGCCTCTTCGACCGCACGCATTCGAATCACCTCTCTGGAAGATACATCCTTGTCCGATGCCAGCGAATCTCCTGTGGAGATTGTTCCGTATACAATGTCGATCTACTCCACGGGAACCGCCTATCTAAACGGAGGCGACCTGGTCGCAGGGCCTCTGAACAAGGCGCTGCGACAAGATATTGATCCAGCGTACCGATTCATTCCGAAGGGTTTCGATTATCAACTGACTTCGGTTCGTGTAGCGGTGCAAGCCACGGCAACCACCTATAACATCCTGGACGTGTTCTTGATGGACGATGCCGACGGCGTCCCGGGTAATGTCCTGGCGACAACGTCTGCGGCCGTCCCGTTCACAATCGCGAATTGGGTAACCTTTCCTCTGAGTTCCCGTTTGAAGAAGGATACCGCGTACTGGATTATGTTCTCTGTCGCAAACAATGGGATGATGGGGCTACAGTATTCCTCTCCGTACTTTCCTGTTCCCAAGGCATGGCGGTATGACATGGGTGAATGGCGTTTGGTTGACGGTGCAAGTATTGTGATACAGATTGAAGGAACGCCGAGACAGCCTTTGCCGATTTTCCCGGAAGTCATCGGGGATAAATCCGTCGATATACAGGATGTGCTTGGTCTGTCGGGATCCTGGATGCGTTCGGACTGTGACGACATGACCAACCGAAGGTGTAATCAGGCCGACATGGATCATTCGGGGAGGGTGGATATGCGGGATTGGCTCCTTCTGGCCGATCAGTGGTTGTCGTTGTTACCGGAGGATTGAATCATTACCGTACCGTGCAAGTGAGTCCGCTGTCCAGAAATGGTGCCAACAGGAGTTTGTGTCATGGACGATGTGTGGGTAAGTGTGGACGAGTTGAAGCAGGCCCTGCTCCCGTTTTTCGATTCAGGAGTGTCACACGCTTCTGCCATGGGAAAGAGCGTTAACCGGCTGAAATGAGGCTTCAAATCCGACAGCATTTTCTTCACGGATTCTTGACACTATTTTGTCACCACAGAGACTAAGTTTACCAAAATGAGTCCGAGAAAATGTAGCTTTATTGCTGAAAAAAGCATCCTGTAAAAAAATTTATTCCGTTATAGTTTTCAATAGACGGATTACAGTTATAACCGCAATCATGTCGAGTCGAAGTGTGCCACGCCCAGTATGAACAACAGTGCTGTACACGATCGGATGAAACTGTGCTCCGGCTACACGGTGAGGTGATTCCTATTCCGACTGTTCCAGCCAGTGGGCACCCATGATGCCAAGATCCCGGAGATCGACGATGCAGTCTTCGTTGACATCACCGGGGATGTCACGCGTACATGGCGGGCTGTCTTCGGCATCCTCGCCAGGCCCCGGCTGATACCGAAAGCGCATCGACTCGACGACGGCGTCCTCCGCGAACGCACCGGCCGGAAACAGGATTTTGACGAAGCGCACCGGAACACCCTGCTTGCTGTTCGTAAACGACACGGGAACCGGCAAAGTCTCCATCTGCTGAGGAAACTCGACACCCCCCAGCTTCGGCAGCTTCCCGTTGAGATAATCCTCCCCGTCGCTGCTGTACTGCACTGCATAATTCCTCGGGATAAACTGGCCGTTCCACGTCAGCTCCACTCCCACGATCGGCAGCGGATGAACGTCCAGAAGATCGATCAGAATCTCCACCGGTTCCTGCTGATCCATTGGGAAATACCATTTGACGTCATTGCCGTCCGGGATCGTCGTTACCTGAATCCTTGGTGCCGAACATGTCAGCTTGGGACCACCCTGCTCGTTCAGAAGTGTTGCGTACCCCCGCAGCAGTGGGATCCGCCGCGCATAGATTTCCCACTCCTTGTCGAGTACATTCACAAACTCTACGGGCACTATTTGCAGGTTGCTATGCAGGACGTAGTGCAGCCTTGATTCGTCATAGATGGGATTTCCATCCGCATCCAGATCAACTCCAAAGCCGTATATCTTCCTATCCGAGTCTACCCAGTCGGGTCCGGATGGCGTCACCGACCACAGGTCGTCGTACGAATGATCGTTACGAACCCTGTTGCCGCTGTTGCCCTCCAGCAGGGTCACCTCTATCTGAAAGACATTGCCCAAGAGATTCTTGTGAACCCACATCTCGTCTATCATTTGACTATGGCTATTGCTCAGACCCTGCCAGGAATTGGGATTGCCCAGAGTATACCCGCGAAGGGCCAGGTACGAACCCGGAACCGGAACCGTAACGCCCAGTTCGAAATCATCGTAATCAAGTTCGTCATGGGCGATCCATCGCCCCCGCCCTCCGCTGCCGAACAACGGCGGTAAGACCTCGCTCACCTCATACCAGGTTCGGAGCGAAGAGACATTGCCGATCTGCCAATCCGAGTGCCACCAACAGCGGTAACCCTCTGAATTGGGAATGCCCGCCTCGCGATGCCAGTAGGAAATAGTCTCCGAACACCACGCCTGACGCCCGTCGA
>JAFGGE010000112.1 GCA_016930745.1 Sedimentisphaerales bacterium
ACGAAGACACACGGTTTGCCCGCGATGGAACTATACTATAGAACCACGCCGAAAAGAATGAAATGTTATTTATTTACGAGTCCTTAGGGGCTTTTGCACGGTATAGTTTTGCCGATCAAAAGATCGATCCCATTTCCCCCTTTTGGAGCTGCGGATTACAATACCAGGGTCTCTTTGAAGGGCGTGATTCGGATGTGCTTGGATTGGGTTTTGTTCAAGGAGTTTTCAGCGATGAAACCGGATCCGGCTTTGCAGAATATGCGGAAACAGTATATGAACTGTATTATGAAATAAAAATGACACAATCTTTAAATATTACATTGGATATGCAGTATGTTACGGATCCTGGCGGAACCAATCTGTATGACGATGCGCTGGTGCTGGGAACCCGTTTTCATATGACGTTCTGACCGGAAGAATGGAGAAACAGCGTTCTTATAATATGGAGGTTTGCCTAACATGGATCTCGAGGCCAATGATTCACTCTATGACAGAGGGAATTGTCGTATTTCATTTCTATGTATCCTTGCGGCTTTCTCTTTATTCCTGAGCGGAGGCTGCAGAAAACAGGAAGGGGCCAAGCCGCGGGAGGTGGTTTTATACTGCTCGGTGGATCAGAACATCGCCGAGCCGATCGTCGCGGCGTTTGAGAAAGAGACGGGGGTGAAGGTTCTGGCGCGGTACGATACGGAAGCCAGCAAGACCGTGGGGCTGGTGCAGAAGATCCGTGCGGAAGCGGCCCGGCCGGTAGCGGATGTGTTCTGGTCGGGCGAGATTTTTTACACCATTCAACTGGCCGAGGAGGGACTGCTAGCCTCGTACCAGAGCGATACGACGGAACAATGGCCGGCGGCGTTCAAGGATGCCCGGAAGCGATGGTTCGGTCTGGGGCTGCGCGGACGGGTGATCGGGTATCATACCGAGCGGGTAAAACCGGAGGAAGCGCCGCAGAGCCTTGAGGATTTGCTCGATCCGAAGTGGAAGGGGCGGATTGTGATCGCCAATCCGGACCGGGGAACGACCGGGGGCGATGTGGGAAGCTGGTTTGTGGAATACGGGCCGGAGAAAGCGACGGAGATCCTGAAAGCCCTGGCGGCCAACGGCATCCGGGTGGTGGAAGGCAACAGCACCGCCGTGCGGATGGTGGTCAACGGACAGGCAGACTTGTGTCTGACGGATACCGACGATGTGTATGCGATGCAGCGCAACGGGGCCAAGGTGGCGATGGCGCCGCTGGGCCGCAACGGCAAGGGAACGCTGGCGATTCCGAACACATGCGCGGTGCTGAAGGCTGCGCCTCATCCGGCCACGGCAAGCATGCTGATGGAATTCTTACTGGTCGGCGGCGCGGAACGAATGCTTTTGGAGAGCGATTCACATAACTGGCCGGTGGGATTTGAACCAGGACCCGAATTTGCTTCGTATGCGATTGCCAATCCGATTGCCGTGGATTACGGCAAGGTCGCTGCGATGATGCCCCAGGCCAAGCAAGCCGCACGGGAGATCCTTCGTTGAACCTACGTCATTGGGCACAACGTCCGGCCATGGCGGGTTGGGCGATCATATGGACAGCATTGATCGTCGTACCCCTTTGCTCTCTCCTGGTCCAGATGCGCCTCAGTCCGGATGAGATTTTACCGGCCTCCCGCATCGTTGTCTTGTTGTTCCATTCCGTGGCGTTATCCGCAACGATCGCCCTGGTTTCGGTCGTACTGGGCTTTCTGCCGGGTCGGGCTCTGGGGGCCGCTCGGGGGGGCCGGGGCTTGTTCCTTCTGTTGATTCTTCTGTCCATGGCGCTGCCTCGGTATGTCATGTACTATGCATGGAGCCTTCTGCTTAGTCCAACGACGTTTCTGGGCAGGATGACGGCCACCCGGATGGATCTGGCGCGGGCGGCGGGATGGATTACGGCGTCAGGCACTTTGGCGTTATGGTATTGGCCGGTGGCGGCGGTGATCCTGTCGCAGGGCTGGCGGCAAATGAATCAGGACTGGATCGACAGCGCCCGGCTGGAAACTGGGCGATGGGGGGTTTGGCGGCATATCCTCCTTCCACTGCTGATCGGCCCGATGGGACTGGCCTTTATGGTGTGTTTTGTGCTGGCGTTGTCGGAATTTACGACATTTCATCTGGCCGGGGTCAATACCATCGGGACGGAATTGGCTCTGTTGTATGATCTGACGGGGACGGAAAGCTGTCCGGTGGAATTTGCCGCGCCAGCGGCCCTGATTGCCCTGGGGGCGGCCTTTGGGGTTCGTCGCGGATCGAAATGCTGGAATCCTGTCGGTCTGGCGTCCTGGCGACCGGTTGCGGCGTTGTTCTGCGACCGGCTGATATTATTTTTACTGGTCCTGATTTCCCTCGGTGTGCCTGTGGTTCTTCTGGTTGTGAGTATCCGGAGCCGAGAGCCGTTCGTGCAGTTCTTGACGCTGCACAGCGATGACATACTCTACTCCCTGGGCGTCGGCGTCGCCACGGCACTGCTGGCCTATATTGTGGCGCAGGGCGCGGTCCATCTGGAGGGAATGGGCAAAGGCAGTCGATGGCTGGGGATCATCGCACAAACCAGCCTTTTGCTTCTGATGTTCCTGCCGGCCTCGCTTCCGGCCGTGGCGGTATTGCGGGTTTTGGGCTCCCATCCGCTTCTTGCAGCGATTCGGGAAAGTCCATGGGTGGTATCTTTGGGGCAGGCCGGTCATTTTGCCGGATTTGCCCTGATCCTGCTGCTGCTGCTTCGCGGTTCGTCAGGGCAGTCGCCGGTCGAGGCGGCCCGGCTGGACGGCGCTTCCGTGTGGCAGCGATGGAAATGGATTCATTTTCCGCGCACCTGGCCTGCGGTCCTGTCGGTGTTTATCCTGATTACGATGTTCAGCATGACCGAGATTGCCGCGGCGATGGTTCTTTTGCCGGCCGGAGCGGCCAGTTTCTCGCAACGGCTGCTCAACCAGATGCATTATGTGCGGGATCAGCAGGTGATCGCCTCCTGTCTGATCCTGATCGGCCTGTTTGGATTGCTGACGATCGGCGTGGTGGGACTGCTTCGGCTGACGGCCCTTCGCCGCCTGGCGCTATGCTTTTGTCTGGGGATCACGTTACTGGGTTCTTCGGGTTGCGAGGAATCCGGAAGCCATCGTCCGGCCCGGGTCGTGAACAGCTTCGGAAGGACAGGCCGGGGCCCCTGTGAATTCGCGTATCCCCGCGTGATCGAGATCACCGAGAAGGAAGAGCTGTACGTATGCGACAAGACCGGGCGGATCCAGCGGTTTACCGGCGAAGGAGTATTACTGGGCTCCTTTACGATGCCGCAAATCGAGACGGGGCTGCCGGTCGGGATGAGTATGGGACCGGACGGAAATCTCTATGTGGCCGACACGCATTACCATCGGGTGATGGTATTTACTCCGAACGGACAAATCCTTCGAGAATTCGGCGCCTTCGGGGAGACCGACGGATGCTTTATTTATCCGACCGATATTGCCTTCGACAGGGACGGACGCATTTTCGTCAGCGAATACGGAGGCAATGACCGGATCAGCGTATTCACCCCGGAAGGACACTTTCTTTTCTGTTTCGGCGAATTCGGGGACGGACAAGGCCAGTTCAGCCGACCCAACGCCTTATGCATGGATCCTGGCAACGACGTGTTATACATCGTCGATTCGTGCAATCATCGAATCGCCGTATATACGCCGCAAGGCAATCTGATTCGCTACCTCGGCGCCGTCGGTCGGGAACCGGGGCAATTTCGCTATCCTTATGATCTGACCCTGATGAACGACGGAACGCTGGTGGTTTGCGAATACGGAAACAATCGCATACAATTGCTTGACTCGAACGGAGGATGCAGGAGAATTTACGGCGGGCCGGGTCGAGAGCCGGGTCAGTTGGCCTATCCGTGGGGTGTGGTGGTGGATCGCCGGGATCGGGCCTATATCGTCGACGCGGGCAACGACCGCATTCAGGTGTGGCAGTTATGATCGCCAGTTCGTATACATTGTATTTTTCACAGCCGTGGTGGCTGGCCGCTGCGCTGCTGCTGGTACCGGTGGTATGGCTGGGACGACGGCATATGTCGGCGCTGGGGCCCGTGCGGCGATGGACGGCGATTGTGCTGCGCTGTGCCGTGGTCCTGATCCTGGTGCTGCTTCTGGCCCGGCTGATGGTCGCCCGGAAAAACGAGCAGCTTACGCTGATCAGCGTGATCGACCGCAGCCAGTCCATCCCTCAGGAACAGGCCGAAAAGGCGCTGTTGTTTCTGGAGGAAAAACTGCAAGCGGAAAATCCCGGCGGCCTCGAAAACAACCCGTCGCGCGACCGGCTGGCCGTAGTGGATATCGCCGAAGCGCCGAGCATCAGCGCCCTGAGTTCTTCCAAAATGGAAATCCGGGAACGGAATACGTCTCTGGTGGGCACCCAAAGCCGGCTGTCGGACGGGATTCAGATGGCAATGGCGATCGCGCCGCCGGATTCGGCGACCCGGATTCTTCTGCTCAGCGACGGCAACGAGACCTCGGGCGATTTGAAGGAGACGGCCCGCATCGCGGCCACCAACGGAATTCCCATCGATGTGCTGCCGGTGGAATACCAATACGAGCGGGAGGTTGTTTTCAAACGAATCGCCGCGCCGGCCCGGGCGCGAAGCGGACAGACCGTTGGCCTGCGTTTTATCCTCAACAGCACCAAAGCCACGACCGGCCGGCTGAACCTGAGCCTCAACGGCAAGCCGGTCGATTTGAATCCCGACTCGGACGCCATCGGGGCAGCGATCGAATTACAGGAAGGAACCAATGTCAAGACGGTATCGCTGCCGGTCGGGACGCGGGGGATGCATGAGTTCGAAGCGGTGTTTGTCCCCGACGATCCGGCCGAAGATGTCGTAGCGGCCAACAACCGCGCTACGGCGATGACCTTTGTGGCCGGACCGGGTCATGTGATCGTCGTAGATACGGACGGGGCGACCGGACCGCCAATGGCCGATGTGTTGCGCAGCGGGGATATCGATGTACGGTATGTGCCCATCGATCAGTTTCCGGACGATCTGGCCTATCTGATGGACAGCGACGCGATTATTTTGAGCAATGTGGACGCGGGCAGTTTTACCTTTGAACAGCAGGAAATGCTGACGCGGTATGTGATGGACCTGGGCGGCGGGCTGGTCATGATCGGGGGACCGCAGTCGTTCGGGGCGGGCGGCTGGATCGGTTCTCCGGTGGCCGAAGTGCTCCCCGTGGATTGCGATCCTCCCCAGAAGAAACAGATGCCCAAGGGGGCACTGGTTTTGATTATGCACGCCTGCGAGATGCCCAACGGCAATATGTGGGGCAAGAAGGTGGGCATCGCGGCGGTCAATACGCTCAGCGCGCAGGACCTGGCGGGGGTATTGGATTACGGCTGGCAAGGCGGCTCATTCAACTGGGTTTATCCATTGTCGGAGGTGGGCGACAAGAGCAAGATCACCTCGGCGATACGCGGGATGACGATGGGCGACATGCCCGATTTCGGATCGCATATGCAGGCGGCCTATAATGCGCTGCTCAATGTACAGGCGGGAGCCAAACACGTCATTATCATCAGCGACGGGGATCCGGCTCTTCCCCCGTTAACGCTTTTGAACCAGTACAAAGCGGCCGGAATAACGGCCACGGGCGTAGCGGTGTTTCCCCATTCGCCCAAGGATGTGCAGAGCCTGGCATCGGTAGCACAAGTCACGGGAGGACGGTTTTACAATGTAAGCAATCCGGCCCAGCTTCCGCAGATTTTCATCAAGGAAGCCCAGGTGGTGCGCCGTGCATTGATTCTGGAAGAGACGTTTACTCCAATATTGCAGTATTCCCTGAGCGAGGTGGCGCGCGGCCTGACGGCGGTTCCGCCGCTGGATGGGTATGTGCTGACCGGGCCTAAAGGGGGATTCAGCCAGATCGTGCTGGTCAGCGAACAGGGTGATCCCATCCTGGCGACCAGCCAGGCAGGCCTGGGCCGCTGCGTTGCTTTTACCAGCTCGGTGGACAGCCGATGGGCGGCCCACTGGCTGGCCTGGGGCGGTTTTGAATCGTTCTGGGAACAGGTGGTCCGCTGGGTGGGCAAACCGTCGCAGGCGACGGATGCCGAGATGTTTGTCGATGCGCAGGGGCGGGATATTTCGGTGACGGTGGAAGCGGTCGATCCGGAAGGCAGGCCGATCCGGTTTTCCCATATCGACGCCCAGATCATCGGTCCGAACATGGATAGCCAGATTTTGCCGCTTTCGCAGACCGGATCGGGCCAGTATCAGGGGCGGTTTCAGGCACAGGAAGCGGGCAGTTATATCGTAAACCTCCGCTATCGCAAGATCGGAGAGGATACCCAGACGAATCTGATGCAGACCCCTGTGACTGTGCCGTTCGCGCCGGAGTTTCGGGACCTGCAGGACAATCGGCCCTTGTTGGAACAGGTGGCGGCTTTAAGCGGCGGACGCGTACTGAATTTTGATCCTCAGGTTGACCTGTTCGACTATTCCGGATTGAAATTTCCGGAAACCCAGTTGCCGATCACCCGCTGGCTGTTGGTGTTTTGGGTGGCGTTGTTTTTGCTGGACGTGGCGGTGCGCCGCGTGGCGGTGGATTTCGCGGCGGTCGGGCGCAAGGCGGCGTCCTGGATTCGCCATGGACGTAAAAAAGTGGAGTCGGACGCCACGCTGGACGCCCTCAAACAGCGCCGGCAAAAGGTTCAGGAGCAGTTCAAACAGCGGGCGGGAGTACGCTACGAAGGAGGGCAAAAGGCGCCTGACAAAGACGTACGCATCCCCCAGGCCGACGTAAGCAAGCCGGTGGAGCCGCGAAGCCCGGAAGGCCCCTCGAAAAAGACCGACAAAACAGGGCAAGAGGAATCGCATATTCAGCATCTCCTGCGGGCCAAGCGAGGCGCTATGCGGCAGGATAAACCGAAACCAGACGACCAGTAATGTTGTGTAGGAGACGTACCCATGGCAGCGGAAAACCAGGAAGTCGAAGCGCTTTGCCGACAGTTTCGACAGATGTTCGATTCGCTTCGCAAGGAAGTAGGCAAGGTAATCGTAGGGCATGAGGATATCGTTGATAATGTGCTGATTTGTCTTTTCTGCGGCGGACACGTACTGTTGGAGGGGGTGCCGGGGCTGGGCAAGACGCTGCTGGTGCGGACGCTGAGTTCGGCCCTGTCGCTTACGTTTCGCCGGATCCAGTTTACCCCGGACCTGATGCCGGCCGATATCATCGGCACCAATGTGATCCTGGAAGAACAGGGGACGGGCCGGCGGCAGTTCCAGTTTCAGCCGGGGCCGATCTTCGGACAGATTATCCTGGCCGACGAGATCAACCGCGCCACGCCCAAGACACAGTCGGCGATGCTGGAAGCCATGCAGGAACATTCGGTGACCAGCGGCGGGACGCTGCATCGGCTGCCGGAACCGTTTATTGTATTGGCCACGCAGAATCCAATCGAGCAGGAAGGGACGTATCCTTTGCCGGAAGCACAACTGGACCGGTTTTTCTTTAAGCTTCTGGTTCCGTACAGCAATCGAGCGGAGCTGAAGACCATTCTGGACCGGACGACGACGGCCGCGGTTCCCGAGGCCAGTCCCATCGTGAACACCGACCAGATTCTTCATGCGCAGAACCTGGTCAAGCGGGTAGCGGTCGCCGATCACGTGCAGGATTACGCCATCCGGCTGGTGCTGGCGACGCATCCGGGGGGCGAATTCGCCGCCGATATCACAAATCGGTATGTGCGGTACGGCTCCTCGCCCCGCGGCGTACAGACGCTGGTGCTTTCAGGAAAGGTGCGGGCGCTGCTGGATGAGCGGTATCATGTAAGCTTTGCGGATATCGCCGCATCGTTTCTGCCGGGGATGCGGCATCGAATCCTGCTGAACTTTGAAGGCCAGGCCGAGGGGATCGACAACGACGAACTGCTGCAGAAAATCATGGACACAACGCCCCGCGCGGTGGAGCAGGACCTGAAGACGGCATAAGATCGTTCGTGTTGCGGAAGGAACAAAGGAAAAACCGATTTCGTATAGAGAAATGAGAACGTATGGCAGCGGCGATGGGAACAACGCAACGAAAATTGAGCGATCTTCTGGATCCGGGCTTTATGGCTCGTCTCGATGCGCTGGATGTGCTCAGCCATAAGGTGCTCAAGGGGCGGCTCCAGGGGGAACGACGCTCGAAACGGCGGGGGCAAAGCGTGGAGTTTGCGGACCACCGGCCCTACGTCGCGGGGGATGATCTTCGTTTTGTCGACTGGAATATTTACGGCCGGCTGGACCAATTATTCCTCAAGCTCTTTTTGGAAGAGCAGGATCTGACGGTGCATTTGCTGGTGGACGCCAGCGCTTCGGTGGGGATGCCGGACCGGGAAAAGAATACCTATATCCGAAAGCTGGCGGCGGCGATGGGATACATTAGTCTGGCCGGGAACAATCGCGTCACGATCACTTTGTTCGGCGACGGGATCGTCGGACAGGTTGCGAACATGCGGGGGAGAGCGTATCTGCCGCGGATGGCCGAACTGATTCTGAATACGCCCACCGAGGGGACCAGCGATTTCGACAAGGCGTGCCGTCAGGCGGCCGGCAGCCGGGTGGGGACGGGCGTGATGATCGTCGTGTCCGATTTTCTGTTCAAAGAAGGGTATGAGAGCGGGCTTCGGCGTCTGATCGGGGGGCAGTATGAGCTGTACGCCATGCAGACGCTCTGCCCGCAGGAGCTGGAGCCGGAACTGGCGGGCGATTTGAAGCTGGTGGATGCGGAGGACGCGGACAGTTCGGAGATCACCGTCAGCGCGGCCCTGTTGAAATACTACAAACGGAATGTGACGGCATACTGTAATGGATTGAAAGATTTCTGCGTGCGCCGGGGCGCTACATACGTCCTTGCCAATACCTCCACGTCGGTGGAGCTTATGGTGCTGAATTATCTGCGAAGGATACAGCTTCTTCGATAAGACTCGCTGAGTAACGGGAAGATTCTATGCAATTTTTAACATGGACGCTTGGTTTGGCGGCGGCGGTCGTAAGCATTCCTTTGCTGCTGCTGCTGTATTTTCTCAAGCTTAAGCGGACCGAGCAGCTTGTCAGCAGCACCCTGCTCTGGAAACGGGCGATCCAGGACCTGCAGGTCAACGCGCCGTTTCAGCGGCTTCGCCGCAATCTACTTCTGCTGCTTCAGATGCTGACCCTGCTGGCGATTCTTCTGGCGCTGGCCGGTCCTGTGGCGTCGTTGTTTGCCGCCAAAGGGCAGCGCTACGTAGTTCTGATCGACCGTTCGGCCAGTATGAACGCCACGGATGTCCGGCCTTCCCGGCTGGCCGCGGCCAAGGCCGGCGCCAGGGATTTTATCGAATCGATCAACACCCGGGCGTTTTTCCAGCTCCAGGAAAGCGGGGACAAGGTCATGGTCGTGGCCTTTGATGAACGCAGCAAGGTCATGTGCAATTTCACTTCGGACAAACGGCAACTGCTGGCGGCGATCGACGCCATCGAGCCGGGCGACGGGCGAAGCAAGCTGGGCGAAGCCCTGACGGTGGCCAATGCCTTCGCGCAATCGCTGGGGGATGAGGCCAACAATCGCAGCCCTTTGGCGCCGGCGCAGGTGATTTTGTACAGCGACGGCCGGATCGCGGATGTAGATCAGATCGCCATCGCCGCCGAAGGACTTGTTTTTCACAAAATTGGAACTTCCTCGCACAATGCGGGACTGATCGCCATGCAGGCGCGACGGTCTTATGAGAATCCGGACGAAGTGACGGTTTTTACGACCGCGGCCAATTATGGACCGCAGCCGGTCGCCTGCGATATACGTCTGGGCCTGAACGAAGATGTGCTTTCCGTGCGAACCATAACGATCCCGGCCCGCACAGCCGGAACCGACGAAACGCCGGATGAACCGGGCAAGACGGCGATGGAATTTTCCTTCCTGCATCCCGGTTCCGGCGTGGTCGAAGTGCGGCTTCTGTACGAGGATGATTTTGATCGGGACGATGCGGTATGGGCCATCCTGACGCCGCCGCGTCAATTGTCGGTATTGCTGGTAACCGAAGGAAATCCGGTTCTGGAGTCGGCGCTGAAGGCCTGTCCGATTTCCCGGCTCGATCGGGCGACCGGCAGCGAATTTGACGCGATGGATCATGGTATTTTGACGGCGGAGCAACCGTATGATGTGATTGTCCTGGACAATTATGTGCCGGCCGAGATTCCCAAGTGCCGCTATCTGGTGTTCGGCCGGCCGCCGAAAGGAATCGATGTCGTCGTACCCGGCCAGTTGGAAAACCAGATGATCGTGGACTGGCGCAGCCGTCACGCGGTGATGAAATATGTAAATATGGCGACCCTGTTCGCGGCCAAAACCTACCAGATGATTCTTCCCCGGGAGGCGGAGGTTCTGGCGGAGTTCAACGAGACGGCCGCGGTCAGCCTGATCCAGCGCAAAGGAAGCCTGTTTCTTTTGGCGGGATTTGACGTATTGGACACCAACTGGCCGTTCGAGCCGAGTTTTATTCTTTTCTTTTACAATGCTCTGGGGTATCTGGGCATGCAGGCCGGCGCCGTCGAGAGTCGGCAATTGGGTCCCGGCGATCCGATCCTGCTGGAAGGGCTGGATTCGTATCAGGAGGTAACCTTCGAATCGCCAGGCATTTCCAGGCAAAAAATTCAGGTCGATCCGAACGGATCGGTGCGGCTGGCGAACACAGACAAGGTGGGCGTATATACGCTCATGCCGGACGAGAAGAACGCACAGGCGTTCGCCGTAAATCTACTGGACAGCCAGGAAAGCCATATCGAGCCGGCCGAAGAGCTTGTTCTGAGCGGCGAAATTGTCCGGGCCGAAAGCGGCCAAAGCATTCGGGCGGGCATTCCTCTGTGGCCCTGGCTGGTCTTGACGGCGCTGGTTCTGGTCATCGTGGAATGGATGGTGTACAATTCGAAAGTGAGGATCTGAACACGCTGCAGGAGAAACGGAAAGGCAAACCAAGCCGGTGCCAACCGGGACAGGAAGCAGGCGGTAAACGAGGAATAATTATGGGCAGAATGGTTCGATTTTCGGGGATTCTTGCGGTCCTTCTGATCGGAACGATGTGGGCGAAAAAAGAGGAGCAGTTCAATGTCGATGTGTTTGTCGGCTGGGGCGGCTGTTATCGACCCATGGAATGGACCGCCGTGGAGATCAACATCGACACCGAACTGACCGAGCCGTTTGAAGGGATTTTACAGCTTTCGGCCAAACAGGACAGTCTGAACCGCATGCATGTCATGCATCGGTTCGTGGTGACGCCGGATGTGCCGACGCATCTGCCTCTGGTGAGCAAATTCGTATTTGCCGCGGAAAAATGCGAAGTGCAGATCCGGGATTCACGCTCTCCGAATCGCATCACCTGGCAAAACACGTTCGACCTCTGGGATCCCTCGTTTCAGCGGCAGATGCTCACGGCGATCAATGAAAACGAACTGCTCATCGGCCTGATCGGGGAGCGGAAATTCGGCCTTTTGCAACTGCCCCGGCAATCCATGTGCGTTTCGGACCGAAACCGGGGTAAAGTGTACGTCCAGGACAAGATGCCGCGTGCTGCCCCCTGGGACTGGACGGGGTATGCGGCGCTGGACGCCCTGGTCTTATACGATCCGGACTGGACCCGGTTTAATGCGTATCAGCTCCAGGCGATTTGTGATTTTGTGCACAACGGCGGGATGCTCCTTCTGATCCCAGGGATTCATCCTCTGGATGCGAATAATCCTATCGCACAGATGCTCCCCTTCGAACTGCAGCCCGACCGTCAGATCCGGATAGAACCGGGATTATTGATGCAACTGGGGCTTTCTGCCGATCGGGCCGAAACCACCATCTGCCGAACGATTGAACCCAAGGGCAACGCAGGATTGAATCAAATCAGCCGAACAACGGACGGAAGCGGGGTTTGCGGCGTAGGCTACGTAGGATTCGGGCGCGTGGCTGTCCTGGGATTCGATCCGGATACCCTCAGCGATCTGCAGAAAACGGCTCCGGCAGTGTTCTGGACCAATCGGCTGGGAAGCCTCCTGGAGGATTCCCGATCGCGATCGTTCGAACCAGCCCCCGAAAAACCGGAAATGATGTGGGGATCGGGCCAGTTCGGAATTAATTATGAACAATCGACCCAGCAGATTCCCCTGCGAAGAAGCATCGAATATGTACAAGATCCGGCGCAGGAGGAAAAACAGAATACCTCGATGTGGCGGTATTATGAGATCGGGTACGCCCAGACGGGGAGCAACGCCGTCATTGAACATCTATACAATATCGCCGAAATGCAGCCGTTGAGCATCTGGTGGGTGATTCTGCTTTTAACTCTGCTGGCGATCCTGCTGGGCCCGGTGGATTACATCGTGCTTAAACGCAAAGAGATGCTTCCGCTGACCTGGGTGACTTCGACCGGATGGATTATCCTGTTTTCGATCGGAGCGTACTATGGCGTACAGGCCCTTCGCGGGGGCTCGCTGCAGATTCGCATGGTGTCCACCACAGACGGCATTCAGGGGGCCGGCCGGTGCTGGCGAACCGAATTCTGCGGCATTTTCGCGCCCCGCAGCAGCGACTATATTTTCGACGACGCCAAGGATCTGTATGATAAAAAGCAATGGTGGTCGGGCGTTTCTCCCTCGGAAACTCAGATTTATTCCTACCGGCAGCAGCCCGGCAGCCGAAATCTGTTTTGCACGCAGGAAGACGGGGCCAATATTCCCTGGTCCATCCCCGTCAATATCTGGACGACCCAGACGCTTATGAACGAATATCCGACGGGCGGACTTCCCCTCAGCGCGTCGGTAGAACGAAGAGACGGCGAGATTGTCGCAACGGTCACCAATCTTTCCAATGCCCCGATTCGCGAGGCGTATGTGCTTTTTTCCGACAACCGACGATTGGTCCTGGGGCCAATCGATCCGCTTCAAACGAAGGAATTTTCAGGACGGCCGACGTCTTTTGAAGGATGGGATTCGGTCATCGGCAATCAGCTCCAGACGTACATGCGCGGCCAGGGCGTCCATTATCGGCTTCGCCACGAGACGCCGTTCGCCGCGCTGGGCGTATTGCAGCGAACGCAAACGATCCTGCAGTATCTTCAGCATGGGGCGGCCGTCGTATGCGCCCAATATGAAGAGCAGACGATCCCCTACCGGATCAAGGGAGCCTCGGGAGAACATCATCATATTCAGTTGGTTCGGCAAGTGATATTTCCAGAAGAGAGATAGAACCATGATTGAGACACAAAAATTATCCAAGTACTACGGAAATCTGGCCGCCCTTGTGGACCTGGACCTGAAAATCGACCAGGGAGACATCTTTGGCTTCATCGGTCCCAACGGCGCAGGCAAAACGACGACCATGCGGATCCTGGCGACGCTGCTGGAGCCGACGCGGGGGAGGGCCTTTATCGACGGGCTGGACGTGACGCGAACGGGAAAGGAGGTGCGCCGCCGGGTGGGTTACATGCCCGACTTTATGGGCGTATACGACGATCTGAAGGTATTCGAGTATCTCGAGTTTTTCGCGGCGGCGTTTAACATCGAGCGAAAGAAACGCAAGGCCATCGTCGAAGGCGTTCTGGAACTGACCGACCTGCAGAGCAAGCGGGCCGCGGCGGTGGACAGTCTTTCCCGCGGGATGCAGCAGCGGCTGGGCCTGGCCCGGGTGCTGATTCACGATCCGAAGGTGCTGATTCTGGACGAGCCGGCCAGCGGGCTTGATCCGCGGGCGCGGATCGAGATTCGCGAGCTGCTGCGGGAGCTGAAACGCATGGGCAAAACGATCATGATTTCCAGCCATATCCTCAGCGAGCTGGAGGAAATCTGTGATCATGTGGGGATCATCGAACACGGAAAGCTGGTCTTCAGCGGAACCATGGAGGAAATCCGCCGGCAGATGGGGATTCAAAGCAAGATGCGCGTCCGTGTGGCCGGGGACCGGGATCGGGCGTTCGAGGTGCTCAGCTCGCTGCCGCAGATCAAGGAAGTCCGGCCTGAGGACGGCTATCTGGCGGTCACCTACGCCGAGGGATATGAGATCGACGGAACGATCGCCCGAACGCTGGTGCAGGCGGGTCTGGATGTGATCGCCCTGGAACCGGAACAACTGAAGCTGGACAATGCCTTTCTGCAATTGACCAAAGGCATCGTACACTGAGAAAGAGCCGCCCGCATGTACCTGCAAATGAGACAGACCGTCACACGGCTTTTAATGCGTATGAAACAAAGCGTAATACGGCTCCTAAACTGGATGAATCAATGGAATCCCATCGATCTGGCCGGCCCGATCGTGGACAAGGAATTACGCGTGGCCGCGAGCCGAAAACGATATTATTTCCTTCGCACTCTATACATCTCGATTCTGACTCTTTTCCTGGCGGGCGTCTGGTTTTCCCATGTGGGCCTGGGTCCGGTACGAGCCGGGGCGCTGCGAGCGGCCGATATGTCCAGCGCGGGGCGGATGGCCATTATCACGATCGTATCTTTCCAATTTCTCACCCTGCCGGTGCTGGCTGTGGTTCTGCTGAGCAACAGCGTCAGCGACGAGATTCGTCAGGGCACACTGGCGGTCCTGATGACCACGCCGATCAACAGCTTGCAGATCGTAGTCGGCAAACTGTTCGGACGTCTGCTGGTTCTGGCGCTGCTTCTGGCGATCAGTTTCCCGCTGCTGTCCATCGTTCGGGTGTTCGGCGGAGTTCCGTGGACTTTCGTGCTGGCCGGCGTTTTTCTGACGTTTACGACTTCGCTGCTGGGCGGTTCGCTGAGCCTGCTGGCGTCGGTGTCGATCCGTCAGGCGTATCGTTCGACCCTTCTGGTGATCTTGGTTCTGGCGCTTCTGTTTCTCACGGTGGTCGCCCTCCATACCTGGACCGCGGCCGGCAGTCCGCCCCAATGGCTCAAGGAGATGTCGGGACTTCTTGAGTTTCTCAATCCGTATGCAATCTTCTATGGGATCAGCAGCACGCTGCTTCCCGGCGGAGGAAGCAATCCGTCGATGCCCGCCTGGTTCGGGCATTGCCTGTTTATTGTATTGGTTTCCTGTGGGATAGCCCTGTTGGCGACGATTCGTTTGCGAAAGGTCATGCTGACCGAAGCATTCGGCGGCGAACGCTTCGGTTTTCGTCGGTGGTTTCGTCTGGACAGAAAAACGTTTATCGAACACCGTCCCCTTCGCACGGTACGGGGGGAATGCATCGTCTGGAAGGAAATGCAGCGGATTCGCCCCCGCACGTTTGCCCCGTTTTTCATCCTTGGAGGCGCCCTTTTAATCGTCTACTCCCCCGCCGCCTTTTTGATGGATCGGTTTTTGTTCACCAAGACGTTCCATAGCTGGTTTGCCGGCGTCCTGGTGCTGGTCGGTCTGGTTCGGACGGCATCCCTGGCGGCCGGCAGCGTCGCCAGCGAACGAGAAGGTCGCTGCTGGCCGCTGCTGCTGACCACCCTGCTGGACGAACGACAGATCATCCGCGGAAAAACGGCAGCTATTTTCATCGATACCGCTCCGTTGTGGATCTGGCTGTTTGTCCATACCATCGTCTTTATCGCTCTGGACGTATTGGATCCTCTGGCGATTTTCGCCCTGCTGCTTACCATCCCTCCGGGAATTCTGTTTTTTATCGGATTGGGGATGTATTTCGGCACTCGACTCAAAACGGTGACCGGTGCAGTGGCGATCACGTTTGCGGCGCCGATCGGCATGAGCTTTCTGTTTCCGCTGCTGGGTTTTGCCAATCCTATCGTATGTGCCGCATGGAGCATGCAGCTTACCACGGAAAATGTTCTTTCCGATCCCTTTGGACTGGTCTTTCTGGGCGGTTTTGCGGCGGCACCCATTATCGTGTATGCGACCCTGGGGCTGGTTTTTTTGTGGCAGGCCCGCTGCCGCGTGCGCCGGGATGTGTTTGGTCTGGGACAAGCGGATGTGACAGGACCTCGTGGCTGAATCTCTGTTCCAACTTGTTGGGCGTCTGTCCCGCCCCAGTGTATGGGTGGGTCCCATCTTCGATAAAGAGCTGCGGGTATCCAGCCGCCGCAAGAGGAATTATTTTCTGCGCTTCGGTTATCTGCTATGTCTGACGGCGTTTATTGTGCTGGTCTGGCTCAGCTCCGTCAATCTGCAAATTCGAGGGCCGGTCGCCTATCAACAGGCGAAGATGGCCGAAGCGGGCAAGATTATCATCGTGACGATCGTGATTTTCCAGTTTCTGGCGACCCAGTTTATTACCATCATCATGCTGAGCACCTCGATCAGCGATGAAATCTACCATCGCACCCTGGGCGTTTTGATGACCACGCCGATCAACAGCTTTCAGATTGTGATGGGAAAACTGTTCAGCAAGCTGCTTCAATTGCTGCTGCTGCTGGCCATCAGCCTGCCCTTATTGGCCATTGTGCGCGTGCTGGGAGGCGTCCCGTGGGATTATATCCTGTCGGGTCTTTGCATTACGCTGACTTCCCTCATTTTCGCCGGTTCGATGAGCCTGTTTTTCTCCATCGGGGGACGCCGCTCCTATGCCGTGATTTTGACCACGATTCTGGCTCTGAGCGTGGCGTACGCCTTTATCCCCGGATTGACGGTATGGCTCTTATATTATACCCGGCTTCAGAACTATCTGATCCCCCTTCTGGCGGTTTTTAATCCGTTTATTGTCATGGCGATGGAATCGCAAACGGTGCTCCAGTCCTGGGGGGGAGGGGTTCTTCCTTCCTTTTTCTGGATGGCGCACTGCGGAGTAATGCTGTTTTTATCCTCTTTAATTCTGGCCTGGTCGGTCCGGATTGTTCGCCAGGCGGCCCTGAGCCAGGCGGTGGGAGAAAATCCGGGGCCATGGAAGCCTATTTTTCACCGAAAGCCCTCCGAAAAAAAACCAAAAAGGAAAACGCCGGTTAACGTGGAACCGATAAACGATGCGATCCGGGACGTTGTCGGTTCTCCGGTGGTCTGGAAGGAATTGCGTGCTCCGCTGATTCAGGGCGGCCGACATCACAGTCTGATCGGTCTGGTCCTGGCGGTCTCTGCGCTGGTGTTCACCTATTGGATGGGCTGGAAAGACGATCTGCTGCGGGAAGACAACACGCACATGTCGTATGTGACGATTTTCATGTTTATGGGCATGGTGTGCAATCTGGTATTGTCGGCGACCATGCTCACCTCCGAGAAGGAGCTCCGTTCGTGGCCCCTGCTGCTGTCCACCACACTGGAGGACAGGGAGATTCTTCTGGGCAAGGCGGCGGGGGTTTTTCGCCGCTGTCTGCCCGTCTGGCTGTTTCTGGCAGTCCATGTCCTGCTGTTTATTCTGGCCGGATACATCCATCCGGTCGCCATCGTACATCTGGTCCTGATCGTATCGTGGATAATCCTGTTTCTGACGGGCAGCGGCCTGTATTTCAGCGCCCTGTTTCAACGGACAACTACGGCGGTCGTGGCCAATATGGCCCTGGCGATCGTGTTGTGGCTGGTGGTTCCGGTAGTGCTGGGTTTTTTGATTGAGATGGCCGACAATCCCAGGCCGTTTCTTTTTTATATGCGTCTTCACCCGCTGGTACAGACCAGCATAACCATGCGAGGAAACGGCGGGGATTTGAATGCGGAAGCCCCGCTGGACCAGTTGCGGTATATCTGGCCGGATCGAAAGCTCAGCCGGATCGGAAACACCAACCTGACGCTGTTGAGTTCGGTGGTTGTCTATGGCGGAGCGGGGGTGTTTTTCGGCTGGCGGGCCAGGAAGCGATTGCGAAAAAATATATTTTAAGCGTGCCCATCGCACACCGTAAACAAAAGGATAACAGGATAATAAACGGTTCCTATGGCAACGATAGATACGGCATTGAATGTATTGACGTTTTCCTGGCTGACCGGACCAATCTTCGACAAAGAGCTTCGGATCGCCAGCCGGCGGCGGCGTAATTATGTCTTCCGCACTCTGTATTTGCTGATCCTCACGTTGATTTTGCTGTTGTTCTGGCTGGAGGCGGTTCGCTTCAGTTACAGATCGGCCGCCAGCCAGGCCTCCGAAATGTATATGGTAGGAATGGGGATTACGGCCATTGTCGTCTGGGCTCAATTCTGTATCGCCCAGATCGTCGGGGTCATCATGCTCAGCACCAGCATCAGCGACGAAATCTACAATAAAACTCTCGGCGTGCTGATGACCACTCCCATCAACAGCATGCAGGTCGTATTGGGAAAACTGCTCAGCGGACTCTTGCAGCTTCTGGTGTTGATCGGGGTATCCTTTCCCCTGCTGGCGATTGTCCGCGTGTTCGGCGGCGTGCCCTGGCAATTCCTTCTTTCCGGCTTCTGCATCACAATGACGGCAGTGATCTTTGTCGGATCGGTATGTATGTTCTTTTCGATCTTCTGCCGGCGGGCCTACGTGGTGATTATTCTTACGATCCTGACGCTGGCGACGTTGTTTTTGTTTCTGCCGCTGCTGACCATATTCGCCGTACACCGCGTTATTGATGAGAAGATTTTCATTGCTGTATTGTATCATCTGAACCCGTATTTTTGCATGGGGGTACAGACAGAAGTTTTATTCGATCCCCGCGCTACGGGATTCATGGGCTCTGTTTTCTGGCCGGTTCACTGCGGGATTATGCTGGTCTCTTCGGCGGGGATTCTTGCCAGCTGCATCGCCATGGTGCGTCGTGCGGCCTTGCGACAAATCGTAGGGGCCTCGCCGGGGGCGTTATCGGGCTCTCTGTCCGAACCGGCTCTTGAGCGTCTGGGCATGGCCGGACATATCCGGCGGGTATGGGGCCCGCCGGTGGCGTGGAAGGAGCTTCTCAGTCCGTTAACCCGGCATAAAATCCTGGCCGTTATTTTTGGAGTCATCGGCCTGGGCCTGCTGGCGCTGTCGTACGGATTGTTCGCCGATCATGGCGATCTGGACGAGGAATACTGCCATATTCTGTACGGCGTGATCTTTTTTTCCCTGGGATTGCTGGTCACCATCGTTTTTCCCGCTACGGTCATCACCTCCGAGCGGGAATCGCGGACCTGGCCGGCCCTGCTGGGCACGGTGGTTGACGACTGGAATATCCTGTTCGGCAAGGTGATCGGCGCGATCAAACGATGTCTTCCCGCCTGGCTGCCGCTGCTGGGGCATGTCTGGCTGTTCACCCTGGTGGGGTATATTCATCCGGTGGCGATCGTTCAGATTTCCTTTTTGGTATTCTGGACGACGGTGTTTCTTCTCGGCTCCGGCCTGTATTTCAGCAGCCGATTCAAGCATACCACCACGGCGGTGGTTATGAATTTTATTCTCGGCGCGGTCATCTGGGCCCTGGTTCCGTTTTTGTTGTTTATGATATTGGCCATCTCCCGCTCCAGCGACGATCTGGGCGAGGCGTATATGGACCTGAATCCGTATGTGCATCTGTGCTCCACCCTGGATGCGACGGCTCGTCAGGGCAATACGCTGCGTTACGACTGGATCTCCGGCGGCCAAAGCGATGTGTGGAAATCTTCCTTCTGGATGCTTTTCTGCGGGTGGATTTATATCGCTATCGGCTTTTTTTTCGCCTGGCGGGCCAAGAAGCGATTGCGAAAAAATATTTTTTAAGGGCGTCCATCGAACACCGGAAACGGGAGGATAACAGGACAATAGTTCCTATGGCAACGAGAGATGCGGCATGGAATGTATTGACGTTTTCCTGGCTGACCGGACCGATCCTCGACAAGGAACTTCGGGTATCGAGCCGACGGCGTCGCACCTATGTGCTTCGAAGTGTTTATATCGGGGCATTGGGCGTGTTTGTGTTTGTCGTTTTCCGGGATTTGACAGGGACATTTTCCGGTTCCTTTGGGCAGATGCAGATGTCACGCGCAGCACAGTCCATCGTTACGTCTTTGGTCTGGTTCCAGTTCGTGGCGATGCAGGCCGCTGCACTGATTCTGCTGAGCGCCTCTTTCAGCGAAGAGATTGCCAAAGGAACATTGGCGCTACTTCTGAGCGCTCCGATTTCGCCGCGTCAGATCGTCTATGGAAAATTGTGCGGCAAACTCCTGCCGATCATTCTCCTGATGGGGATCAGCGTGCCGCTGCTGGCGGCAATACGCCTGTTCGGCGGGATCGAGTGGGGCTATTTGCTGTCAAGTCTGTGCACTACCTTCACGGCGGTTGTGTTTGTCGGGGCGCTGAGCATGCGTCTGTCGCTGCATTATCGCAAAACCCATACCACTGTGATTCTGGCAGCTCTGACTCTGGGCGGATTGTATGTGGTTTTGCCGATCCTGCTGATGCTGATGACCGATGGCGCCGCCGCCTTTCTTCTGATAGGGATTCACCCGTTTGGTTTTCTGATCTGGAGCACCGAGAAAACGTTTTCTTCGGCTTCCCGGCTTCCCTGGCTGATCGGCGGGATTCATTGGGGATTCATGCTGTTTCTAAGCGGCCTGGTGCTGCGGTCCTGCCGTCTCCGTCTGGCCGGAGCCGTCTTTGAAAAATTCGATTTCTTTACCGCCTCTTGCCCGTCGGAATCGATCCCAGCATCTGTGGACAGTCCCGCGATAGATCGCTGCCCTGCTGCCAAACCGGAAACAGAAAAGAAAATCCCGGAACTTGTCGCTGTGATTTCCGATCCATATTCGACGGTAAGGTCCGTAGAAGGTTCGCCCCTGATCTGGAAAGCCCGTATGGCCCCTTCCCTGATGCAGCGGCATCCTCTGGTTACCGCTCTGCTGGTTATCGCGGCGATTCATTTCGTGCTGTTCGGATACGGCATGATGGGGCAGGAATTCAAGAAGGGGTATTCCCACCTGCCTTTTCTGGTTCTGTATCTCTGTATCGGATTGGGTGCAACCGGAGTCGCCATGGCGACCTGTATCACCGTGGAGAAGGAAAGCCGGACCCTGATCGGGCTTTTGACCATTCCCTGGAGCAATGCACGGATCGTATACGATATAATGCGAGGAATTTCACGGCGGTTCTGGCCGGCATGGATTCCCCTTTTTCTGCATCTTCTTATCTTTACGGTCATCGGAATCCTGAGACCCTATGCGATTGTTGGAACTTCTTTGAATGGGCTGAGTTGTTCGGCATTCCTCATTGGTGTAAGTTTGTATTGCAGCACACGGTTTCGCACCAGCGCAGCGGCTATCCTGGGGAGTCTGGCCGTCGTCGTCGGATTATGGATTCTCTTGCCTTTTCTCATTTTCCCTCATCTTCCTTTTGGCTGGGATTCCATACTCCCAACGGTCATGAATCCCTTCCACCAAATGAAGTATGTCGTAACCGGTGCTATCGAAGGATACGGTCCCGAGTTTTCCTTCCTATTTTGCTTATTTGCCGCTTATTGTCTTGTGCAACTGCTCCTTGGGTTACTTCTTGTTTGCGGCGCTGCAAGAAGATTGCGAAAGAATGCCATCTAAGCTATACTTTCCTTTTCGAGAAGGAAAGCCTATGGTAGTCGGGACATTGACCGTTCATATTCATCTGCATGGCATGGGCTCGCTTAAGGATAAACGCCGGATCATCAAGAGCCTGATCGGGCGGCTGCAGAGCCGTTTTAATTTTTCGGTGTCGGAAGTCAGCGCTCAGGACAATAAGGCGGTAGGAATCATCGGACTGGCCACGGTCAGCAATGACGGCGTGTTCGTGGAAACGCAGCTCGACACCGTAATCCAGTTCATCCGGGGGGATGGACGTTTCTACGTCGGCCAAATCGACCGCGAAATCTTCTTCTGCGGTGAAGACTGACGCAAGAAGCTTCCTGGCCTTTTCCATGCAGTTTGATTTTCCGGCTCTCTTGAAAGATTTGTGGGTGGAGGTCTTGGGCGCGACTTGCATTGGCAAAACCGATCGGGGCCCCAGAGGCCCAAATTTCCCCCCCCGCGCCCCAAATTTGAGCCTCTGCCCGATCGGTTTTGCCCAGAGGAACAGGCCGACGTTCTATGC
>JAFGGE010000113.1 GCA_016930745.1 Sedimentisphaerales bacterium
CCAGTCAAGCTATTTTTAAGAATATTGGGGCCGCGCCTCGGCATTTTTTTTTATTAAGAGCGGGTTAGACCATATAAGCGCCCTAATAAAGCCCTTAAATGCGATTTTTGGGGGGGCAAAATCATCGAAAAACTTTATACTCCGATTAAAGCAAGCGGCCTCAGAATTCGCCGGATAGACTGCTATTCTATTCCCGAAAAATCATTGATTATTCAGTAATTCGGGGGACATCATACTTATCTATTGATGAAAACTATGCACTATTCAGAGTTATTTCGGATTTTTCCCCGAATCTAATTCGGAGATAAGTATGATGTCCCCCGATTTGGAGTTCGTCACATCGACAATCACTGATGATCGCGGGGAATAGCCTCCTTCCAGGTTTTCTCCTTGATGAGTTTTCCATTTTCCAGCGCCCGGCGCGTGTAGGTGTAGTAAAAGTTCTCTCGGTCACTGGTCAATGAAAGATCGCCCTCCACCGTCACTGTTCGATTGTCCAGTTCGATCGTGTAGCGACTCTTACCGGTTACGCCGGCCTTGGCGGGGTCGCTGTCCTGCGCTTCATGGGCCATATTCTCCCAATACTTGATAGTGGTCCATGGATAAACCGAACCGTACGCCCCCGAAGAGACGATACGAGTTTTGAATTCAAGAGGACTCCGCTCGATGCTCCTGGTTTCGGCATAGCCTGATATGGATTCATCACCGATTTTGAGATAACCGTAACCCGGGAGCTCCGGATCTTTGGCAGGAGGCAAAAAATCGGGGCGCGGCCGATCGGACTGAGGCATTACAGGCAGCACCACATGCGATGCATCGGCGCCGTCTATGCCCAGTGTCGTGGTCATCGCATAGGGTGTGGGCCAGATCATGGGCCAGAGTGCGTTGCCGACAGCCAGGCGGATGCGGTGTCCCTTGGGGAACACCCAGGAAGTGAAGTGCAGGTCGAACTCCAGCTTGTAAACCCGGCCGGGCACCAGCGATTCCGGTTCTTCCGGAGATTTCCGCTGCGCGCCGCTGAGACCGGCTCCGGCCACCTGGGTGGCGGTTCCATCGGGCGCGATGTCGCAAATGCGCACAATCCAATCAGCCAGAGGCGCATCGGCCGATACGTGCAGCACCGCCCCCGGGAAACCGAGGATTTCCAGATCCTGGTCCAGCGGTTCGGTATCGTAGACTAAACTGTAGGCGTCGGTGCCGCGCTGATCCCAGGGGAAATCCCCCCACCAGTTGACATTGCCCGAGGCCTCGATTCCGACCGTGGGAATGTATCGAAGCTTATGGGTTTGTTCTTTACCTTCGACAGGTGAAGCAGCCGACAAGCTGTGATCGGCTTGGGCATATATCGTTCGTTTCTCGGTGCGGTCGATCGGCCAGCCGTCCTCCCAGCGCCAGTAGCCCGGCACCTTATCGACAACGCCCGGCGGATGCCACTTGCGCACATAAACCGCGAACCGGGGTTCATCCATGATGCCTGTGTCTGCACCTTTCAGCCAGTGATCGAACCAGCGAACAGCCTCGCGACGCCATTCGATCCCGGGCTCCGGATAGGGTTCGTTCGGCCAGGTGTGCGCCCAGGGACCCATGATGCCCTTGACCGGCGCCTCGAGTTTTTCGAGCATTCGGGGAACACTGTCGCGGTAGCCGTCATACCAGCCGCCGATGACAAAGGTCGGTACGCGGATGCTGGAGTAATCGGAATTGAGTGAGGCCCGGTTCCAGAACGGACCGTCGCGCTGCTGACGCTTGTAGATGAGCAACCAGGGTTCCGTGTTGAAGCGATCGCTAAAATAGGTCTCGTCGAGCGGGTAATCCGGCGGCGCGGGCAGGATGTTGGCTATGTCCTGGCCGAATTCGTAGGAATCGACATGCATCATGCCGTCGATAAAATGACAGTCGTCGCGAAACAGGTCGTCGGTGCCCTGAATGGCGACGATGGCTTTCAGCGCCGGCGGATTACGCATGGCCATCTGGATGGAGTTGAATGCCCCCCAAGAGATGCCGAACATGCCGACTTTTCCTCCGGACCAGGGTTGTTTCGACAGCCAGTCTATGACTGCCTCGCCGTCTTCCTGTTCCTGATCGGTGTATTCGTACTCGATCAGTCTGCCTTCGCTGGTGCCGGAGCCGCGGATATCCACACGGACGACGACGTAACCTCGCGCGACAAAATAAGAGTACATCGCGAAGCTGTGATTGCGGCTTTCGTCTTTGCGGTAAGGTAGATATTCAAGCAGAACGGGGAATTTTGCCGATGCGTCTCGATCCGCCGGCATGAACAGGCTGGCGGCCAGCCGCACGCCGTCGGGCATAGGAATCCAGACTTCCTTGATATCGATCCCCTCATAGGTGACTTCGGGAAGTCTCGATTGGCTGCCGGCAAACATGGTGATGGTCAGCCATCCCAATGTCAGCGCGATAGGCAAACCACACTTTTTCATTCGCGTCCCAAAGATTTTGTTCGCGGTTTTCATGAGTCTCCCTCCTTCAACATCCCGGAATTCCGGGGACATCATACTGATCTATGGATAACGCTGCCCGCAATTCAGAAATAAGTATGATGTCCCTTGATTTCCCAGCAATTGCACAGGCAATCTTACAACACAGAAAATTGTTCCGTCAAAAAATATCCCAAGTAAGAACAACGGGCTCTTAACTCAACAAAATGCGGATAATGGCTTCTCAGTTGGAGCTCGAAGCCATAGGCTTGTCGGCCCGGATGAAAAGCCACAATCCAACACCTATCAGTGCAAATATTGATCCGGTTGCCAGCGCCGGCACCCAGCCGAAAACTTTGGCTGTGACCGGAACGAGAAGCGCCCCGATACCGCCCACAACGTTTCCACCCGTGTTCATGACTCCGGTGGCTGCGGATGCGTGTTTGCCGGAGACGAAGATCGCTGCCGCCCAGAACGGTCCCTCGGTGAGCTGCGTGCATCCGAAACTCAAGGCCAGGAACACGACGGCGAGATACGGATTCCTGGCTATGGCCCCGAGAAAAAGAAGCCCGGCCACGAGACTGAGGCCGACCATAGCCGGGATGCGGCATCCCCAGCGGGGGCCGATGCGTTTGCAAAGCCGATCACACCAGAGCCCCCCGGCACTGGCAGCGACCGCACCGGCCATCCAGGGAGCTGCGGCGAAGTAGCCGCCCTCAAGTATCGCGAATTTCCGGACATCGACGAGGTAGATGAAGAACCAGTTGAAGAAAATGTAGAACACGTAGTTCATACAAAAATAGCTGGCCGCAAGCAGCAGGATGTCCCGATTTTTGAGCACGCGCTTCCAGGCCGACTTATCTTCGGCGGTCTGTTCCGGTGACGGCCGGTCGGCGTTGATCAATTCCAGCTCTTTTCTTCCGACTCGCGGATGATCGGCCGGATTGTCCCGCACATACCTCCACCAGACTCCTGCAATCAGAAAAGCTAAGGGTGCCGTCAAGATAAAGGATTCCCGCCAGCCCAATGTTTCCATCAGCCAGGCAATCAGCGGTCCCGTAGCCGCAGCACCGAGCGTCAGTCCGGTGCTCGTCAATCCGTTCGGAAATGCCCATCCGGAGACCGGAAACCAGAGACCGATCGTTCGGCCGCAGGTGACCGGAAACAAAGGAGCCTGCACGACCCCCATAAGGAACCGCAGTCCGATGAGAGTGATCAGAATAACGGTCATGGATGCGAGTTTTGTCCCGGGCACCAGGCCCGTTGCCAAGGTCAGGATCCCCCACAGGACTGCAATGATTGTCAATGCGCGCCGGGATCCGACTTTGTCGCCGAAAATTCCGCCGGGAAACTGGAAAACGGCATATCCCCAGGCAAAAGCCGAAAGGATCATGCCCAGCTGAATCTTGGTCAGCCCGAGATCGGCCATCATTTTTTCGC
>JAFGGE010000114.1 GCA_016930745.1 Sedimentisphaerales bacterium
CTGTGGGCAAAAATGTCTTGAAGAAAGAAAATAATGAAAAAACATTACAAAAACTCGTTGACAGGCTCCGGTTCATAGGATTTTCAGATGCTTGTCGCGGAAAAGTCAATTCGGCTACTGTTGTTCGCCTGATTACATCCTCTTTTTTTGTATCTGTCGGAGGATATCCCAATAGGCGCCGCGGGCGCCGGCGGCGATGGCGTCGATGAGTTGCTGGTTGTCGTTGTAGTTATGGTCGTCCGGTTTGCCTTTTTCTCCGCTGGCTCCTTTGATAAAACCGGCTTCGGACATGGGAGAGAAAAAGCGTTCATTATCACCGATCAATTCCCGGACCAGTCCGGCGGCATCACCGCCGAGGGCAGGGGAGATATAGAATGTAGGCTGGAAGAAATCGACCGGGCCATCGTATTTGCGCTGGATGGCAGGATTGGTCCCCAGATTCCCTTCTTTTTCGATTAAACGGGCGGCTTCCGTGCCCGGATAGATGCGCAGACCCACCCCAGCGCCGACACAGTCCGGATCGATCTGCTTGAAAAACGCAATGCTCTCGGAAACCGTCTCCGGTGTTTCGCCCGGGCCGCCAAGAAGCAGGTCAAGCATTACTCGTATGCCGTTTTCCCGACACAAACGAACCGCCCGGGCCAGATCCTGTTTTCCATGCGGCTGGCGGTAGATCCTGAGCATGGCCGGACATGCCGAATCGCTGGTGAAATTGATCCCGGCGCATCCGGCCCGCCGCATCTCCGAGGCCAGCGTTTCATCAAAGGGGATGACGGCCATATAGGTATACCAACGCACTTTGCCGACCCATTTTCGGCGCTGGATTTCCCGGCAGACGGCTATCGCGTGATCATAGGGGATATTGAATTCCGAATCACAGAGATGGAAAACGTCGATCCCCTGTCGCAGAAGCGATTCGAATTCATCGGCAACCTCCACGGGATTGCGCACTCGAAGGGCGGGGCCTTTGGCAATCGGATCGGCGCAGTAGATGCATTTTCGATTGCATCCGCGTTTGGTCTCAATGCCGATCTGCCCTCCCCGCTCAAAATAGGTTCGATTATCTACCATATCCCGCTGTGTCGGGATGGATAACGGCTGCGGCCAGGCAGGTCCGTTTTTCCGTAAAACGTCATGATCCTGCCATAATAAGCCTTCGATTGAATCAAATCCTTTTCCTTGCCGGAGGGCAGAATAAAGATCGGTAAGGGCCTTTTCGCCATCGCCGAAAATCCCAAAGTCGGCATGGGTGTATTCCATGAGCCGTTGCGAGAAGATCGAGAAACCGATCCCGCCCAGGCCAATCGGGGCATCGGAGACGGAGCGAATCTTCCGGATCGTTTCCGCCAGCGAAGGGACAAACCACTGGGCGCTGGGCCAGAAGCAGTCATCCACGTTTCGGAATGTCAAGGCGACCAGGGACGGATCGTTGCGATCCGTAAAGGTTTTTATGGCGGAATCGGGATCCGCCGCCAGGCACAAATCCAGCATTTTTACCTCGATTCCTGCCTGTCGTGCCGCCGTGCCCACATAATCCAGCCCAATCGGAGCGATGGGCGGCTGCATGATATTTGTATTGATCAGCGCCAGCATGAGAAGGCCTTCCTCTAAGCCATGGGATTACGGGGCTTTATTTTTTTTGTCGATACCCTCTATGACTCCGGCAATCACCCCCATCGCCTCTGTATGGATATGGCCGTTGGTTCCGAGAACCTCATTATACAATCGGGCGCTCCCGCCGGAGAAATCGGTGCATCGTCCGCCGGCCTCATGCAGGATCAGTGCCCCGGCGGCGACATCATAGATTTTCAAGTCCATCTCCCAGAATCCCTCCAGCCGGCCGCAGGCGGTATAACACAGGTCAACGGCAGCCGAACCATAGCGACGGACATCGCGGAGGATCGGCGTCATACGATTGAAGATCGGCAGGTTGGTAAAGCCGCTGTGGCGTCGGATACAGGCAAATCCCGTGGCCATTACGCTATCGCTAAGCCTGGAGCGGGGAGACACATGAATCGGGCTTCCATTTACAAAGGCGCCATGTCCCAGCCGGGCGGTATACAATTCCCCCAGCGCCGGGGCGTTGACGGCGGCCAGGATGGTGTTTTGGGCCTGTTCCAGGGCGATGCTGATCGAATAATAGGGCTGACCATGGACGAAGGAAGTCGTTCCATCGATCGGGTCGATGATCCAGCGGTATTGCCCGCCGGTGTGCTGTCCGCTTTCTTCGCCGAAAATGGCATGGTCGGGGTAACGTTTTTGAATCCGGCTGACGAGGAAATCTTCCACCGCTACATCCGCTTCGCTGACCAGGTCTTTGTCCATCTTGCGGCGGACGGCCAATTTGTCCAGCCGGGCGCGAAAGTCCAGCGTCATCTGACCCGCTTCGAGAATGATCTCTTTGAGAAACTGTTCCAAGCATATCTCCCTATCGGAAATGTCCTGTTATCCTATTCCTTTGTGGGGGCACAATACCCGCGTTTGCGATAGGTGTCAATGATTACGGTTCGACGGCATCCCAGGCCTGTGAATCTGTGACGTATGTCTACGATTTTCGTGCGAGAGTCAATAAAAGTGGCGGACTTGCGGGTAGGGTCTTGCACCTTGGATATCCGTATGGTAAGATACATGTATTGGCTGAAACGAACCGAGTGTGGACATGGAGCGAGTCATCATACAATATGCGTTTCCCGACGTGGCCGAGGGATTGGACGGGTTGGAGGCCTGCCTGGTCAATTTCGCCTATATCGACCGTCTCCGTTCGTGTATTCTGGATCTGATCTATGAGGATTATCACGCTGCGCCGGTGTATTTCGATATGGTTCGACAGTTGGCGCCGAATCAGATACAGGTCAGAATCAATGCCCCCTGTGAGACGGCTGAACAGCTTTTTGACCGAGCCTGCGATGAGCACGCCCTGGCGAACCGCCTGCACTCCATGATCGAGGAGCAACATGATCAATGGGTAAGCCACGCCCAGAAATCGGCCCGCACCAAGCTGCCTTATGTGCCAAAAACATGGCATCGTTTATTTGAGGCCATCCCCCGCGAAAAACACTTGCCCGTTCTCTGTGTGCTGCTGGCCAAACGCAAACCGGATGTGACCGAGCAGGCTCACGCCGAGTGGGTCGCCGAGAAAATTGAGACCATCCTGCACGGCGAATCTTCCCTCGATTAATAAGTCGATCCTCAAATCCTCATTGCCTTTATCCCGGATGCGGTTATACTTTGCGCTTCTTTGTGTAACAGAAACCTGTGAGGAACGGTAATGAGCGACTTTCTGACGATTGTCTCGGGCCTGCCCCGGTCCGGGACTAGCATGATGATGCAGGCGATCGCCGCCGGCGGGATGGAGGCCCTGGCAGATCATGTCCGCCGTGCCGATGAGGATAATCCTCGGGGATACTATGAATATGAACCGGTCAAAAAGACCAAAGAAGATCCTTCCTGGCTCGCTTTGGCGCAAGGCAGGGTCGTTAAGATGGTGTATCGACTGCTGTATGATCTGCCGCTGGAGGGGTATGCCTATCGTGTGGTGTTCATGCGGCGGGCTATGGCGGAGGTCCTGGCCAGCCAGAAAAAGATGCTCCATCGGCTGGGCAAGGAAGGGGGGAATCTCTCCGACGAGCAGATGGCCCTGCTCTTTCAAAAACAACTGGATCAGTTTGACCGATGGATTGGCGAGCAATCGTGCTTCCAGATTCTCTATATCAATTATGCCGATATGGTTTCCGATCCGGCGAACCAGTGCAGGCGTGTCAATGCCTTTCTGGGCGGCGGGCTGGATGAGAATTTGATGGTCGCCTCCGTGGATCCTAACCTCTATCGCAATCGAGGATGATTACTGGTTACTTTTCTGCGGTGTACTGAAATCGCCTTCCATTTGTTGAGGCAGGAGGAATACATCCCCCTCCCGGTTGCAGAAGTACAGCCTCGATTCGGACGGTTGCCGGCCGTGTCCATCCGCCCACAAGCCGTAGAAGTCCGAATGCGCATGGACCGGCCGGCGGACATAGGTATGATTACGCTCACTGCCTGTGGTCATCTGTCGGGTCATGGTCCATGACCGGCCCTGATCCAGACTGCTCCACAGGGCGATCTCTCCGCCGGGATTGTACGCCTGCGGGCCGGGCTGCGTCGGGGCAATCAATCGCCAATGACCTGGATCGGCGATATAGAGCGGACCCATATCATAATTGTTGTCTGATGCGGTGATCGTATGAAAGGACCACTCCCGGCCCGTCCATCGGGCGATGGTCCAGGTCCGCGGATCATTGCCGGGTCCGGACTGGTACCCTGGACTGGTTAGATAGAGAATCACCGGGCGGTCCTGGTCGTCGTAACAGATGTCTTTGAGATACACATTCAAACCAACGTTTTCATAGTCCCGGACCAGAGCCGGCGTATCGGGATTGATGAGGGGTATTGACAACGGCGCACCCTCGATCGTCGTCCAGGTCCTTCCCTCGTCGCCGGTTTCCATATAATACAGATTGGTCCGCCAGTTCAAGCCTTTGCCGTTGGGATGGTAGTTGAAGGCGGCTCCCGCCTTTGTTTTTCCCAGGGCGCTGATCTGATAATGTCCCTGGTGCATGGCCGCCAGCCTTTGCCAGGAGGACCAGCGGATCCCATCGGGACTGGTCATAAAGCAGCTTGTCCGCTGGGCGGGGTAATTGTAGCGGGTAAAAAAACAGACGAATCCGAAACCGGGCCTGTACCAGGGCTGCATATAGGAAAAATTGGTCATCGGCGTCTCTTTGCCGTCCTCTTGCTTCGTGGCGGGCGCCCACTCGAAGGCCTCAATATCGTAAGGCTTTTTGCTGCGGTGGATATACGACGGTCGGCCTGTTCCGTGGGAGGTGGAAAAGATCCAGAGGAACCCACGATCATCGACGCTGATGACCGGATTGTCATGGGCATCGTTGGTTTGCTTGTCGAGTACAATGGTGGGACGAGGCACCCGGCCGGTTTTATGATCGAAATAGGAAACCATATGGAGCAGTTTTCGGTCGCTGTCTTTGGTTGTGCCGCCATAACAGAAGAAGGTCTTATCGGCCTGGGGACAATAGACCGCAAACGGTCTGTGCTTGGCGCAATAGGTACCTAATCCACCGCTGTATTTATAGACATATTCGTCATTGGAGGGCTGATTCATGTACCAGATTCCGCGATAACCATCATCTTTCCGATTCAAGGTTTCCGGCTGGGCCAAACAGAGCGCCGACAGAGTGTTCAGAAAGAACATCCCTATCCCTATTCCAAGAATCAATCGTCTCATGTAACATCCTCTACAGGTTCTCTTTCTTGTCACCCATCGCCCTTTGCCGTCGCTTCACAATCAGTATAACATACGTAAGAAAACCAAGGAGAGATTTTTTTCTGGATAAATAACCCGACTTTGGGTAATGGTTGACCGAAAACAAAAACCGAATCGGATCAAGGATGCAGGGATGGCAAGCGACCAGTTGCAGTATGATAAAGACATAGAGACCAGCGCCGAAAGTCTGCTGATCGGCTTGACCGGCTGGATGGACGGCGGAGATGTGTCCACCGGTACGGTGGAATATATGATTCGGGCATTGGAGGCCAAACCATTCGCTCAGATCAAACCGGAAAATTTTTACATTTATAATTTTCCCGGGACGATGGAATTTTCCGCCCTGTTTCGGCCGCACTGCAAGATTCAGGAGGGTCTGATACAGGGATTTGACGAACCAAGTAATCTTTTTTTTGCGGCGACGGACCATAAGTTGCTGTTTTTTGAAGGCAAAGAGCCCAATCTTATGTGGCATGACTATGCGGACTGCATCTTTTCTGTTTGCGACAGATACCATGTGAAACGGATTATCTTCATCGGGAGCGTGGCGGGACTGACTCCCCATAACCGGGATCCGCGGTTTCTTTGCAGCGTTTCCGAACAGCATCTTTGCCATGAAGTCGTTCAGTTGGGCATGAAGCTGAGTGAATATACCGGTCCGGCGGGTATAACGACGTATCTGACCCTCCGCTGCCGCCAGGCGGGGCTGGAAATGATCAATTTGGTGGCCGAGATCCCCGCGTATATACAAGGGTATAATCCCCGCTGCGTCGAGGCCGCCGTCCGGCAGATCAGCGCCCTTCTGGGCGTTCAGGTGCCGATCCATGATCTGCGCGGATTGAGCGAGGAATTCGAAAAACGGCTGGACGCCCTTGTGGCCGAGCAGCCGGAATTGCTGGAAAAAGTACAGAAACTGGAGCAGGATTATGATGAGCAGGTCTTCGACAACGAAATGGGAGACCTGAAGGCATGGCTCCAGCAAAAAGGAATCCGTCTGGATTAGCTCCGCATGTCCCTTTGACTCTGCCCGCATTACGAGCAAGCCATGCATTTTTTTGCATCCTTGGGTTGCGTTGCGGCCGTTATTGGGGTACACTTTCGGTCAGGAACCAGGGACAAGAACGGATGATTTTCCGTTTTTTCCTGTCCTTGCAGGGCCTGTAGCTCAGTCGGTAGAGCAGGGGACTCATAATCCCTTGGTCGGGGGTTCAAGTCCCTCCGGGCCCAGTCGTTAAGTGGCTTTTTTATAAGCACTTACAAATGTAGAATTGTTGACTCCAGAAGTCGGCGTATCGGTTTGCACCATTTTTGCACCAAAAATTGCTTCCGCGACTTTGGTGCTGGCCTGTCTTGCTTTGGTGATGGTATCCAAACCAACCGCTAAATAAAATCGTCGCGTCGTCTCGAAACTGGAGTGGCCCGCCATAAAGGAAGCCTCGAATTCCCCGAGTCCATGTTGCAACCAATTCGTCAAACACGTTCGACGTAAATCGTGAAAAACCACTTCGCCGATTCCCGCTTGTTGTACAATCCGTCGCATCTGACGATAGAAGTTATTCATGGGATTGGCTCCATCCTGAATCGTCCAAGTGTGATGCAATCTTCGTTGCTGGATGAACTGGTACCTGTCCAGGGGAATGAATACATAAGGAAGAACAGCAGGCTGCTTTAAACGATGTGCTTGAAGCTTCTTAACCAAATCATCTGTCAAAGGCAACTTCCTTCGTTGACTATCCTTGATATGCCACTGCCACACGTGTTCTGTGTCCTTCTTTGGAGAAACGTTTACTGTCTTGCCGTTGAAGTCGATATCCTGCCATGTGAGATTTAACAATTCGCCTCGGCGCATTCCCGTACACAAGGCCATTTGAATCAGCAGTGCCCAGTCAAAGCAATACCCATCATATAATTCGTATGCCGCCTGAATCAATTGAGCGGATTCCTGTGTTGTTAGCACGCGAATGAGTTGATGCGGTACACGAGGGGCTCTGACGTACTTCAGTGGGTTGTTTTCCAATTGGCCCGTCCGGTCCAAAAATATATAGCTGCCATGAATTGTACTCACATGATAGCATTTAAAAGTTGATCTTGCAATGATTTATGTTAGACTTCTTGCATGGAAAACGCAGCGGGAGAAAAAGTCAGGGACAAGTGGCTAAGTGTACCGATCATAGCAATGATTACTCGGCTATTATGCCGTGAACTGACCCTTCAAAACGAATATCTCCGCCAGGAAAACAAAATTCTCAAGTCCAAAATTAAAAACCGCATGGTTTTTACTGAGGACGAGCGCCGGACTCTGGTGGAGGCCGCTTTGGC
>JAFGGE010000115.1 GCA_016930745.1 Sedimentisphaerales bacterium
CCAGTAAAACGATGTCACCCTTGCGTGCTGCGCGAATCGCGATTTCAATCGCGCCCCGCCGATCCGGTTCTACGAAAATTCGTTTATTATTTCGCTCTGAAAATCCCGCCAGGATCTCCTCAATAATCCGTTGCGGGTCTTCGGTTCGCGGATTGTCGCTGGTCACCACGACCAGATCGGCAAGCCTCTCGGCCACTTTGGCCATCCGCGGACGTTTGGTTTTATCCCGATCCCCTCCACAGCCGAACAATACAATCAACCTTCCATTACATAACGGTTTTAAGGTAGACAACACATTGGCCAACGCATCGTCGGTATGAGCATAATCCACCAGTACGCGAAAATCCTGCCCGCCTTCCACCGGCTCCAGCCGTCCGGGAACACAACTGAATCGTGACAGTCCTATCGCGATCTTGGTCAAAGGAAAGCCCGCCGCCAGGCACAATCCAGCCGCCGCCAGTTGATTGCTCACATTGTGCCTGCCGATTAAGGGCGTCACCACCTGCTCCATAACATCGCCGAATCGGAGCGAATAGATCGTCTTGGCCGCATCCATCGTATGAATTCGGGCTTCGATATCCGCCGGCTCATCGATGGCATACCAAAATTTCCGCGCCTTGGTTTGCGCTGCGATCTTTTCCGAGGCGGGAGATTGCCGATTCAAAATCGCCGTGCCATGCACCGGCAGATGGGAAAATAAACGAATTTTGACCGCCAGGTATTCCGTTTCTGTCTTATGATAATCCAGATGGTCCCCCGTCAGGTTGGTAAACGCCGCCGCCGTAAAATCCACTCCCGACAGCCGCTTCTGGCTCAGTGCATGGCTGCTGGCTTCAGCCACCATAAATTCAGCCCCGGAATCGACCATAGCCCTGCCAAGACGGGCGATTTCCAGGGCATCCGGGGTCGTCAAAGGCGCTGGAACAGGCGCTCCATCGCTGGTATCATATTCGATCGTCCCGATCAAGCCGCACTGGGCCCCCGCGGAACGGATGATGGATCGCACCAGATAGGCAACGGTCGTCTTGCCGTTGGTGCCTGTGACCGCCAGATTGCACAGTTTTACCGCGGGGTATCCGTAGCGGGCCTGCGCCAACTGGCCCAGCGCCTCGGCGGAATCCGTGACCAAAATAATTTCCGTTTCCCCGGACTGAATCGGCTCCTGGGAAACAATATAGGCCGCCCCCTTGACAACGGCCTGGGGAATGAAGTCATGACCGTCTACATGGGTTCCGGAAACGGCGACAAAGATATCTCCCTTCCTGACCTGTCGGGAATCTGAGGTAAGACCGATTCGTTCTCCTTTGGATTGCACCATTGCCAGCAATTGTGTCCATGTCATAAGCATCATCCTTGACCAGAGAGCCTATTGTACCCGATTTTATACCGGAGGCAAGGTTTGTGTGAAAGAGAGTGAAAAACTGGCTTTATTGGCTACTTCGTCTGTTTCATAAGATCGATGACTTTATGCTCATCCACCTCAATCCCCAACCCCGGTCCATCAGGCACTTCAATCGTATTGCCCTGGACATGGAATGGCTTGGTCAGTACATCCGCCGTCAGAAATTGAAGCCCGTTGAGCGCGGCCGGGCTTTTCAGGTCGAAGGCTCCATAGAGACCCAGTGTCGCCGCCAGGGAAATATCCGGATCGGTCAGGCCGCTTCCCAGCCACATCAGACCGTTTTCCCGGATCAGTTCGATCTGACGCTTGCCGCTGGTCAGCCCTCCGCAACGGGACGGCTTCATCGCAACGCCGTCGAGCATTTTAAGTCGAATAAACTCCTCCAGATCCGTGGGAGAGACAACGCCCTCATCCATCAGGATGGGAAGCGCGCCCTGCCGCTTCAGCGCCTGATACCCGCTGATCAGATTCGGTCGTAAAGGAGCTTCCAGCGCGCTTAAGCCCAGGTCAGCCAATTTCGGCGCCACGCTTATGGCGGTTTTGAGATCATATCCACAATTGGCGTCGGCCCATAGAAATCCTTTGGGGGCGCGTTGGCGAACCATTCGGACCAATTGCACATCAAACGCCGGATCTGGAGCGACTTTTATGATAAAGCTGTCATATCCTCGATTGATCCCAACCTCCATGGATTGCGCGATCTCATCGAGCGTACGGCCGTTCAGAGTCCAATTCATCGTAAGTTTTTTGCCCTGCGGCAATTTCCAGAGCTGCGCCAGCGACTGGCTCGTTACTTTGCCCACAAGGTCATGCAAAGCGATATCTACTCCGGCCCGGGTGATCGGCATACCCGTCGAAAAACCTGGGGCGATGGCTTCATCCATTATCCGATGAGCGCTGGAGATATCAAACGGATCGCTGCCGATCAGAGCCGGGGCGTAATAGTCCCGCAGGGCGATCGTCGCGGTTTCCAGGGTTTCATAGCTCCACTTGGCGATGGGGACGCTCTGCCCCCAGCCGACAACACCGTTATCAGCCGTGACCCTGACAATTACGGCGGCACGACCTGTCCCGCCATGCGGACCGGTGAAAAACTTAAAATACCCGGCCATGGGATACCGCATGGGAAAGACGTCGATTTTGGCGATTTTAACCTGCGGCGCTGCTGATACCCACACCCCGGAAACGGCGATCATCCCCGCCGCCGAGGCCTTCATAAATTCCCTTCGATTCATCCTATTTCCTTACACGGCCTTCTATAATTTCCATGGGGCGCGCATGCTCCGAGCCAGCATGTGGTTGGCGACCGTATCGTCGAGGAATTCTTCCTTGGCCGGATCCCATTTCAGCTTTCGTCCCAGTTTCATGGCAATCGAGCCAAGCAGGCAGACCGTACAGGAACGATGGCCGATCTCCACCGGAGCGATCGTTTCCTGACGCGTTTTTATGCACTCGATCCAGTTCCTTTTATGATCGGAACTCCGGTACAGGTGCAGCTCATTCGGACCGATCTTCTCATTCAACAGACTCTTGGGCTGGGCGTCGATAAATCCGCGCCGCACATATACCCAGCCGTTGCTGCCTTCAAACACCACGCCCTGCTGATTGCGCTTGTTGTCCATGGCAATGACCTTCACGCCATTGCCATAGGTATACTCAATCCGGAAATCGCCGTGAACATCCCACAATCCTTCCTTGGGAAAAACAGCCTGGCCCTCGATCTCGCTCGGGCCGGTCAGTTCGGTGTCCATCCCCCACTGGGCAATATCCAGATGATGCGATCCCCAGCCGGTGATCATGCCGTGCCCATACGCGCTGATGCGCAGCCATCCCGGCCGGCCATAATCGTTCTGCGGATGAACGCGCATCTCCGTATAAGGGGCCAGCGGCGCCTGGCCGAGCCACATGGTATAATCCAGATTCGCCGGCACCGGCATTTCCGGCTGCGGCTCACAACCCGGATCTGTGTCGAAACCCACTTTCACCGTGTGCAGTTTTCCGACGCGGCCGTTTCGCACCAATTCGCACGCCAAACGGAATTTGTCGTCGCTCCGCTGCTGGCTGCCGACCTGAAGGATTCGGCCATATCGTTTGACGGCGTTGCTCAGCGCACGGCCTTCTTTAATAGTTAATGTCAGGGGTTTCTGGATGAAAATGTCCTTTCCGGCCTTGGCCGCCGCCATCGCCGGAAGCGTATGCCAATGGTCAGGCGTGCCAATCATCACAGCGTCGATATCGGTTCGCGCAACCAGATCGCGAAAATCGCCATGTATATCGCATCCCTTCCAGGCCTGTCCCAGGGACTTTCCGTAGTGATTGTTCACCAGCGTTTGGGCATCCTTGGCGCGTTTGGAGTCCACATCGCAGACCGCAATGATCTGCACATCGCCAAAACGCAACACATCTTTCATGTCTCCCTGTCCCATCCGGCCCGTGCCGATGCAACCCATGGTAATTCGGTTGCTGGGCGCCTCGGCGCCAAACACAGAGGCCGGCACAATGATCGGGACCGTCGCCGCGCCACCGACCCATGCAGAACATTGTAAAAAGGTTCGACGATTTATTGTACCTTTACGATTCATGCGATATCCTCCACGGATCTCGATTGAAAACTCACTTCCCTACATTACATATGCCAGGGCGCCCGCAGAGCGCGGGAAACCATACCCTGCGCCTCGTTGTCTTGGACAAATCGCTCTTGTTTCGGATCCCAGTTCAATTCGCGGTCCAGCAGCATTGAAATATTGCCCAAATGACAAAGCGATGCGCTGCGATGGCCCACCTCGGCGCTGCAGATCGGATCTTTCCGCGTCTTAACGCAATGGAGAAAGTCCTGTTTATGATCCGTACTGTTGTACAAATGGATATCGTCCGGCGTAAGCTTATAGTCCAGAACACTTACAGGCTCGGCCTCGATCTTGCCTCGAGTAACCCTGACCCAGCCTTCCGTTCCGACAAAACGGGTGTTTCCGCCCCCGCCCTGGTGCAGCAGGAGCTTTACGCCATTGGCATAGGTATATTCGATGTCGGCCTTAACCGCTGTCGTGAACAGTCCTTCCTTGGGAAACTCGCCTTTGCCCTTGATCCGAACCGGTCCGCTGTCGTCGGCTCCGATACCCCACTGGGCGATATCCAGATAATGTGCCCCCCAGTTGGTCATTTGACCGCCGGAATAATCCAAAATGAATCGGAAGGTATAATGACACCGCATGGTCGTATAAGGCGCCCAAGGCGCCGGCCCCAGCCATAGACCATAGTCGAATCCGTCCGGCACCGGTTCGGGTTTCCAATCCACGGGATTGTCGCGGTTGTTCCCGGGGATGTCGACGTATACAGTTTTCAAATCGCCAATCAATCCGTTACGGACGATCTCACAGGCCTGTCGAAATCGGTTATCGGATCGCTGTTGCGATCCGGTTTGCAGGACTCGTCCATACCGTTTGGCGGTCGTTGCCAGAATGCGACCTTCGGCAATCGTCAGGGTTAGCGGCTTTTCGCAATACACATCCCTGCCCGTTTTCATGGCGGCGACCGAAGGAACCGTATGCCAGTGATCGGGCGTTCCTACACTCACGGCATCCATGTCATCACGGGCCAGTAAATCCCGAAAGTCATTGTATAAATCCGAATCCGGAAGTTTCGCATACTGATTTGCGGCTTGGAGATGTGCTTTGTCCACATCGCATAAAGCCACGATTTGTGCGTCTTTTTTGGCGATAAAACCCCTCATGTTGCCGGTTCCCTGCCCGCCAAGCCCGATACAGCCTATGGCAATTCGATTGCTGGGCGCTTCCTGCCCCAAAACCCGAGATGGCACAACAACAGGAAACGCAACGACCGTAGCCGCGGCGGCGGTGGTTTTCAAGAACCTGCGACGCGAAAACGACATTTTAGGCTGTTTCATCGTTTCTTCCTTTTGTCTTACTGCTCTACCTTTACTGCCGGCGGATTGCCAAAATCCTGCCAAGCCCTCTCTGCCGCTTCGGGATCAAGTTTTCCATTATACACCAAAAGACGGTATTTGAAAACATAGTCTTTGCCCGGCTCCAGTGTCCAGGCATTCTCCTGTACCGGACAGAAATTAAAGAAAACATCTCCTTCCGGCCAGATCCGCATGGGTTCGGGGAATTCATGGTTGTCCGGATGGCCCATGAAAAGAACGCCGGCATCGTCTTTTTCCGTCGGTCCGTGCATCAAACACCACTTGGCGCGCGTACCGTGACCATTCTTGCGGTTTTTCCCTTCTGAGGTCAGATAATCGCTGTTGTCCTCTTTCCATTGGGCCGTCGCCCGGTAACCGATCCCCCCATACCGATAGGCGGGAAGGTGAAGCGGGCTGTCCGAGGCACAGCGTTGGGTGGAGACAAAGTCCCAAAGGTAAAAGCCTTTGTCCGCCCCGTCGGTATTCCAGACCTTGATGTCCCATACTTCGTTTAAAACCACTTTTTCACCGCCGGGAGCTTTCAGGTTCACGTGTTCCTGCCGCACCTGGAATCGACCGAAAACCCGACCATTTTCCGTACCCAAAAGCTCTTTGAAACGGACGGTTCCTTCTCCCTTGGCAAGGTTCCAGAAATCCACCGGACGACCCTCGAACTCGGTCGTCGTCCAGGGCATCCAGAAACCAATATGATGGTAGTGGTCCTGAGGATGAATATTCGTCATGACCGCTCCGGCCGGAGACCAGAAGGGATGAATAAAACCACTGCGATTGAATAACGGGCTCTGTCCTGCCGGAGAGGGTACAATGGCATGATGATATTGTAATACATTGTTATCGCCGACTTTGACCAGGATGACCTTATCATCTTTGCTCACCTGTACGCGTCCGGAGCGGGGTCCCCGCCCCTGCACCAATTCGAATGTTCGCTTCTGCCCGACAGGCGTTTTACCCTCGAGGATCCAGCAAAGCAAAGGCTTGTCCCCCGGCTGGATTTGCGCCGCTAGCGACTTTTGATCCGAACCGGTCGTTTCGACAAGATGGTACGGCTGTCCGGCCATTTTCTCGGCTAAATCACGACTAATTGCAACAGAAATAGGAGTGTCAATCCGCTCTGCCGATCCTGCTTCGACTGTGAATTGTACCAAAGGTCTTTGTGCATAAGAACTTACGGCAATAGAAACCAAACAAACAACAAATAAAATACGATACACGCCCAGTTTTCCACTCATTTCACACCTCCGTTTCTTGCACTAGACGAACCATCGAGCGTCCATATTGCATTTTTAAGCCCGTTTGGGCTCTATCACAAGAAAGTGTCGCAGGAAAACCGTTGTCTCCCTGCGACACACAATAAATTTAAAATTTTCTTAAAACAATGCCCTTTGCGCGAATCAGCTTATCTTTCCAATTCCGCTTCGACAGGTGCAGCCGCAGGAGCTTTTGGCTCAGCGCCAGGAGCCTGTCCAAGCTGTCCCATTGGGAGAGCTTGCGATTGCAATCCTGCCTTGGCGGCGATCCAGTAGATCACAGCGCCAACGATCATCGCCCATACCGGGGCCAGAGGCAGCGGAATCCCAAGATTTGGCATAATCCCAACGGTAAAGCCGAATCCCCATGCCAGCCAACCGGCGGGATTGTATCCCTTGCGAGGACCGGCCCATTTGCAGCCATTGAGCATGTAATCCACCGCCATGGCGCCACAGATCGGTCCAAAGGAGGCGCCGATCAATCCAAATACTGCTTCTAGCTTTCCTGCAATCCCAGAGATTGCTAAAATAATGCTTACCGCCGCTCCAATTCCAACAGAAACAAAAGGATTCACCTTGGAAAGGGTTGTTTTAAAACTATTGGCTGCAATAAAGGAAGAAAAACATGCGGCGGGAAAAGCAGCGATCGCAAGAAGAATTAAAACAACCTGACCCAATTTTTCTCCTAAAATGATTGGAATCAACGCCATGGCATGCATAGCAAACGAACCGCCTTCCGCTTTGGAAGCCTCTACGGCTTTGGCGGCGGTTTCTTCGTTACCATAGGCTCCAGCCATAATAAGCACGGCTATACCGGCAGTAAATATAATCGCAACAGCAATACCGATAAATCCACCCATGTGGACATCACGTTCATCACGTCCATTCGTCCCAAAGTCAACTCCTGCGGCTCCAGCCGTGGCAAAAAACCCTACAACAAAAGTGATAATACATTCCACCAGTCCAAAAGAAGTGAAAGGCGCTTTGGCAGTGGATCCGGCAACGGATTGATGCAGGGCAATAAATTTGTCTGCATCAAAAGATTTCAGACCACCAACTGTCATAAGAAAGAGAAGTAAAAGGGTGACCAGCGGAATCAAAGGAAGATACGTTGCTACCCTGGCGACATATTGAATTCCTTTTAATCCCATGAATGCCGCCAGAACTCCCCAAATAATCATTATCACAATTGCTTTGAAAGGGATACCTGTTGTTTCGATACTGGAAGGATCTATCGCTAAAATCGCCAGCGAAGAGAAATAAATATTGACACCCAGCCATCCAAACTGAAGCAATCCCATTAAGAAACCCGGCATTAAAAAACCACCTGAAGCGCCAAACGTTGACGTTCCAACAACATACAGCGGGAAACCTGTCTTCTGTCCCATCAAGCCAAGAATTACATAGTAAAACAAGTGGCATAATAAGGCCGCCAGAACGAGACTTACGATCGGCGCCCATATGCCATGCGACAACACACCACCCACATTATTAACATTGGTGGCTTTCATCCAGAACACAAACCACAGAAAGATTCCCGCATACGTCGGCGCTGTGTTCTTATACCACGGAGCGCGGTTTCCTGCGGGATTGGGTTTTGCCGCCTTGAGATAATCCGGTAGGCCGTTACTCATCGCTTTCTCCTTAAACAATCCTTTTACCTTACCAACCGATTTGCCGTTTGTATGAATCCTCTGCCAAAAACTGCACAAAGCATACCGTTTTGGCCGTCGCCTGCAAGGAAAATCTTTCCCTCTTCCGATATCGAAAACCGTGGTTTCCACGATGGTTATAAAGATCTGCAGGCCAGTCGGGCAGCTCCGCAGGCCGCCTCTTCCTGAATCTCCGACAGAACCAGTTCCATTTCCAGAACCTGCCGGGCGGCATGGCAAAGCAAACGGCTCCTTCGCAAGGCATTGCCGCTGGCCACAACTCGCTTACACCCCTGAAGAACCGATGGCGGGAGCATTTGCTGAAGATTTCGGATGATCCCACAGGCCAGAGAGGAAGACAGATTCCCCAAGTTGAAATTATGCAGTCGTATCCCGTCAATCTGGCCGGAAATGGAAGGATTATGACGTTCTCCGAGGAAAGAAGGCCTGATTTTCAAAGTTTCCCATTCGGCAAGTCCATAAGCATCCAGTTTTTGAAAAAGCTCTTCCCGCGATGGAGGTTTCATCCCCAAATCCGTCAACCAAGACTCGATCGTTTCGACAAGCCACTGCCATGCCGCCCCACCGCACAGAACCGAGGCTGTAGCCATGAAGCGGTTGTCCGGAAACGGACGATATTCAAACGCAGAATCCAGAGGCAAGGACTCCGGGCGAAAACCTTTCGGCATTACCGCCGAGAGCTGCCCGCCGGTTCCCAACGTCAGGGCAAGATCCGTATCCGGATCAAACAGAGTCGCCAGCAACGAGGCCTGATTGTCCCCGATGGCCGTACTGACCGGTATACCCTCCGGCAATCCATACTCATCGGCCATTGCCGGATTAACAGAACCTGCTATCGTTCCACAAGAAACCACTTTCGGCAACCATGAGGGAGGTATCCCGGCCTGATCTATCGCGCCCCAGTCCCAGTCCAGCCGATGTAAATCAAACAGTCCCCAGGAAGCGGCATCCGTCGGATCGGTCACAGGAGATGGCAGGCCGCAAAGCTTTGCCGCCAGCCAATCCTGAATCGTACAGGCTGAATTTATGTGATCCGGCGCCTGTTTATGAGAAATCAGCCAGGCCAGGGTCGCACAGCCAAATCCACTGCTCAGTCGATATCCGGTTTTTTCCTGGAGGGATTGAAGGAATCGCCCATCGCAGCGCTGGTCCTGCCATGTGATCAGGGGCGTGACTGGATTGCATTGATCATCGAGACAAAGCAACCCATGCATCTGCCCGGTCACGCCGATTGCAGATACCTGCCTCCGCAGGTCTTGGGGCAGATGGCAAACAACCGCCTGAGTCACCTTTACCAGTACAGACATATCCTGCTCGGCTCGATCATGTTCGCCATTCAAATCGGCATGATGTGGGCAGGATTGAACCGCAAGAAGATCGCCGCCTTTGTTAATAATGACCGCGGCAACCTTGCTGGTGCCGATATCAATCCCCAATACAAGCGGATCGGCCGCCATCTCAGAACACCTTGCAGGTCAGGCCCAGTACGCCGGCCAGCGTTTGCAATTCATCGATGTGGTCGCCGTATACCACAGCGGTATGCTCTCGGGAAATGTTCTCGACAAATCCCTGCAAGTCACGAAATTCCAGTAAAGCCGAGGATTCGCAATGTGGCATCCGGCGATGCCGCGTGGTTTCACAGACTTTGCCTTCGGCCAGGAGCAGCGTTTTTCCGTCAAAGCACAATTCCACCACAGTGATCGGCGTATCGGCGGCCAGTTCGGCATCCAGACCACATCCGGAACCATCCCGTTTGATCTCGTAGGTGCCCCCCCAGTCGCACAGCAGCGTTCGTCCGCCGCTCGTCATTTCCGGGCTGATCACACCCACAAAACCGCAATGCGCCAGCCGGGCCAGGTTGTTCCACGTTTCCCTGGGATAGCGCGAGACATCCGGCGACAAAGGATCGCCGAAATGATCCGTCAAGGCCCCGACGTATCGGACTGGATACATATTCGACATCATACACGGCTTGTCGAGCAGATATGTGATCAGCATCAGACTGAGAATCGCACAATAATCCCCGTCGCAGGCCGTGACATAACCATCCTCCCGCAGCAGGCTCTGCGCCAGGCAGGGCACATCCCGACCGCCGTCGATTACAAGATCGCCGAAGCAGTTGACGCCAAAAGCGACAGCCTGCTCTTCCTGCAGGATAGACTGGATCGCCAGATAGGTCCGGACCGCCTGCATAAGCTCCGCTGGACGGACATCTTTCTCCACATAACGGGCCCTTCTCTGTTGCCATACCTCATCAATCTGCTGCGGCATAAATTGATCGTAACGGCGGCGAATGTCATCGAGGGTCCATACAACGATGGATGTCCCCAGGCTTTGCGTGATCCGATGGCCGGCGGCCGTAGCGTTCCACGGGAAGTTTTGTTTTCCGAAAACGACCACCCTGGCCGTTTTCAGAAACCGCCGGATCGCCAGAGATCGGACCAGCATTTCCCCATGCTTTCGATTTTCAGCTATATACACCTCCACGCCCAGCGCCCGCAGAAAATCCCGCGCCGACCATCGCCAGAAATCCGGCTCATCGTACTCCATTAACGGCCAGAACAGGACCGGCAACTTGCGCTCTACAAGCGGCTGGGGATGCGAATTCCAAACCTCTGTCGGATAGGCCGGAATGCTGACAGGCAGGATGGCATCCACTTCAGGCCCGAGCCCCGAAACCACTTTGGACCAGTGTTCAGGAGATTCGACGGCAATCATCGGTTCGACGACGGCTATAGGCTTCAGAAGGTCCGTCAGCTTGGCAATATCGATAGTGGGTTTGCCCGGTTTGGCCAGAATGGGCTGAAGACGGGCCCTGGGAACCTGCAGAAATGGCTCCGGCTCGGCCGCCAGATATCGTTGAACCGCTTCCCGTTCACTCATGTCCTCTGGCTCCCTTCCTTTTGTATGCGGCATAAAAAAGAACAGGAGACTTGTTCCTACCCTGGTAAAAGAAACTATTTAATCGGCTTTGAATTTCGCCCGCATCACAAGATACACATGGCCAATAGCCACCAACACCAGGACCAGCGCAAAATACCGATGCAATTCAAACAGAATCTCCTGCCCCTTTGTGCCGAAGATCGGATACATGCTGACGATCATCGACAGGGCTACCGGCAGGATCAAAACCGCTGCCAGCCAGAACGTCAGTTTACGTCCCAGGTCGCTGTTGCACAGAAGATCCTTGCACCGACAACGCATCAGGCGTTCCACCCAGTCCAGCTCGTCGCGGGTAAAGCGGCACTGCTGGGCATATCCGACAATCGCGATCATCGCACAGACGGCAAAGACGGGGGCAAAGGTGGCGTGAATCATGAGGGTATATCCGCTCAGCGGCACGCCGCAGATCAGTCGAGGCACAAATCCGGTCAGAAACAGGATCAAAAAGCACAACAGAGCAACCATATAGACCAGTTTTTTCAGCTTGCCGACCAGAGTGAGCTTTTGATCCAGGAAGAACATCGTCAGCACATGCACTTTGAAGCGAACCAGTCCGCCGAAACTGAGATCGCGTTTTTGCCCGACAGGGCAGGCAAACCAGTGCACTACCACCAATCCCAGTACAATTATTATTGCCCAAATCGAAATTGTCGCAAACATAAGCACATCCACCTATCAGGATTACCATTCGTCCGATACGGCCCCGGCCAGACAGCCCAGCGCCCGCAAGCCATACAATACAAGAACCGCCGCGATCACGGCACAGCACAGCAGCACGGTAATTTTCATCATGGGACGGAATACGAACGACCAGTTAAACCAGCCGATGTACGTCGCATCAATATCCTGGAATGAAACCATGGCGGCTGTCTGCGGCTGCTGCGTCCAGCCTTGTTCGCCCTGTTCGGCAACCGGGGTGTCCATCGCCACCTGTCCGAAAAAGAACGGCGCATCCGTCGCATGACAGTCGCCGCATTGGCCCTCGGCCCCGAGCGATTGTGTTGCGGGGCGTACATTGTGGGCGATCGGCCAGGAATAGGGCCTGGCCGCTTCATGGTCCGCTGTTACCACTTCATATTCGGCTTCCGTATTCTCGGTTGCCGGTTTCGTTTGATTCAGCTTATATACTTTCCCGCCGGCGATATACACCGCTTGCGGAACCGCGGCATTTTCCTCTTCGGGTTCCGGCATATCCGCCTGAATCGCCATAAGCGTCTGTTTGATCTGCTCGGAGGTCATCGGTCGCCAGTCATTGACACGATCTTCCGATTGAATCGTCAACTGCAACGGCTCCTCGGCCAGAAACGCCACATCCTCAGGCAGCATCGGAGTGATTTTCTCTTTGGTTTCCACTGCCCAGAAGGCCGGCCAGAACATTTTATGAGGAGCAATCTTATGATCCTGCCCCCGAACAAAAACCGGATTCATGATATGCGGAAGCGGAAGATCGATGGCGTGTTTTCCATGCAGGCCCAGTTTGTGAATCCGCGAGGTTTTCACCATTTCGGGTTCTTTTGCGGGCACCGGACCGCTGTGACAGGCGGTGCAGGAAAGTTCTGTAAAATGGATCGTGGGAATGCCGGCATGTCTGGGATGCGGCGCGCCCAGACGGCCGCCCTTGCGGGCCGCCTCGGCATCCGCCGTTTCATCGCCCAGATGACAGCCGCGGCAGGATAATGTCGAAACCGCCCCCCTCCCTTCGTTCTCCTGTTCCGTATCGCCTCGCGTGATCATGTGATCATCGCCATTGCGATGGCAATCCACGCAGGTCAGACCGGACGCCAGATGCACGTCTTCATCGGTAATCCAATCCAGTTCCGCTGTCCGATCAACCTGTCGCTGTTCGATCTTCTCCTGCTCTGCGGATTTGACTTTGACCTGTTCGGTCTTTTTGATCTGTGTCTGGGTGGAATGGCAAAAATAACATCGCTGGGGGGGAGGTTGTCGAACGATATCAAAGAATACCTTATTCTCGGGATCAAAAGCACGGGAATCGTAAGTTGTCGTAATCTTTTCGACAATTTTGAGCGATGTTTGGTCGGGTTCGAGCGGCATGGAAAACTCATCAATCGCCGAAGCCGTTCCTTTGACCGTACCCAGACCGGCGCCGACGGTAGCAACCCAGCGGTAATTCTGCCGGGCCACCTGCATCGCCGCCCCATCGGGACTGCCCTGGTCCTGTCTTGCGTCAGCGCTGTGGCAGACCAGACAGTTGATTTCGTAAAGACCGGATATCGGCTGTCGGATGATCGCCTCGGGATCGGCTGTTTCGCTGTCCGGATCGACCGGGATCTCGCCATAATTCCCACCGGGATAATGGGTTCCAAACTGCTTGATCCATTGCCAGCCAGTCAGACGGATCTGCTCCGGTCGAAAGGCGCCGTCCCACCCTCGGTTGGAAACCGGAATCATCGTTCGTGTAGCCGAATCCCGGAGCACCCAGGGCTCGCCGACTCGCGGATCGCTTTGATCGGACGGAACCCGGCAGGAGTTGAAATGCCATCCGCCCGAAATGGTCGCATAGTCATGGCACTTGCCGCAGGTGTTTTTCATCGAAACCGGACGCGGGAATTTCTCGCCGGGTTTGAGTTCGTTGCCCAGATCATCGTATAGCGTGATCCAATGAACCGGCTCGGAACGATTCCCATCATTGCCGTCTCCAAGTCCCTTTTCCGCCGTGGCCGCCATCGCTGGGCCAATAACCATAACCACGATAGCCAATCCCGTTATGATGTTCGTTTTTGAGTCCAAGTTTCGTCCCCGGATCTGAACAGACAAAGATTCGATACCAACCGTTTCTATGTGAATATGTAAACGAAAAAGAGGCCTCTGTAAAGTTCTTTTTCGCTTTTCTAAGGACGCATTTCTGCTCCATGTCGGCGCAGAGTCCCCTCTTTTCACAGCTTCCAATGAATGAGCCGATACTCTGGTTGGCTCCTAAAAAAGCCGGCAGGCCCCGCGATGAGGCCTGCCGGTTAAAACCGTCAATTACACAGCAAAATCTTCGGGCTTAAACTCCAGCTTTTTGCCGGCTGCTACGGCATCGTTTACGCGGAGCACCATGACCGCCGTATGATAGCCGACCTCCCCGGGGCAATTCAGCTTGTCGGCCCCGCGGATCGAATCGAAGAAGTTCACCAGATGCGGCTGATGATACGGCACGTTCATGGTCACCGGGATCTTATAATGCGCCGGCGCAATCGATTCGCGCACATCGGCGGCCTGTTCTCCGGCCGCGGCGGTCGGTTTGGCGGCCGGTGCGACCGAGGTAATATACCCCTTGTCCACCCAGGGCTGCCATTTTTCTTCCGGCACCCAGCCTTCCCGATAGAGATCGCCTCGAGCAGCGGATTCCGAAATGATCATCGTCCCTTCATCTCCCTGGAACTGTTCATAATAGCCGTTGGCGCTGTTGGTGGTCAGGGTCTGATAGGTGGCGCGAACCAGGCCCTGCGCGGTCGGGAATTCATAGATCGTGATCACATTGTCATACCACTCGTGATCGGTCCAGTAATCCGTTCCGCCGCTGGCGATCACCGAAGTGGGCAACGATTCTCCCAGGAACCAGCTATAGATGTCGATCTGGTGAGAGCCAAGATCCACGATCGGCCCGCCTCCCAACCCTTTATACCATCGCCAGTTACGGAACTGTTTCATGTCCTTATAACCGTATTTGGCCAGAACATCCTGCGGGATTTCGGAGCCTTCCGGCCAGCCCAGGTCCTCACAGGCCGCCCGGCTGCGGTTCCATTGTCCGTAACAATGTGTAATCCGGCCCAGCAGCTTGGCCTCTTTCATCAATTTTTCGTCGCAGTACCGGTATCGCGGATTGCTTCGCCGCTGATGGCCGATCTGCAGCAATTTGCCCGTCTGTTTGGCGACCTGCACCATTTCTTTGGCCTTGGCCAGATCGTTGCTCATCTCTTTTTCGCAGTACACGTGCAGGCCTTTTTTCATGCAGGCGATCGCATGGGGAGCGTGCCAGAAGTCCGGAGTCGCCACGATCACGGCATCCAGATCCTTCTCCGTCTCCAGCAGGTCCTGATAATCCACGTATTTGGTGCCTTTGTGTCCATAACGTCTGCCGTAGGCGGTTAGGATTTTGCTGACCCGATTCAGGTTGCCCTGTTCCCAGATATCGCATACGGCCTGAAACTGGACATTGGACTTGTCGCCCATCTTGATGATGGCGTCCATCAGCACCTGGCCTTCAGCGCCGGCGCCGATCAGGGCCACGTTGATCTGGTCTTTTTTCCGGGCCCCGGCGGCAGCCCCCTGCCCGAACGCCGCCGGCGACAGGAACAATCCGGCTCCAATCGCCGCCGTCGATCGCATGAAATCACGTCTGTCAATTCCCTTACTCATTCTCTTGGCTCTCCACGTTTTAACGGTTAACTCGTTCAATCGGTCTGATCTTGACATTTCGATACCACACCACAGATCCGTGATCCTGGAATCCGACATGTCCTTCCCGCTTCATGTCTTTATACGCCGTACGGAATTTGTTCTTTTGGCCGTCCGGTTCGGGCCATGTATTGGGGGCCTTGTCGGCGCTGGGATTCATCGCCGCTTCGGTCCATTCGTCCAGGTCCATTCGCAGGATCTGCTCGCCATTCATGCTTACGCTGAGCCGGTTGTTCCAGGCAACGATCGTCATGTGGTTCCATTGGCCCGGGGCTTTCATCAGATTCTTGGCCGGGGCCAGGCAATCGTAAATAGCGCCGCACATGTTGCGGTTGAGCCCGCCGCCGGCGGAGTCATAAATCTGAACTTCAATCCCGGTCTGGACAGGGTCTTTCACGTCGTCGGTGCGGATGAATACACCGCTGTTGGTTTTGGGATCGACCTTGAATTCCAGGTCCAGAATAAAGTTGCCGTAGCGTTCCTTGGTCCAGATGTCGCCCCCCGAATTGGCCCGAGAAAGCACATCGTCTTCCAGTTTCCAGTTGCCTGCGGAGGTGGTATTGCTCAGGTCGCCGGCGAGCAGCTTTTTCCAGCCGCCCGGTTTCAGCTCAGCCGCTACATCCTCAAACCAGTGAATGCACTGACGAATCTCGGGAACGGAATTGTCCCAGTTGTGTTCGTATTCCACCGAGAAATAGCCCCGCCAGCCCTGCTCGTTGAGATACTCGAGGATCTGCCGCGGCTTGCTGACGCCGGTGCCCCAGGGCACATCATGGCCGTGCGGTTTGCCGAACTTGGTCAGATCTTTGAAGTGAAAATACAGGATTCGATCCTTCAGTTTCTTGACGGCTTCCAGCGGATCGATATCGCTTCGGGTCCAATGGCCCGTATCGGCGCAGGCGCCGATGAAGCGGCTGCGGCCTTCACAAACCTTCAGAACCGTATCCGGATTCCAGTAATGAGAGGGATCCGGATGGTTGTGAATCGCCACGCCGATTTCATATTCCTGGGCCAGCTTGTCCAGCATGTCGAACGCCTCTTCCGGAGGCTCCGAAGCGATATAACGGATATTCATATCTTTGCAGAAATCAAAGACTTTACGGCATTCGGCCTCGTTGTTGGGAAGTCCGACCACACCGTAAGCGATCAACCGAATCCCGTTCTCGGCCAGTTTGGCCTTGACTTCCTGGCGAAGGGCTTCATCCATGGTATGGATCATCTGGGCATTGGGTTTTTCCTTGCTCAGACGCTGTCCCGGATAGGCCTCGATCCAGCTCAGGCCCAGCGAAGCGGCCTTATCCACCGCTTCAAAAAAGGTGAAACGGTTGAACGTGTACGCCTGGGTGCCTACGCTCCAGCCCTGGTATATATCCCGCGGCGGATGGGCCATACGGGGTCCGCGTCCCTGAGGCTGGGCCAAAACGGACGATGCCACAATTGTTAAAACCGCCAAAAGCATCATTTTTTTCACCATTGCCAATCTCCTACATAAACGGCCTTTGTTACACCCTCTGCAAGCAAAGCCAACGTCCGTATTGTTCCAGAAAAGCGGCTTTGCCTGACTGCGACAACGCCCGGCCGTCCGTAAAACCAGACGAACAAGGCGCATGCGCCCTTTCATTTTTCTTTATAACACCAGCTCCCAGCCCTTTCGCGTCGGCAGAAGCACGTATTTATTGGCCTCTTCGTCGTTGGTAAACTTCATATTTTCGCCGTCCCACAGAAGCTTCTTTCCGAGCCGTTTGAGGGCTAAATTTCCCATTACGACCATTTCCGTGAAGGGGCCGGAATAATCGAAGTTCGAGGTGGCGGGTTTACCGCCCTTACAGGCCTGAATCCAGTTGCCTTCATGGCTGGTCTTGATTCGTTCCAGGATCTTCGGTGGCTTATTGTTGACGAAATCCCGCATGCGCGAATACGGAAGGAGCTGCGGATTATCGCCGTATTCCCCGCATCGCAGGACGCCCTTGGCGCCTATGAAGAGCACATTACTGGAAGCCTGATCGATATCCCGACGGTCATCCAGTTCATCCGGTCGTGGCGGCTTCATCCCGCCATCGTACCAGTTGACCTTGACAGCAGGCATTCCTTCCCGTGCCGGGAATTCGAATCGAATAACGGAGGCGTGCGGGAAGGTTTCTTCATTGACCTCCGTCGCACAGGCCCAGACCGATGTCGGATATTTCAGCTTTAATGCCGATAGCACGGGATCCAGAACGTGACAGGCCATATCGCCCAGAGCGCCAGCGCCGAAGTCCCACCACCCGCGCCATCGGAAGGGATGATAGGCCTCATTGTACGGGCGCAGCGGACTTGGCCCGCAATACAGGTCCCAATCGAGCGTGGACGGGATTTGTTGGGCCGGGGGTCGCTCTTTAATCCCCTGCGGCCAGACGGGACGGTTGGTCCAGGCATGCACTTCCTTGACGTCGCCGATCACCCCTGCCCAGATCCACTCGCAGATATCGCGAACGCCATCTCCGGAGTGACCCTGATTGCCCATCTGTGTGGCTACTTTGTACTTGCGAGCAGCCTGAGTCAGAATCCGGGCTTCCCCTACCGTACGGGTCAGAGGCTTTTGCACATAGACGTGTTTGCCCCGTTTCATGGCTTCCAGGGCGATAATGGCGTGCACGTGGTCCGGCGTGGCTACGACAACCGCCTCGATTTCCTTTTGCTCGTCCAGCATTTTACGGAAATCCTTCCACTGGCGGGCCTTGGGAAACTGCTGGAAAGTACGCCCGGCATAACTAAAGTCCGCATCGCAAAGGGCTACAATGTTTTCGTCTTTGCAGGCGTTAATGTTGCCGTTACCCATTCCGCCGACACCCACGCCGGCGATATTCAGCTTGTCGCTGGGAGCCTTCATCCCCTGGCCCAGCACATGACGGGGCACCACGGTAAAGGCCGCCGCGGCGGCCGCGGCCCCTCCCATAAACGCACGTCGAGAAATCCGATCCTGCTTGCTGTTTTTGTCTTTCATCGATCTATCCTTCAAAAAACTGTTGCATCTTTTCTCCACCCGGTTCCATGGATACTGAATCTTGTGGATTACGCCGAAACCTTATTTCCCGTTAGAATCAGACGTTTCCACGATCCAGATATTGCGGAATTGTACCGGATTGCCATGATCCTGCAGCATGATCCCGCCGGGCTGATCGACATTGCCGTCCAACGCCCCTCCGGTGGGACCGGGCAACGCACGCCTATGGTGTATTGTAACGCCGTTATGCACTACCGTCAAGGTCGCCGGGGCGGTTTTGCGACCTTGTCCATCGAATTTTGGAGCTTTGAACTCCATATCATAGGTCTGCCACTGCATCGGAGGGGCACACATATTGACGACGGGACGACCCACCTGATAGATGCCTCCACACTCGTTGTCGGCTCCCTCCAGGCCATAACTGTCCAGCACCTGGACTTCGTATCGTCCCTGCACATAAACGCCGCTGTTGCCGCGTCCCTGACCGCGGGCTGTCGGCATAAACGGCGTTCGAAATTCGATGTGCAGCTTGAAATCCTTGAATTTCCGTTTGGTGACAATGGTGCTGCCACCGACCTGCATGGCCCCATCCACGATTTTCCACTTCACCTGATCGTCATCATCGCCAAGTATGATTGGAGTCCACTTACATTCTTTTCCCTCCAGTTCCGGTCCTAACGTCTCGTCGAAAAGCTGCGAGCCGTCTTTGCCTTCGATGCGGTATGGTCCGGTCATTCTCCACAGGGTTAAAAAACCGTTATTTTTTTCGAAGGATTCCCGCGTTGCGGCCCATCCATTTTCCTTCACGGGCGTTTCATATACTCCTTCCAGAAGATTGCCCTGTTCATCGGCCAGACGAACACAGGCGCCCCATCCGCCGCCGCCGTTGACCACTTTGAGCATCAGTTCATTCCAGCCGGTTTTTAACTCCACCCTGACCTTGTCCTGCCCCGGCGATACGCCGCGGCTTGCATTATTGGCATGGACGACCTTCCCATTGAGCCAAACCTTGACCCCGTCGTCGCTGCCGACCTCCAGGACGCCCTGGCGGTCGGATTGAGACCAAATTCTCGAAACCAGATAGGCCGCCGCATTGTCGCCGCCGATCAGGGCCGCCAGATCCACAAGGCCTGCAAAACCGCCCACTGGTTTCCATTCTTGAAAATCTTTCCCATCGAACAGGACAATCGCACCCTGGGGCGGCCTGGCGCCCAGTGTGGGACTGGGGCGCACCACATGCCGCATTTCAAAATCGCCGCTTTCTTCGCCCGAAAATGTGCCTTTAAAGACATCCCCTTCGACTGTGCCCTGACCTTTCCAGACGCCATCCGGGCTGGAAAACATCACATTTTCACCGTCCAATACGGCATCCAGCACATGCATGGGTTCGGTTCGCGCATCAAACTGATCCAGATTCTTGATTTGATACTTTCCCTCGCCCAAAGCGATGATTTGCGATACAAACTCGCCGCTCGCGCCATAGGTTGTCTCATACACTCCCTGCCAGTCGCCCATCAGAGGATCGATGCGATCCCCGATTGCCTGGCATGAACAGGCAACCCACAATCCAAGTCCAAACACCCAACTCCGCATGGTATCTCCTTTCCGTATTCGAAACGCACTTTTTTAATCTATCGGGGCCACCCAGATGTTCCGATACGCCATGGGTCCGTGATCTCCCTGCAGGACCAGAGGGCCAAACGGTTTTTCGTCTTCCAACGGCGCCGCCCGTGTCGGGCCGGTACATTCCACATTCTCATGGATGACCTTGCCGTTGAGTTCCACTTTAACAAATCTGGCGTTGGCGACTTTTTTGCCGGATGCGTCAAAACGCGGCGTCTGAAACATCACATCCAATGTCTGCCATTGTCCGGGCGGCAAAGAGGCGTTGACCAGCGGCGAGACTCCCTCGTAACCCTGGTCGTCTTTCCATCGTTCATAGACTCCGCCACAGTCCGAATACTTCGGGGCAGCGACGCCGTAGCTGTCAAAGATCTGGATTTCGTATCGTCCCTGAAAGTATACCCCGGAATTGGAGCTTTTGGGCACCATAAACTCCACATGGGCAACACAATCGCCGAACTGAGGCTTGCTGAATAAATAGACTGTTCGCCCATCGTCCCCATTGACAAACACTCCATTGCCCCATTGGCAAGCCAGATAGCTTTCATCCTCAGGTTTGAGCCTGACATCCTCGCAGATCATCCATGTTCCCGTATCGCCCTGCCAGGCGCTGAAGTCCGAACCGGTCAGAATCACTTTGGAACCCAGACCGGTCTTGCGTCGCAGCAGGACACCCTGCAGAGCCATGATCTCCCGGCCGGTCTTTTCCAGAGGTTTAATCGCGAACGGATACACACCGGCGGTATCTACCTTGATTTCTCCAACCGAGACTTCCAGGAATTTGCCCTGCGTATTCTGCACAGAGCCTTTCAGCTGCTTTTCGCCAAGGACGATCAAGAAGGAGTCGTCGGGTTCGTCGGTACAGGACTGCAGAAGCACTATCTCATATGTGCCGGCCTTTTCAAAAACCACGTCCCAGGCCAGCGAAGTATTGGCGTCATCCCATGCCACGATCGCCTCGGAATTCTCGTCGAGCTTGGCGCTCATGCCGATAATCCTGGCGTTGGCCGGAGTTAATCGTCCGGCATCGTTTATAAAAGCGACTGTTTTGAGCAACTGTTCTATTTCCGTCCGGGCGGCTGTGGCTTCGGCCTGAAGCTGTGCATCCTTTACAAACGATTCGACAAACAGGATCGCCTGCTTATCCGGGATCTTTGCCGCGGCGGACAGAATCATTTGCTTTTCCGGCACTCGTTCGGCCAGCGACATAGCTGTCTTGCACATTTCGACGCGTTCACCGGTGGAAACATGCGACAATCCGATCATTCGAATATAACCTCGCAGCGCCAGGATTTTATGCGTCGCTTTTTCCGCGTTTTTTGCCAGGTCAAGAAGCACGGTCGTGGACAGCGCATCGGGAAAATCGGCCAGACTTCTGACCGCGGCATCGACCACAGCCGCGTCATTGTCTTTTAATCCCGACCGAACGGTGGCAAAGGCCCTCGGACCTCCATGCTGGCCAAGCAGCGCGATCAGAGAGGCCCGTCCGTTTGCAGAAGCTTCATCGAATCGAGCGACAAGGGCATCCACGGCCTTGGCCGTTTCCAGCCTGCCGCAGACCGTGCTGACGGCTCGCTCCGCCTCCCTTCGCTCCACGCTGCTCTCGGCCTTTATCAACAAATCCAGCAACGCCGGCAATTGATCCGGTTCTGCCAGAGTACGAAGGGCCTTGAGGGATTCTATACGCACATTCCGGTCGGAATCCGCAGCCGCCTGAAACAGAGCCGGGATCGCGGAGCGGATATTTCGCTCGCCGATTGCCTTGATCAGTTCCACTTTGTTCCCGGCGTCGGCGGTGGGTATACCATCCAGAATCGCCCGGTCTGCCTTTGGATCCCGCATACTATAGAGCGTCTCCCGAGCCGCTTCTCTTTCGGCCCCGGAGTTCGTCCCTGCGGTTTTCGCCAACAGAGGCACTACGTCGGCATTTCCCAGCGAGGCCAATGCCTTCAACGCGGCAATCCGGACATCCGCATTATCGCTTTGCATCGCGGCAATCACAGCCGAACGCGCCGCCGGATTGCCCCGATTGCCCAGAGCGGTGATCAACTGCACCTGACCGGCCGGAGGAAGATTTTTTACTTCGTCGGCCACGGCGGCGATTTCCGCATCGTCACGAATTTCATTCAACAGGCCCACCGCCACGGCCGTCATTTCCGGATTGCCCTTTCGGATGACATCCACGATGATCCGACCGGCCTGTGTATCCGAACAGAAGACCATGCCCCGCAAGGCGGCGCTTCGCATCACCGCAGGGATATCGGACTCAAAAATCTCCTTGTAGATTTGTAAGGCCTCTTCCGTTTTGCCGTCTGCTTCAAGTTTATCGGCACAATTAAGATAGGCGTCGAGCACCATCATCTGAAGATCGCCGCTGGTTTTATTTTTCGCTTCGCGCAGCGCCTGGGTTGCGGCCAGATTCCCGATCTGGCCCAAACCGGTAACCGCCGCCGAGGCGACATCCGGATTGGCGTTCGTCGCATATCGGGCCAGTGTCGGAACGCTCTTTTCATCGCCCCGCAGGCCTAACGTGCTTAAGATGCCAACCTTGGCGCTATCGTCGGCTGTTTCCACGGCTTTTCGCAGCGCCTCATCCACGGCCGGACCGGGAATCAGCTCCAGCGCGTAGCGCGCCATATCGGCCGTTTCCGGAGTACGAAGCATTTGGGCCAATACCACCGCCGAGGCCTCGGTGCCGATAATGCTCAGTCGCCGACAGATATGCTGCTTGCCGGCCAGGGTGGCGCCGGATTGAAGAAAGGCGATAAACTTCTGTTCCAGGGCGGCAAGGGCCGCCTTGTCCTCGCCCACTTCTCGCTCCAGATCCGTCAACTGGGTCAGAGGTTCCCGGCTGTCGCCATAATTATAGTCAGCGATCTGCGTCAGCAGACGATCCATCCGGCTGGCTTTGTTCCCCAGCGGACCGGCAGAAGACGCCGGCGCCGCAATCGGAGTCGCATCCGCCTTTACATCGCCCATGGCGTATTGAATCCCGTCCAGATAATGCTGCAGGACGAACGGAGTCCATGTGAGATGATTGTTGTGACCCAGACAGGAATAAAACAGCCGCCCTTTTCCCACTTCTTTGATCCAGGTGACCCCCACATCGTCGTCTTCGGGTTTTTCCCGTTTAGAGGCGGTAGCCGGATCGCCGACATCCAGACTCACCAGAACCCGCTGTTTACTTCGTTCGTACAGCGGTGGATCGGTGCGATAAATTTCATCACTGATCTTAAAACCCTTGCCGCCGAACGCCCTTGTCAACGGGTGCGTCGGATCGTCGATTTTAAACGCCCAGGTTCCATCGGCCGTCCAGGGATGGCCGGTAAATGTGCCGCCCATGACCTGCTGCATTTCGGGCCAGGAGTAAAAATTGTCCGTCGCGGCATGCACGCCCACCAGGCCCTTGCCGTTGTGAATAAAATTCCAAAAGGCCTTTCGCTGTTCGGCAGTGAATTCCAGCTTCGTGGTATTGTTCAGACAGATTGCATCAAATTGCCGGAGATACTCCTCCTGGAAGACACTCAAGTCCTGGCTGAGCACGACGGAATACGCTCCGCTTTTTTGCCCTATAATCTCCAGGGCCTTGTCCCAATAGGGGATACTGTCGTGTTTGTACCCGTTACATAGATTGAACACGAGCATTTTTCGCGGCTGGGCGGGCGCCACGGTCGGCTTCGCCGGAGCGGCCTGGGCGATCTTGGCGATTTCTTCCTCGGTGATTCCCCAAGCCGACGGCCGTTCGGCAACCCAAAAGAGCCCTGTTATGAGCAAGCAAACGAATCGTATCCGTCGATTCATTCTGGTCTCCTTATCGCTATCTCTGACTCCATCGTCATCCCCGGCAACGGCCTGTGCGATTCCGGCAGACCCGCGCCGGCCGCACCTTATTTTCCTGTCGGTTGTGCGGGAACTTTCAGATCGCCCATGGCAAACTGAATTCCATCCAGGTAGTGCTGCAGCAGCGGCGTCCACCAGGTCAGATGGTTGTTATGCCCCAGAGAGCAGTAAAACATTCGCCCTTTTGCCACCTCCTTGATCCAGCTAATTCCGATATCGTCGTCTTCGGGCTTCTCTTTCTTGGCCGCCGTGGCCGGATCGCTCATATCCAGGCTCATCAGTACGCGCTGCTTGGCCCGCGAGTACAGCGGCGGATCGGTGCGATAAATTTCATCATTGATCTTGAAACCTTGTCCGGCAAATGCCTTGGTCAATGGATGATTGGGTTCGTCGATCTTGACTGCCCAGGTGCCGCCGCCCCCCCAGGGATGCCCGGTAAATTTGCCGCCCATGATCTCCTGCATCTCGGGCCAGTCGTTAAAATTGTCCGTGGCGGCGTGGATCCCCACGATTCCCTTGCCGTTTTTCAAGAAATTTAAAATCGCCTTTCGCTGTTCGGGGGAGGTCTTGAGCTGGGTGGTGTTGTTGAAACAAATCACATCGTATTGTTTGAGAGATTCCTCGTTGAAGACAGACAGATCCCGGCTGATTTCCACAGTGAACGCCCCGGTCTTTTCGCCCATGATCTTCAGGGCTTCATCCCAATAGGTGATCGAACCATGCTTAAAACCCTGGCACAGACTGAACACCAGCATTTTTCGCGGCTGGACCGGTTTCACGGCAGGTTTGGCCGGCATGGCTTCCTTCATTTTGGCAATTTCTTCCTGCGATGGTTTCTTGTCCTGCGCCCATACCACGCCGGCAACCAAAACCGCTATCGCCAGCACCATCATGATCCATTGTATTCCGTACTTCATTTTCGGTTCCTTTCCAAATTTCAATGCCTTTGCAAAAAGGCGTCTTATTGCGCCACCCAGGCAATCGCCTGAGACAAAAGTCTGCGGTAATTGGGATTGGCATACGCCTTGCCGTCATGCCCGAGCTGGATTGTACATACCCGCGCTTTTGCGTATTCTCGCGTCCAGGCGACCGTCTTGTCGCTGGTCTGGTGGGAACAGGTCAGCAGCACATGATTGTCCGGCGCATGCCAGCAGTTTTTGTAGGTTTCATCATGCATGACAAAATCCGCCAATCCCTGGGTGACCGGATGTTTTACATCCACCACTTGAATGGGCATATCCACATCATGCTGATAGGTACAATCCGGTCTTCCCTCGACAGGTTTTGTGAAATATTTGGCCCCAATGATGTCTTTATACTCGTCCCAGTCCTGAAACGCCCCCAGACAATGATGCAGAGCCACCAAACCCACACCGTGGTTCAGCAGTGTCTTGAAATTATCCTGTCGTTTGGGTGTGATCTTCTGGCTCATGTTGTACAGGACGACGACATCATACTCCCAGTTGCGGATGTCTTCAAACAGCTCGCTGTCGTCTTTCTGGTCGTAATGCACATACTGAACATGGGGCATCGAATCGAACATTTCCCAGAACGGCTTCTCTTCGTATCCGTGGCCGCCGGTTACGACCGCCACCGACAGTTTTTTCTTGGCGCCGGTCATATCTTTGAGCCGAATATTCCTCCATCGAACCTGTTGACCGCCTTCCCCGCTGACGCCGTGCACCTGCAGTCCGATAAATCCGCAGTCGTCTATGGAATCCTTTACATTGGCCACCGGCACATCGTTGATCCAGGTGCGAATCGCATCTCCGAGGCAGGAGACGCGGTACGTATTCCACTGGCCGTCCTTGAAGGCCGCCCGCGCCGCCGGATCGCTGCGGTCGGTACTGAGCCAGCCTCGACGGGCTTCATCGTAAATGAATCCCGCTTCCCCGTTGGTAGCAATCTCCACCTGGTATCCATGGACGCGATAATTGTTATATTCCTTGTAGCTGTTGCTGCGCACCTGCACGCCGCTGTTCAACGAGGAATCGACCTTGACCTCAAATTCCAGCAGGAAATCCCCATAGAGCTTGTCCGTACACAAAAAGCTGTTGGGACTGCCCTTAATGGCGGTGCCCAGAATCACACCGTCTTGGACTTCGTATTTGGCCGTTCCGTTGATCTGCGTCCACCCGGCCAGCGTTTTGCCGTCAAACAGGTCCACCCATTGGCCGCGCAGCGCCGGATCGGGATCGAGCGGTTTGACACGGATGTTTTTATAGAAAACCGTACTGCCCGGATCGTGTCCCTGCAGGGCAAAGGCGCCATGGTCGAGCCGGCGATTTTTGTCGGACCAGTTCTCCGGCTGGAGCCAACGGACCACTTCCTGATCGTTCACCTTGACAACCACCTCGCGGTTTCGAACGATGATATGTTCGGTAAACCACACATCGTCGTCGACCAGCTTCTTGTTCATCAGATCGACCACCTGATACAGGCTGCCGGTCTTTCGGGGGTCGGAATTGTATGAATTATTGACCTGCACCTCAAAGCCCTTGTTCGGCCAGCCCCGCTCCTGGTACTGCGTATGGAAATAAAGACCGCCGTTGCTGTTGGGTTTGGTCATCACGTCGACTTTGTATTCAAAATTTCGAAAATCGGCGTTTTGCACGGGTCCCTCATAGAACAGGTGGCATCGATTGCCGTTGGCTACGATGGCGCCGTCTTTGACACGAAAGGTCTCCGGGCTCTCGACCGCTTTTTTCCAGCCGGTCAGATCGGTTCCGTTGTCCAAGCGAATCCAGCCTTCTTCCCTTCCGCCCAGCGGCCGGACTATGATATTTTTAAAATAGGCCGTACTGCCGGGATCGTGGCCCTGCAGGGCAAATGTGCCGTGCGAGAGCCGCCGATTGGGCCAGCCGGGGAAATTGACATTTTCCGGCTCCACGTAATCGACCACTTTCTCGCCGGCAATCCAGACCTGTACATGGTTTCCTTCGACCCGGATCCGATGCGTATACCATTCGTTATCTTTGGCGGGAGAGGGATTGACCTTGGCCGCATCATAGAGGCCGCCGCTCTTTTGCGGATCGCTTTGCGACTGGTTTACCTGGCTTTCGTACCCATAGGCCGGCCAGCCGCTGTCCTGATATCGCGTATGGATATAGATGCCGCTGTTGCTGCCCGGTTTGGTCATCACGTCGGCCTGGAACTCGAAATCCGTAAAATCGGCATTGCAGACCGGCCCCATATAGAACAGGTGGCTGCGGTTGCCGTTGGCCACGATCATCCCATCGCGGACGGAAAAGGTTCCGGTGTTTTCATTGGCCTTCCATCCAGTCAGGTCTTTTCCATTAAACAGAGGAATCCAGCCGTCGTTTGCCGAGACAATCGATACGGTGGAGAAAACCAGTCCAACATACATCAAACCTGTCATCCACTTGTTCATCGTTACCCCTTTCCTTTTGGAGGCGTGCACCTTATGATTATGCCGTCGATACAGAATCGAACGCGATTTTCCCTGCATCTCAAAGACCCGATTGGATTCGATCAGATTCTCCACGGACTACGCATGACCCTTCCCATTAAAAGATTGGCTTCATTATCCGCGAGGAACCTCTGCTGTCTCTGGTCATATCGAAGAGGCCGCTTCAATTCATAGGCAATGTTGCCCATCAAGCAGACCACTACCGAACTGTATCCAATCTCGACATCGCAGATCGGCTTGGTGCGGGTACGAATCGCATGCAGCCAATCCGTATAATGATTGCTGCTGTCGTACAGCCTTGTTTCATTGGGACCGATCTTCTGGCCGGCAAGATTTTCCGGCCAGGTCTTCAGATAGCCCCGATTGACCTCGACTTTGCCTTTGTCCCCGAGGAACAGGACGCCATTGACGTTTCCATGCCCCTCTTCCGAACCGGCCCGCACCATGGTAATCCCGTTGGCGTATGTATAGGTCAAAACCTTCACTTCTTTGCCGTCGGGCGGGATCACTTCCACCGGGCCGTTGCGGTCCATTCCAAGACCCCACTGGGTGATATCGAAATGATGAGCGCCCCAGTCGGTCATGCCGCCCCCGCCATATTCTTTATAACTGCGCCAGTGTGGAAAGATGTCCTGACTGATATGAGGACTTAATTCCGAATGATAGGGTCGAGCCGGGGCCGGGCCGTTCCACATCTCCCAGTCCAGATAATCCGGGGTTTCCATGGCCTCGAGATCGCAGGCTTTGGGCGGCCCGCCGACGTTGACGACCACTTTCTTGGTATCGCCGATATATCCGTTGATGACCAACTCACAGGCGCGGCGAAACTTATCGTCGGAACGCTGCATCGAACCGGTCTGAAATACGCGGTCGTATCGGCGCACGGCCTTGACCATTGCCTGGCATTCGACAATGTTATGTCCCAGCGGCTTTTCGCAATAGATGTCCTTGCCCGCTTTGGCCGCATAGACCGTATGCAGCCCGTGCCAGTGGTCCGGGGTGGAGATCACCACCGCATCGATGTCCGGCCGGGCCAGCAGTTCCCGAAAATCGCCATAGGCCTTGACGCCGTTATAGGAGGCGTTTCCGGTCTTTTTGGCATAGAAGTCTGTCGCCATCCTCATGTTGCGTTCCAGCTTGAGCTTATCCACATCACAGTTGGCCGCCACCTGAACGCCGGAGGCATTCAGGAAGGAACGCAGCAGATGCTGGCTTTGTTTGCCCGTTCCAATAAATCCCATTACGATGCGTTCGCTGGGGGCCTGGGCGCCAAAGACCGATTTTGGAACGGCGACGGGAAGCGCCAATGCCCCCGCCGCCATGCCGGCGTATTTCAAAAAAGTCCGACGATTCACCTTCAAGGATTTGGATCGCCCACAATGTACGAGAGGTTTCTGGTCCATTCACTCACACTCCCATGGATAAAAAGAAAGCGTTTTTTTACTCCAAAAAACCTATTCATCGACGGAAATTAACAGCCATGGAGATGGGGATCCAGCCACCTCCATGGCATAAAACGTAAAAAATGCGTCCCACATCGCAAACGGTTCATGACCGACTTATTTATCGAACGCCTCGTCAAACACATGGGTCGAGGGAGCGAAATCCACGCTTTTCACGAATTCGGCCGCCTCGGCCGCTCCCTGCTCGCGATTCATGCCGCAGTCCTCCCATTCCACGCTTAAGGGACCCTGATATTGAGCATGATTTAAGGCGCGGATAATCTCTTCAAAATCCATTCCGCCGTGTCCCAGCGAACGGAAGTCCCAGCCTCGGTCCTGCTTGCCGAAGTTCAGATGAGATCCCAGAATTCCGCTGTAGCCGTCCAGTTGCAGGGCGGCATCCTTCATATGCACATGGTAGATGCGGTCCGGGAACTCGCGGATAAAACGGGCCGGATCGACCATCTGCCAGTGCAGATGGCTCGGATCAAAGTTGAATCCGAACGCCTCCCGGTATTCAATGGCTTCCAGGGCCCGCTTGGCCGTGACGGTATCGAAAGCGATTTCCGTGGGATGCACTTCCAGGGCAAATCGTACGCCGCATTCGTCGAAGACATCCAGGATCGGATTCCACTTGTCGGCGAAATCCTTGAATCCCGCCTCGATCATCGCATCGCTGGCCGGCGGAAAACTATAAATATACTGCCAGATTGAGGAGCCGGTAAAGCCATTGACGATTTTCAGGCCGAGGTTCTTTGCCGCTCGTGCGCTGTTTTTCATCGCCTCGATCGCCCAGGCCCTTTTTTTCTCCGGATCTACCTTGCCGCCATGAAGCTCCTTGGGGATAAACATGTCATGCCGCGGGTCAAGCACATCACAGACCAACTGCCCGGCCAGATGATTGCTGATCGCCCAGATCTTCAGGCCGTTGTCTTCCAGAATTTTACGCTGCTGCTCGCAGTACTTCTTGTCCTGTGCGGCCTTGAACACGTCCATATGGTCGCCCCAACAGGCCAGTTCCAGGCCCTCATAACCCCAAGAGACCGCCTTTTTCGCCAGATCCTTCAGGGAAAGGTCCGCCCATTGTCCGGTAAAGAGTGTTACGGGTCTACCCATCGTTTTCCTCTCCTTACAATACTATAGATTTCACTTGGTTCCATTTCATAAACAGGAATGTGTCATTATACGCATTTCACCGTCGGTTTCCAGCATATTTCTCCAAACTCCCCCTGCTTCCCAAACGCAAGAAATAAATCCTCTAAGATTCGTTATAAGCGCATACGCCCCCCCTTTCATGGTTAGGACGAATCCGTTTCGTTTTTCCTTGCAAAAATCCCCCTATTTTAACGTGTCTCCTGGAAAGCCAAGACTCTGCTGATGGCGGAAATCGGCCTTGTATCCATCAAACATCTCGGACCGACTGCGAATATTTTTCCACAAACTCCCTTACCTGAGGCCTCAAATACATCGAATCGACAGGGACCAAACGAGCCACGGCCCGGGCGGCGGCAACCGCGGTTTCGAGCGGGGCCGATTGGGTATCTACGAAAAAAACCGGTCTGTCCTTGAGGATACACAGGCCATCGCCGCCGGCACCCATCGCCTCGGATCGGATCGTAATTCCTTGTCCGGCCAACAGTTCCAGTAATTCGTCTCGTATTCTTTCTGTATCCATCCTTCAAGGAAATCCGAACCAATGACCGATACAACAATGACTCCTGACGATCGTATTGAAAAAACGAAATACTATTGTAAAGTACCTGACAGACGATTTGAAACCAAAAAGCGAGGACGATAGTGGCGTCCCTTCTGGAAAAAAGACGTTCCCTGCATCAGAACCTGCAACATGAGCGGCAGCGAAACAATCGTTTGCGCAACGAAATCGGACAGATGCAGGCCCTGGCCAATATCGGTCTGGTCAGCTCGATGATTGCCCATGAGATGAACAATATCCTGACCCCGCTGGGAACCTATGCCGAACTGGCCCTTCAGAATCCGGAGGATTCGTCTCTGGTATGCAAAACGCTTAAAAAGACGATCCGTAACAGTGAGCGGGCGACCAAAATCCTGGAAAGCATGCTGGCCATGGCCCGCGGCCAAATGCAGACCAAACAACACTACCGCCTGGTCGATTTAGTGGAAGAGATTTTTGCCTGCCTGGCCCGTGATTTCAAAAAAGACGGTATCCGGGTAGTGAAGAATATCGAACCGGACCTCTATGTCTGGGCGGAAGGGGTGTGTTTGCAGCAGGTCTTCATGAATCTGATCCTGAATGCGCGGGAGGCCATGTTGAACGGAGGCGGCGTCTTGAGCATTCAAGCCTGCGAAACACAGGAACAGGTTCGGATTGAATTTTCCGATACCGGCGGCGGGATCGAGCCGGAAAACATGGAGCGGATTTTTGATCCTTTTTTCACAACAAAAGTGCAGGGCCTGTCCGCCCCGCGCAACGGCGCCGGTTTAGGGCTTGCCTTTTGTCGGCGCGTCATAGAGGAACACAACGGGGTGATACAGGTGTCCTCCGAACCGGGTCGCGGGACAAGCTTTATCCTTGGCCTGCCCAAAGATACCGGTTGGCGTCTGGACGGGGGCGAGGAACGGTAAGCGTGGATGTGTTGCTTGCCAATCTGTGGCGCATTGGTTTCATGGTTGTTCTTTTGTGCTGTTCGGCGTTTTGTTCCGGATCGGAGACGGCCTTTTTCAACGTATCGCGACGGGAGCAGCGTTCCTTCCGCACATCCGCCAACAAACTGCAACAAATGGCCGGTTGGCTTTTGCAGCATCCCGAACGCCTTTTGACCACCCTTCTTCTGGGCAACATGCTGGTCAATGTTCTCTTTTTTTCTCTGGCCAGCGTGTTGACGGTCAATTTGAATGATAAGGCCGGTCATGCCGTGGCGGTTATCGTCGCGACGATCTCCTTTTTTGCCGTGTTGCTTTTGGGGGAGATGCTGCCCAAATCCATAGCCTACTCACGATCGCATTCTATTGTTCTGTGGGCTACCCCTATGTGGTTTGTAGCGGTTCGAATCCTTGGACCGGTATTGCACTTTATGCAGGTGTGGATCGTCGCTCCCCTTCTTCGATTGCTGCTGGGATCGCCCAATCCGGCTTCGTCCCAGGCGGCCACCGTCGATCAGTTGAAAAGCCTCCTCAATGCCTCCCGACAACAGGGCCTGCTCAGCGAACCGGAGAGCCGGTTGATGAGCGAGGTGCTGGAATTCGGAATGCTCAGGGCTCGCCATGTCATGGTGCCGCGCGTAGACATGATTCTGTGCGATGTGACCGATACGCCGGATGCCATTCGTCGCCGGATGCAGGACCGTTGTCTGGATATCGTGCCGATCTATGAAAATCGAACGGACAATGTGATCGGCCTGCTGCATCTTCGCGATCTGTTGCGGCATTCGGAGTCTCCGATCCGTTCGTTGCTGCACACGGCCGTATTTGTCCCGGAACAAAAAACCGTCGAATCTCTTTTCGCGTACTTTCGTAAAACGCATGACGATGTCGTTCTGGTGGTGGATGAATATGGCGGGATCGTCGGCCTGATCCGGGAAGATGATATAATCGACCAGTTATTCGGATCGTCTCCCTCCGGCCACCTTACCAAGCCTGTGGAACAATTGGGGCCGCTTACCTATCGTCTGAGCGGGGACCTGCCCATTCATGATTGGGCGGTTCTGTTCGGCATAGACCCCGGCGAATTGCGGGTTACGACCGTGGGAGGGCTTACTGTCGCTCTCCTGGGACGATTGCCCAAAGCGGGGGATATCCTGTCTTTGGACACTATCGAAATCCGTGTCGAGCAGGTGTCAAGACACCGTGTTGATTCGATTGTTATAACCTTTAGATCCTTATCGTCACGGGAGAAATGAGCTTGCTTTTATCGATAGAAATCCTCCTTTTTTTAACCTTGCTCGTATTAAGCGCCTTCTTTTCCGGATCGGAAACGGGGATGTACCGGCTTAGCCGGTTTCGCCTGCGTCTTGGAACACAGCAACACCGCCCCATGTACTCTCTGCTGGCCCAGACTATCGGCGACGGCCATGGTTTGATGCTTTCGCTTTTGACCGGCAACAACCTGGTCAACTGCCTGGCAACCAGCCTCGTTACGTATATGCTGATCCGGCAAGGCGACAGCCAGCGTGCCGCGGAAGTCCATGCCACCATGATCATGACGCCAACCTTGTTTTTGTTCGGGGAGATTTTGCCAAAAACATTATATTATTATCGCGCCGATACGCTTATGCCCCGTTGCGCCTCATTGCTGTGGTTGTTCCACAAACTGCTTGTCTATTCCGGTATCGTTGTTTTTCTCAAAGCCGTCACCCATGTTCTCAATCGGCTCACGGGATCCCGCACCGATCCCTCGGCCGCTCTGGCCGCCAGCGCCCGCCATCAGGTTCGTCAGCTCCTCCAGGAAACCAGGGATGAAGGGCTTCTGAGCCCGCTTCAGCGACAAATCATGCAATATCTGGTCGCGGCGCCGGATATTCAAGCCCGGGAATTGATGATCCCCTTGAAACAGGTAGCCATGGTGGATGTCGACACAAGTCGCGATGCGCTCCTCCAAGCGCTGGAAAAGATCCCTTTTACACGGCTACCGGTGTTTGAAGACACCCAGAACAACATCATCGGCCACATCCATGTCTGCCGTGTTCTGGCAAGCCGGGAAAGGTTTTCCGATCTTCGCTCATTTGTGGAGCCGCTTCATGGCGTCTCTGAAACCAGTTCCGTATTGGACATGATCCATCAAATGCATACGCGGAGAGATCGCATGGTTATGGTCGTCGCTTCGGAATCCGTAAAACCTCCGGTACATGTCCTGGGCATTGTAACCATCAAAGATCTGGCCGAGGAACTGACCGGCGAGATCGCCTCCGCCTGATGTTCTGACACAATTCCATGATCATCCGGAACGACAATTTTTCCGAACAGAATTCAGTCAATCCGACATCGTCATTACAGCAGACGATTGTTCCGCAATGTTCGTTTCCGATCCATTTGACGACAAACGAAACAGCCGACGCAGGAACAAGCCGGTATCGTTGATCATCAGATACAGGCAAGGCACAATCACCAGAGTAATCATTGTAGCAAAGACGATGCCGAAGCCCAAAGAAATCGCCATGGGAATCATAAAACGGGCCTGCCGCGAGGTTTCAAAGATCATCGGCGCCAAACCGCCAAACGTAGTCAGGGTCGTTAAAAGGATCGGTCGAAAGCGCCGCAGGCCGGCCTGATGGATAGCCTCAAAAGGAGCGATTCCCCGCCGGGTAAGACCATTGGTATAGTCGATCAATACCAGCGAATCGTTGACCACCACACCGCAAAGGGCCACAATCCCCATCAAACTCATCAGACTCAGGGAATACCCCATGAGGATATGCCCCAACACCGCTCCGATGATCCCGAACGGAATGGCCGCCATGACAATCAACGGCTGAAAGTAACTTCGAAAAGGAACCGCCAGCAGGGCATAAATAGCGAACAACGACAGAACCAGGCCGTTGACCAGACTGGTCGAACTTTCCTGTAAGTCCTGTTGGCGTCCTTCCCATGCATAGGAAAGACCGGGAAAATCTTTCACCAGCTTCGGCAAAACCTCGGCATCCAGCGTCGCCATCACTTGACTGGTTTGCGACAGGGGATCCACATCGGCCGTCACCGAAACCGTACGTCGCGCGTTTCGCCGGTTGATTACGGTATACGATCGTCCGGAGGATACGTGCGCAATCTGGCGAAGGGGCACATCCTTGCCGCCGGGCGTACGAATCAACAGTCGCTCCAGATCGTACTGGCGAATCCGTTGTTCGCGCGGCAGACGCACCTTAATTTTAACCTCGTTGCGGCCTCGTTGCTGGCGTACCGCTTCGGAACCATAAAAAGCGTAACGCAATTGCCTTGCCAGGGTCTGCTGTGTAAGCCCGAGGCTGTGCCCTTCCTCCGTCAGGCTAAAGTCCAACTGCCGTTTGCCGGGCGTATATCCATCATCGATATCCTTGATATTGGCAAAGTCTTCCAATCGGACCGCCAGGGCTTCGCTGGCCCGGTCCAGCACATCGATCCTGCGATGGCTTAATTCGATGGTCAAAGCAGCGCCGGATCCGGGCCCCCCCCGATCCGACTCGAACCGAAGGCTTTCCAGCCCGGGGACAGCTCCGACTCTCTCTCTCCAAAGACCGGTCAATTGGGCCGTCGTAATCGGGCGAACACCAGGAGGCGTAAGGTATACTCTCACTTCCACCTGATTTTCATCAATCAGGGAAAATACTCCTTCAGACAGTCTACTTTCTCCATTTTCTTGCACGATTTCCTGAGCAGCTTCCACCAGCAGACGGTTGACTTCTTCGGCCCGGGAAACCGGAGAGCCATACGGCAATATCGCCGTCACGACAGAGCTGTCTGATTCCACGCGGGGCATAAGAATCACTCCGATGCGGCCGCTGTTGACATATCCCAGAACGAGGATGAGAATAAAGATACTCAAGGAAATCGTAATTGCTCGAAAGCGGATACATAAATCCAGAAAAGGACTATACAGTCGATGAATCACCCAGTCCAGACCTGCACTGAACGCATGCTGTACGATACCAATCCATCCAACCCGAGGCCGATGACGAGCATGGCCCAGGTGGCATGGCAGAATAAACAGAGATTCCACCCAGGATATGGAAAACACGGCAATGACCACCAGGGGGATCACTTGCCATATTTTGCCCATAAAACCGGGGATAAAATACAGAGGAATAAACGCCACAATATTGGTCAGGATGCTGAAGGACACGGGAAGCAGAACATCTTTGGTGCCCTCCACGGCCGCCCGCATGAAATCCATCCCCTGCTGACGGTATTCGTACACATTCTCGCCGACTACAATGGCATCGTCCACGACGATGCCGAGCGTCACGATAAAAGCAAACATGGAAATCATGTTTATCGTGACATCCATAGGCGGCAGAAACAGAAACGAACCCAGAATGGAAACAGGAATACCCAGGGTAACCCAAAGAGCCAGACGCAACTCCAAAAATAAGCTGAGAGAAACAATCACCAGAATCAATCCCAGACAGGCATTCTTCACCAACAGTTCAAGCCGCTGTCGATAGATGTCCGACATGTCCCGGTTCACAACCCAATCGATGCCGGGCGGCAGGTCCTTTTCGATTTCGGCCATGGCGGCACGGGCGGCTCGCGAGACGCCGATCGGCGTTTGTTTTCCAACCCGATATACCTCCAGTCCGACGGCGGGCTTGCCGTTGAATGTCGCATACCGGTCCTGCTCTTCAAAGGTATCGCTGATCCGGGCGATATCCTTGAGAAGCAGGACCGATCCGTCGGGGCTGGTAATCACAGGAATCGTTCGAAACTGTCGGGCCCAGTCGCGCCGCTCGCTCACGCGAAGCAGGATATCGCCGCCCTCCGTTTCGAGGCTGCCGCCGGGGATTTCCACCGAGGTTTGCCGGACCCGCTGGGCCACCTGATCCAGAGTCAGATTGTATCGGCGAAGCTCATTCTGGTCGATTTCAATGGCGATTTCATACTCTCTCACACCCCGCAGGTCCACCTGGGTAATCTGCGGATCCTGGAGCAACCGGTCGCGCACCTGTTCGGCCAGTTCGCGGAGAACCCATTCGCTGGCATCTCCATAAATCTGGATTTGCAGCACCTCGCGGCGGCGAATGATCAGACTGACCTCGGGTTCTTCGGCGTCTTCCGGGAATGTGGTGATTCGGTCGATTTCCTGTTTGATGTCCTGGTAGACGCGCTGGTCGTCGGCGCTTTCTTCCAGTTCGACTGTGACCGTCCCAAAGCCTTCCGAGGCCGTCGCGGTGATTTCCTTGATTCCATCCAGTCCGCGAACTCCTTCTTCGATGGCCAGGATGATGCCCTGTTCCACCTCTTCCGGGCTGGAGCCGGGATACGCCACACGAACGTTTACCATATCCAGCTCAAACTCCGGAAAGACCTCCTGTTTGGTTCGGGACATCACAAAAAGGCCTCCGATCAGGAAAACCGCCATCAGCAAATTCGGCGTAATGCGGTTGTACATCATCCATGCGATCGGCCCGGAACCGTACGTTTCTTTCGAGGGGGAATTCATTGCTGTTCTCCCCGACCGACGGTCGCGGCCAGTTCTTCGGCGTCTCCCGACTCCTCCGACTTGGCCACCCGCAAAGGCATGCCCGCTACCGGCGCCGCCAGATCCGTCACGACAAGAAGCTCTCCTTCCTTGAGTCCCTTATGAACGAACACACGATCCGGCTCGTCGCTGAATATAATTTCAATCGTGCGGATTTCCAGTTGTTGCTTGTCGTCCATGATCCATACTGTGTTATTATCTCTCAGATGAGACCATGCCACGGGAAATACATTGGTCAAACGGCGCCCTTCGATCTCCACCCGCACATACGTGCCCACCAGCAGTTGAGGAAGATACTGGTTCTCGGTTTTCAAACAGAACGGATCGTCCACGACCACCAGCAGTCGCGCCCAGCGGGCCTGGGTTTCCAGTTCGCTGCCCAGGCGCACTACGGTTCCTTTACGGACGCGATCGACGCCCCAAACCTTGTCGTTGTGGATGGTCACGGAAGATCCGATATTCCCATTTCGCTGGGGGATATCGAGCCACTGAAGCTGATCCACCCGAATCATCACCTCGATCCAGACGGCATCGGTTCCTACCAGAGTCACCAGATCCGTATTCATCCCGACCACCGCGCCCACGTCGACATGTTTGTTTTGCACAATCCCGTTAAACGGCACAACGATCTGGCAGCGAGCCAGGTCCAATTGGGCCTTTTCTAAAGCCGACCTCGCCGAGTCCAGAGCAGACCGGGCCGAAACCAACTGGGGTTCCCGCAGGATCAGCTCCCGGTCTTCTTCGTCCACGATATCGCCCAACAACGCAAATTCCTGCCGGGCCACCGCCTGGTTGCCCTGCTCGATCTTGAGACGCTCGATGGCCTTATCCACTTCTCCTTGTCGCTGACGAACCAGAACCTCATAATCCCGAGAGTCAATCGAGGCCAATAACTGCCCTTTTCGAACAACGCCTCCGGGAATCACCTCCGGCGAAAGGGCGACGATCTGTCCGGTGACCTGCGGCCGTAAGGTAACCTGTTGCGACGGCACGACGGTGCCCATGGCGTCAATCGTTGTCGCACAATCGGCTTGTTGAACAGGAATGACCTGCACAAGTTTGGTCTGGGAAGGAAGTTTTGCTCGCTGTGCCTGTGGGCTGGTTCGGATTTGGTATTGATACAACAAAATCGCACCGACCACAATGGCCGCAGAAACCAGAAACTTCAGACAACCCAGCACAAATCGAACGACAAGGGATCGGGATTTCGGGGGCATATTTTGTTCTTCGCCTGCCGGGGAACTCATAGGCGCTCCTTTGCATTCTCCGCTGTATTTTTATCGTCTTTCAGGGACGAGGCCGTCAGGGAAGTCTCGTCGTTTTCGGGCCGAACCAAGTCCCATCCTCCAGCCAGCGAGCGATACAGGGCGATCCGGTTGCGAACCACCTGGCTGCGCGCGAGGATGACATTTCGCTCCAGGGATTGCAGGGACTGAAGGGATTCCAAAACCCGAATGTAATCGATCTGCCCCTTGATATACCGCTCCCGATTCTGCTCGGATGTCCGACGGGCCAGGCCAAGCTGTTGTTTCAGGTTGTCCAGTGTCTGTTTCAGATACTGTTCCTGCACCAGTGTATCTTCCACTTCTTTGAGGGAATCCAGGACAATTTGCTGCCACAAATGCAAGGATTCCGAACGAAGGGCCTGCTGACGCCGGACCTCGGCTTTCCTCAGGCCGGCATCCATCAAAGGCTGTACGGCATTGGCGATCAGGTTGGCCAGCCAGTCATCGAACAAGTCATGAATCGAAGGAGCCGTCGTCTCCATCGTGCCCGACAAACTCAAACTTGGATACTGGTCGGCAATCGCCGCCGCGAGTCGATAATCGGCCGCCTGCACCTGGCGATACCCCCCCCGGACGTCGGGCCGACGCCATAGAACATCGGAAGGAATCCCCGGATCAGGAAGAGGTCGCAGCGGGGGAAAGGAAACGTCCTTGTTCTGCCAGGCCAGGGAAGGCGGCATCCCGATAAGGATCGACAATCGATGTTGTAACAAGTGCATCGTCTCTTTAACCACAATCTTCAAAGCCTCCGTCGCCGCGACAAGCTGACGCTGACGCAGAACATCGGCGGCCGAGGCCCCCCCCTTCCGAAACTGAGTGGTAACGATCTGCAGCACCTGCTGATTGGTCACGATCTGCTCTTGTGTGAGCCGGTCCAAAGCCTTGGCTTCGGCCAGTTGATACCAGGTATCGGCCACCGAGGCGGCCAGAGAGATGGCCATGGTATGCACCGCTTCCTGTTGGGCTTCCACACTGAGCCATGCCGCCTGTTGCGCCGATTCCAGCTGCGACCATAAATCCACCTCGTACCCGGCGGCAAGCCCCATGGAATACGTTGTGCTGTAGTCAACCCGGCCCCCTGTTTCCAGACGCCTCCGCGAAACCCCCGCCTGCCCGTTGATCCATGGCCAGAGCGTGGAATCCACCTTTTGGGCTGCCGCCCGGGCCTGATCCAGTCGATCCCATGCCGCCAGAAGATCCAGGTTTCGTTGCAGGGATTGCTCAATCAGCGTGTCAAGATCGGTATCTTCGAAGGCCAGCCACCACTGGTCCGGCGCCGAATCTGTCCCTTTGAAGGAAAACGTATCGGGAACGTCAATCGGAATCTCCATGTCGACACTCCGGCGGGCGCACCCTCCCAGAGCCAGAAAGAGAATGGCTGTTCCAAGCCAATATAACCATCGCTTGTTTGTGTAAAACATCAGCGTCATTTCACTCCGTCACAACTTCCCCAGCCCTCTGTTCCAAAGAAGAACTAACAGAATCATTTATTATACAGCCAATCTCATGTCAGGCCAATACTCTACCTTCTGTTCAGAAGAAAATAAACGCTGACGTGCAAAGAATTATTCCCCCATCAAATTAATTTTCTGGAACGTAACGCTCCCTATTATATACTACTTAACCGGTAGATTCCGGATGAAATGCCAAGAATGCAGGAGCGGTCGTATGATTTACAAAGTCACTATACTTGCCATATATTCATCCCTATGCCTTGGGGCGGCCGCCCAGGATAAAATACGAGTACCCGGCACGGTGATCCATTATTCTCCCGCGGCCTCCGGCTGCTATCTCGGCTCGCCCGGCATCTGTATCCTGCCGAACGGGGATTATCTGGCCAAGTGCGATCTGTTCGGCCCCAAAAGCACGGAATGGGAACAGGCCGTTTCACTGGTGTTTCATTCATCCGACCGGGGACAAAGCTGGTCGCAAATCGCCCGAATCGAGGGGCTGTTTTGGGCGTCGATCTTCGTACATGGGGGGGATGTATATCTTTTTGGGACGCATCGGCATCACGGCAATACGGTGATTCTCAAATCGATCGATTCCGGTCATTCCTGGACCAGCCCAGAGAGCCCGGAAAGCGGTCTGCTGCTGCAAGGTGAATATCACACAGCCCCGGTCCCGGTGGTCGTTCATGACGGGCGGATCTGGCGGGCCATGGAGGATGCCATGGGAGGCACGCAGTGGGGGCAGCGGTACCGTGCCTTCATGATGTCGGCTCCTGTAAATGCGGACCTGCTGCGGGCCGACAGTTGGACGAGCAGCAATTGGATTGCACGAAATCCGGACTGGCTGGACGGCCGGTTTGGCGGCTGGTTGGAAGGCAACGCCGTCGTCGCGCCCGAGGGCGGGATTGTCAACATCCTGCGCGTAGATGATCGGAAGGTGGGCGGCCAGGCGGCCATGATCCGGATCAGTAAAGATGGGAAACAGGCCAGTTTCGATCCCTCGACCGGATTCATTGATTTTCCCGGGGCCAATACCAAGTTCACGATCCGATATGATCCGGAAACAAAGGCCTACTGGTCCCTGACCAATACTGTTCTGCCCCGCTTTGAAGGACGTAACAAGGCCAGCACGCGAAACACATTGGCTTTAATCCGATCCGGCGACCTGAAATCATGGCAGATTCGATGTGTCCTGCTGTTTCATCCCGATCCGGAAAAGCACGGCTTTCAATATCCGGACTGGCTGTTCGAGGGAGAGGATATCATCGCGGCCATTCGTACCGCCTATGACGATGCCCAGGGCGGCGCGCACAACTTCCATGACGCCAATTTTCTGACCTTCCATCGATTCGGGAATTTCCGCAAACTGACGATGCGGGATTCCGTGCCTATGCCGGAACAAACATCCGGCGCCAGTGTAATTGATAAAGAAAAGTAAAAAATCCCTGCCGGATGATTATCGAGCTGTCCAGCCGCCGTCCACGGTCAGGCAGGCGCCGGTGACATAGCTTGCGGCTGGGCTGGCAAGAAAGACAATGGGAGCGTGAATTTCCTCCAACCTGCCCCATCGATTCATGGGAACATTGCTCAGCAGTGTCCGGGTCTTTTCTGGATCTTCCATAACCGCTTGATTGATCTCCGTGGCAAACGGGCCGGGACAGATGCAGTTGACCGTGATTCCATCCTGCGCAACTTCCAGGGCCAGTGTGCGTGTTAGCTGCATGACAGCCCCCTTGGAAGCGCAATAGGAGGCCCTTTCCTCCATCCCCACCAGCGACAAGGCCGAACCGATATTGATAATCCGCCCGTATCGGGCCTTTCGCATGTGGGGGATCACCGCCCGGCAGCAGGACAGGACACCGGTTACATTGGTCTCCCAGATTTGCCGCCAATGGGCATCCTCGATCTGCTCGACCGGCTCGCGGATATTGATACCGGCGTTGTTGACAAGGATATCGATTTTCCCAAATCGATCGATGGTCTTGCCTACCGCCTGCTTGATGCTGGCCCGATCCGTAACGTCAACGACCAGCGGAAGAATGGTTCGACGGGTCTGCTCTATCAATGCTTGGGCTGCCTGGGTAATCTGCTCTTCCTTCCGGCTGCCGATCGCCACATCCGCCCCGGCACGCGCCAGGGCCAGGGCCATCTCTTTGCCCAGCCCTTTCGATCCGCCGGTGATGAAAGCGACAGTACCATCCAGACCAAAGATAGAATCCGGCACGGAATCAATCCTTTCGAGAAAATCCAATACTTCAGTTTTCCCTCGCTTGTTTTCCTCTCTCCCTCCAAAGATATACGCTTTTATGGCGCTTTTTGCAAGGATCGCCGGCCGGTATCGACCGAATTCTTCTATCCTGTCACGAAATGCGTATAAATGGACCTCTGTCGGATATTGCAAAGGGCCGCTTCCTGGGTATAATGATTACGTAATAAACAATCCGAAAGGAGATCCTGCAATGAGCGATCCAACCTGCCTGGAGGAATGCGTGGAGGTGTTTCTGGACCGGCTCCGGCGGGGCCGCCGTAACGTGGCGCTGACCGGGGCGGGTGTGTCAACAGCATCCGGGATCCCGGATTTTCGCGGACCCAGCGGGCTCTATTCCAAACTTTCACAACGCGTCTTCGAGATTGATTTTTTCTATGAACAGCCCCGGAAATATTACCAAATTGCGATCGAACATATTCATACCCTGGCCGACAGGGAGCCCAATATCACCCACCGGATGCTGGCCGACCTCGAAAGGCAAGGCCTGATCGAAGCCGTTGTCACGCAGAATATCGACGGTCTGCACCAGAAGGCAGGCACAAGGCGGGTCATCGAGTTTCATGGAGATGTGCTCCGCTACCGATGTACGGAATGCCACAAAGAGTACGGCCGCCCTGCCGTCGACGCCATGATCCGGACCGATGGCCTGCCGAACTGCGACTGCGGCAGCCTGATCCGTCCGGGGATCGTCTTTTTCGGCGATCCGATCCCGATGGAAGCCCTGATCGAATCGCAGAAACTGGCCCAGTCGGCGGATGTCTTTGTGGCGATGGGTTCATCCCTGGCGGTCAATCCGGCGGCGGGCCTGGCCATGGCGGCCCATCAGGCCGGGGCGACGCTGATAATCATCAATAAGGGGCGCACGCATTACGACCGGGTCGCCGACCAGCGTTTCGATGTCGATCTGAGCGAATTCTCGCAGGCTGTGACCGATAGGCTTGCGATGAGTCATACGAAATGACGGTAAAAGAGAACCCGCAAAGGCGGTCTACTTTTTCGTATGATTTAATTGTTTCAGCACATCCCCAAGAACAGCCGACATGACGGTCTGGAGACGGAGCAACTCGGTTTTTCTGGTATCCTTTGCCTCACAGATCGCTATCGGAAGCTGTCTTTCCATCGCCTTTAACATGCAAAGGTTCGACCGAAGAAAGGGTTCGTCGAGTTTATCATGCCGCAGGGAAATCTGCATATCATGCAGATACTCGGCCAGCATGAGCGTCATATTCCCCTCTTGAAATGCAGGTAACTGCATTTCCTGCCCTTTCTATTTCAAACCAAACCGTTTCAAAGATCCACATCCATAAGGCAAATCCAGTTGTTACAGAATCGTCATTAATGTTAACTCCAAAGTCAGGTTTTTTCCCGCCAGGGGATGGTTGGTATCGAGCGTAACAGAGGATTCGGAAAAATTAACCACCCTCACCATGATGGCCCGACGGCTGCAACCCATCATTTTCAGCCTCTGACCTATCTGAAGCTCCACATTCGGCGCCACTTGATCCCGGCTTACCTCAACGACTTTTTCCGGCAGATGCGGACCGAATGCCTGATCCGCCGAAAGAGCAATGGTCTTGCTTTCTCCTACGTTCATTCCTATAAAGGCCTTTTCAAACGCCAGATGGAGCTTGTTTTGGCCTATTTCGAACTGGACCGGCTCCCGGGTAAAAGTGGAGTCAAACAGCGAGCCATCCTCCAGAAGGATCTTGTAATGAACCTGAATGTGGTCGCCGTGTTTCGCCAACGTCATGGAACCTGCTCCTCGGGAGCGGAATGTCTTAAAAACGCCGTCGCTGCCCGCCCGGACGTCCCCCGCCGCCGGGGCCCGATCGTCCGCCATATCCGCCGCCGCTTCCTCCCTGTCGGCCTCTGGCGGGGCTGTGGGAACGCTGCGGTTTTGCAGGGGCTACGACAATGGCCTGGCCCTGCACCTCCATCCCGTTCAGGGCCTCCGCGGCTTTGGCGGCTTCCGATTCACTGCTCAGTTCGACGAAACCGTATCCCTTGCTGATATTACTGTCTCGATCCGTAATGATTTTTACTCCGCTGATGGTTCCATGCGCCGAAAACACCGTTCGCAGCATGGTTTCGTCTACACTGTCGCTCAAATTGCCTACATACAGTTTTTTCGTCATGGTTTCCCGATCCTTTCCGAATTGTGCCATGGTTATATGGCGTTACTGCTTTCTTGAAAAAACCGCCTGCACTGCAGATCAGGTCGCCGCCAAGGCATTCTGTTCCGCGATCAGGACATGAATACGATCTTGAAATGCCTCGATGATCTTGCGAAAATGATATCCATAAATCGAAAACGTCACCGCCATAGGAAGATAACGCGGTTTTCGCAAGGACCAGAACAACAACTTCCAATAATACCTTCTTCCGCGCCCCCGTATGCCGATATGCCATATGGATTTGAGGAAAGCCTGAAACTCGGACCGATTCAAATGAAATCGTCTGGTTTTGGGCAATTGATAATGTTTAAAGAAGGTCAGGATCCTCTCACAGTAGTGGGGCTGGGAGTAGATGGTCTCGACGACTCGTCGGTAACCGGCCAGAAGCTTGTCCAGCCCCATTCTCGGAAGAAAATTGATCGAGCAGTCCATATTGTCGCCTGTGGCCGGACGCGTCAGCCGGTGTTCCTGCGACAGCCGCTGATACAGTTTGGTGCCGCGGGGCGCGTTCAAAAGGCCCACCATGGCCGTGACGACGCCGCTGCTTTGAATAAATTCAATCAGATTGTCGAACACATGGACATTGTCGCTGTCAAAACCCAGGATGAATCCGGCCTGGACCTGCATGCCGCATCCCTGGATGCGGGCGACACAATCCAGCAGGTCGCGGTTTCTGTTCTGCACTTTATTGCACTCGAACAGAGATTGTTCGTCCGGCGTCTCGATGCCGACAAACACGCAGTCGAAACCCGCTTTCACCATCTGGTCCATCAGTTCCTCGTCGTCGGCCAGATTGATCGAGGCCTGGGTATTGAACGAAAACGGATACTTTCGCCGTTCCATCCAGGCGGTGATCGCCGGCAGCAATTCTCTTTTCAGGAGGGATTTATTCCCGATGAAATTGTCGTCCACAAAAAAGACATTCCCCCGCCAGCCGCGGAGGTATAGATTTTCCAGTTCGCCCACCACCTGATCGCTTGTCTTGGTCCGGATCTTGTGCCCGAACAGGGTCGTCACATCGCAGAAATCGCAATCGAAGGGGCACCCGCGTGAATACTGCAGCTCCATTGAGGCGTATTTCTTCTTGTCGATCAAGCTCCATAAAGGCGTTGGCGAATGGCTCAGGTCCGCTTTTTCATGCGTATTGTAGATCTTTCGGGCGGTTCCGTTCTTCAGGTCGGCCAGAAACGGCGGCAACGTCAGTTCCGCTTCCTTGAGCACAAGATGCTCAACGTGAAGATATTCTTCGGGCAGGCTGGTAAACAACGGGCCGCCGGCGACGATTTGGGTTCCGATTTTCCGGCACCGTTCGATCACCTGGTCCACCGATTTCTTCTGGATCAGCATGGCCGTCACAAAGACGTAGTCGGCCCATCGCAGGTCCCGATCCCGCAGCCGGCGGATATTCATATCGACCAGCTTTTTGTCCCATTCCTCCGGCAACAGGGCTGCGACCGTTAATAAGCCCAGGGGAGGCAATGAAGATTTCTTGCCGATGAATTTCAACGCATTCTTAAAACTCCAAAATGTCTCCGGCACCTCTGGATTTATCAGGAGAATCTTCATCGTCGTTTTCCTGTAAAAAAATCTTGTCCTATTCGAGTAGAAAAGAAGAGACAATCAAAACAGGCACTTACGGTGGGGTGCAATCACACACATAACCTCAGGGTAAATGTCATACAAGCTGTTCATCATCCGTTGACTATTGCCAAGTCTATCCTAACACGTCAGAGTATATCCCCCCCGGAGCCGTTTGACAATCAAATTCGAAAATTTAACAATTGGCCTCTTTGAAAAGAGTTGTGGGTACTTCCGGTTCTGTTTGTAACGGAAGCCATTGTTTTAAAAGCGGTTATGATGACCGGACCGTGCCTGCATTGGGAGTTTTGTATAGCATCCGCCGATCCTCTCGGCAAAACGGGCTGAAGTCCTCCACCCACCAATCTTTCAAGAGAGCCAAAAAAACAATCCTCATTTTTAGCTTAATAATCCACAAAAATGGCCCTCGACGGAAAAATATTTTATTTTCGTCTTTTTTTATAGGAAAAGGACCGGAGAGATCGTATAGTAAGCCAAGTTGTAGCAGGGGTATATTCTTTCCTCTCTCAAGAGTATGCCTCCCCAACAAGAAGAAGAGAGAGTAAGTTTCAGTACGGCCGGAAGATCGGCCAAGGAGTTTATAGTGAGCACAGGTACAGTAAAATGGTTTAATTCGAGTAAGGGTTTTGGATTTATCACGCCGGATGACGGCGGGGACGACCTTTTTGTCCATCACTCCGAAATCCGGGTAAATGGCTATGCCACACTGGATGAGAACCAGAAGGTCCGCTTTGAAGTCGGACAGGGCAAAAAAGGCCCGTGTGCAACCAACGTGACGCCGGCCTAGCCGAAGTACGAAGATTGCCGACAAAGGCCCTGCCTCAAAGCAGGGCTTTTTTTATGCCTGTGATTCCCCCCCTCCCCCTTCACCCCCTGCCCGTCTCCGGATCGCAGCGGCGGCCGGTGAAAGATCGCTGCAATACGTCAGAGCCATCGCGCTCTTCCAGGCACTGCCAGTCAGGATTGTAATAATACAGCGTCGTCTCAGAAGCGACGGAATCTACCTTGCGGATTCTGCGGCCCAGGGCGTCATAATCGAACGTCGCGAAAACCCTATTATTGACGCGATGAACAGGACTTACAGGATTAATCATTTACTTTAGGAGGACGGGCTTTAAATTTTCCGGAACATCTTCGGCCGCTACGCTTTTGACCCCCTTGATCTCCATTATAATCTTGTCCCCGATGATCCGCTCTGTCCGTTCATCGACCTCCATGTAACTCAATCCTTATTCATCCTGTTCCTCGTGTAAATCGCGTCTAAAAAAATACCGGTTGCCCAGATCATCCATCGCAAAGGCCTCGGTATCCGAATCGTGATACGTTACACCCGTGAGCCGGTCCAGGGATATTAAAATAGGTGCCTGTCCCAATCCTGTTCGGCACTAAACTTGCATAGCTTTTGATGCCTTGAAAAATATTTTATAAACTACCTATTTTAAACTGGCGCGCCGATGGGCGATGTGTTTTAATCCCATTCATGCGTGCCAAACGCGAAAAAATCAAGGAAAACCAGTTGCAGGGATTTAAGTATTTCAAGGCCCTCTCGGGCCTGCTCGAATCCCTTCACGACGTCGGTTGTCAGCGTGACCGAGCGGGCAATCGACAATTGCACATGGATCAGTACATGTCCCTGCTGCTGCTGTATATGTTCAATCCCATCTGCACCTCGCTGCGGGCCGTTCAGCAGGCCAGCGAACTGCAAAAGGTCCAACGTCTCCTCGGTTGTCCCCGCGCCTCCCTGGGCAGTTTGTCCGAGTCGGCGAGGGTCTTTGACAGCACGCTCATGCAGGAGATCATTGAACATCTGTCTGACAAACTGAAACCGATTTCCAGCCATTCCAAGCTGGAGGACCTGCCGGGGGCTCTGATCGCCGTGGACGGCACGTTAATCCCCGCCCTGTCCAAAATGACCTGAGCGTTATGGAAAACGGATCGGCAGGCCGTCAAGGCCCATACGCAGTTTGACCTGCAAAAACATGTCCCCGTGAAAATCACGGTCACGGACGGCAACGGCAACGAAAAAGACGTCCTGGCCGAGCATCTGGAACCCGGCCGCATTTACGTCCAGGACCGCGGATATGCCAAATTGGCCTTGTTTCAGCAGATTTTGGACGCCCGATGCTCTTTTGTTTGTCGGCTTCATGACGATGCGGTTTATGACCTGCTGGAAGCCTATGCACTGACCGACGACGATCGGAATGCGGGCATTGTCTTCGACCGCAAGGTTCGCTTGGGCAGCAATAAAAAGACCCGAGAGCAATTGTCCGTTCCGGTACGCCTGATTGCCGTTCAATGCACACCGCATGTCAAACGGGCCAAAACCGGCCGGGGCGGGCCGGAGCAAGGCGAAACCTTGTTGATCGCAACGGATCGGTTCGATCTGGAGGCCGATGTCATCGCGTTGCTCTTCAAGCACCGCTGGATGATCGAAATCTTCTTTCGCTTTTTCAAGCATGTGCTGGGGTGCCGGCACCTGCTGAGTTATTGCCAAAACGGCATCGCATTGCAGACCTACGCGGCGATCATCGCGTGTATGCTCATCGCGTTGTGGACGGGCCGAAAGCCCACCCTGCGGACCTATGAGATGCTCTGCTGGTACTTTACGGGGATGGCCAGCGAAGACGAACTGCTGGCCCACATCAGCCGGCTGCAAAAACAGGACTAATCCCGCCGAGGCCGATTGCACCCGCGATCCGGCTGGCGTTGATGCTGCGCAAAAACGACTTGTTTGTCCCCGCACGGCCCGTACACTATCCGTGTGGACCTTGAATACGGTATGAAGTTGGCAAAGAGCAAATACCGAGCCGAACAGGATTGTGCCTGTCCCTAATTATCCAGCAAATTTATATTGGATTAGGTATTTTTTTCCCTTTCCAATTCTTTGGATTTGACCAAAATGAATTCCAGAATTCCTCAAGGGTTACTAGTTCAGGAACTTTCGTAAAACCCAAGGATTTCAGCTTTTTTGAATACTCCTCTTCACTCTGAAATATTTCTTCTCTATCCGTACCACAGTCAAAGATAAACCAAAATGATTCTTTGCCCATTCTATCTTCCGATTTGCCAAGAACGAGATTTCCTTGTTTATATATCTTGCGAATATCAAAAACCTTCCAACTTGGCTCCTTCGAACTTCCCGGCCATGTTTTAATTTTTCCATAGTCAATTATATCGTTCATCGACAATTCATAGGGATATTCGAGCGGCATTCTATAACGGTTATAATATCCTTGGGATTTCCAATAATGCCCTCCTCTTTCTATATCTTTATATTCTAAAATATAGGTTGCCATCAAAAACAAAAAGAGGAACACAATGAATCCAATCGAAATGCGTGTTTTATTGCCTAAACGTTCACCGGATAACTTTATCCCAATGGTAATAGTTACGGCAATTCCTGTTATAACTGCCCAGAACAAGATTAGGAATCTTAAAACGTACATCTAAGGCCTTAATTGCATGTCATAATGTCTTTTGTAAGCGTTCATGCAGTTTTGGCCAAGCGGGTTGGTGTGTTGATAAGTAATGGAGCGGGCATATCGTTCAAATGACAACGACAGG
>JAFGGE010000116.1 GCA_016930745.1 Sedimentisphaerales bacterium
GCCATCTGGTATCTGGCCGCTCGACTGGCCGGATGGGATGGCTGCCAGACCGTGCCGGGAGATGTGACCGGGGATTGTAGGGTGGACTTGCAGGATATGGCCGCGATCGCCGGCAACTGGCTTGTCGAACAGGGAGAGCAAGACTGGAATCCGGTATGCGATTTGAATCCCGAGGGCGGCGATGGGGTGATCGACATTCGGGATTTCGCCCAGCTTTCCATGAGTTGGGATTTGGATCCGTATGGAAGCGCCAAGATTGTATCGCAGCCTGTCCTTCAGGGAACCGTTGGTCTGGATTATACCTATGATGTCGAAGCGACAGGCAATCCTGCCCCACAGTATTCTTTAGATGCTTATCCGGAGGGGATGCAGATTGATACCCTCTTGGGAGTCATTGTCTGGACACCGGTTCAGGCGGGTCAATTTGCCGTTATCGTGCGGGCCTTCAATGAAAAAGGGGAGGATGTTCAGGCCTTTACACTGACTGTCGGTCAGCCAACGCTTCCTGCGATTACCTCCTTGCCGACGCTCGAAATGCAAGCCGGCCGGTTGTATTCGTATGAGGTCCGGGCCGCAGGAAATCCCTTACCAGTGTATGAATTGATCGAGGGACCGTCAGGCATGGGGCTCGATGCCCACACAGGCCGCTTGACGTGGACGCCGGATGTGATTGGCGACTTTGACATCCAAGTCCGGGCTTCCAATATCGCCGGCGATGATGAGCAGTCCTTTACCCTGCATGTAACCCCGTTGCCTCCTTCCATTACATCGACTCCCTTGACACAGGCTTCGGTAGGGAATGTGTATCGGTATGATATCATAGCGGCGGCAATTCCCGCCCCCACTTATACCCTTTTAGACGCTCCTGCGGGGATGACCATCAATCAAACTTCGGGACGGATTGAGTGGATTCCCGCTGTTGTAGGAAACTTTGAGGTGATTGTGGCGGCGAACAATCCGGGCGGCCAGGATCGGCAGGAGTTTACAATCGCAGTTTCAGAACTGCTGTTTCCCCAGATCGATAATTTGATACTTTCCTCCGCCTCGGGTGAAAATCTTCCCACAGACGATCTGACGTGCAGCTTCGACCTGGCTGGCAACGCGATTACAGCGTCTGTGGCCTGGCAGAAAAACGGACTGCCGTGGATGCAGGCCTATTTCCCCTTGGAGGGCGGTTCCCAAATCGCTCTCAACGATTTCTCCGGCCATGGTGCTGTAGCTGCCCTCTATGGGACCCCGGTCTATTTACCGTCTGGTGGGTATAATGGGGGGGGGTGTTTCGAGTTTAATGGACAGAACCAATTGAACACAAACGTCGTATTCCCCACCCTCTCCTCGTATACCAAAACGGCCTGGATTTATCGTACAGGAAATGGCACCAATAATATTATAAGCGGCTCTCGAATATCAGAATCGGGAGGTCATTCATTTCGGGTGCGTGATGATGGGAAACTCGTTGCCGGTCACCCTACCGGGAATTGGACAATCGTCCAGGACAGTCAACCTCTGGAAAACGACATCTGGTATTTTGCCGCCGTGACCTATGACTATGCCACAGGAACCATGATTCTTTATAAAAATGGCCTCGAGGTGAACCGCGCAATCGCCGCCGCTTCCAGCCGGGATGTGACCGATTCCAGCCTGCAGATCGGCGCTATCCAGAATACATTTCGATGGCAGGGACGCCTGGACGAGGTGCGTGTCTATGATTCTGCTCTGTCGCCCGAACAGATCATGGCTGTATATGAACAGCAGGGAAAGGTAATCCATTCCGTGCAAACGCAGATTGGGGATCTGTGGCAGGCTTATGTCACTCCGTTTTCTCTGGATGAGGCAGGACAAACCTATCCATCGAATGGGATTACTGTACAATCTCCTTAATTTTTTCAGACGATTGATGACGACACGTTATCCCCCCAAAGAAAAGGGATTGGTTCTCTGGCTGACCGGCCTGTCAGGGGCCGGAAAGACCACGCTGGCCAAATATATTGTCAAGGATCTGGAGGCGGCAGGCCGGGCGGTCGAAAGGCTTGACGGAGATGTCCTGCGAGGGTATTTTCCTTCCACCGGATTTACCCGGGAAGCGCGGGATGAGCACATTCGACGAGTTGGTTTTATGGCGTCGCTGCTGGAAAAGCACGGCGTCATTGTCGTTTGCTCATTCATCTCGCCCTATCGACAGGCTCGCCGAGGCGTGCGGCAGATGTGTCGCCATTTCATTGAGATTTACGTAAAAGCCCCGGTAGAGGAATGTGAGCGGCGGGATGTAAAAGGCCTATACGCCAGGGCTCGGGCAGGAAAGATCGCAAATTTCACCGGCCTGGATGATCCTTACGAAGAGCCGGAAAATCCGGAATTGGTGATCGATACGGAGCAAATGACCGAAGAGGATGCTGTCCAAGCGATTATGAACTATTTGAAACAATATCTGGAACTTTGATGGATCATCTGGACCAACTGGAAAATATCAGTATTCATATCCTTCGCGAGGCCTATGCGAACTTCAAGAGCCTCTGCATGCTCTGGTCCATCGGCAAAGACAGCACGGTTCTGCTATGGCTGGCGCGAAAGGCGTTTCTGGGACATGTACCCTTTACGCTGGTGCATATTGATACATCCTATAAAATCCCTGAAATGATCCAATACCGTGATGAACTGACCCGCCAATGGCATTTGAACATGGTCTATGGTACCAATACCGAAGCCCTGGAGGCCAAACAGACCTTTCCTGAAGGCAACGCCGATCGTCTGACCTGCTGCCGTCTGTTGAAGACGGAGGCTCTCAAAAATACTCTTAGCGGCCGATGGCCCCGCTATCGGTTTAATCATAGCGAAAACCGGTATGAACTGGATCCCAATACCGAGCCGTATACCGGCGTGATCGCCGGGGTACGGTCGGATGAAGAGGGTTCGCGGAGCAAGGAACGCTACTTTTCCGCCCGCGACCGCCGCAGCGAATGGGATATCGCCGATCAGCCGCCGGAGTTGTGGAACCAGTATAAGACCGATTTTGCCCCGGGCACCCATGTACGCATCCATCCGCTTCTGGACTGGACGGAGCTGAATATCTGGGAATACATTGACCGGGAGAATATTCCTACTGTTTCACTGTACTATAATCATGGGGATGGAAAGCGATACCGCTCCCTGGGTTGCAAGACATGTACATTTCCGATCGAATCCCAGTCGCGCAACGTCAAGGAAATCATCGAGGAACTAAAAAGCGGCCAATTGGCCAATATCGCTGAACGGTCCGGCCGGGCTCAGGATGCCGAGGACGGCGGGGGGCTGGAAACGCTTCGACGAGACGGTTATATGTGAAAAAAGTGCAATATCGTGCAAGCCAACGAACAAATGACCAGGGGCATGACGCCTGAAGTTACTGAGCGGCAACAGATGAATATTGTCATTGCCGGGCATGTGGATCATGGGAAGAGCACGATTATCGGACGTTTGCTGGTCGATACCAACTCGCTTCCGGAAGGAAAGCTCGATCAGGTCAAGGAAACCTGCAAACGAAACGCCAAACCCTTTGAGTATGCATTCCTTCTGGATGCCCTGAAGGAGGAACAAACGCAGGGTATCACAATTGACTCGGCAAGGGTCTTTTTTAAGACAGCCCGACGGGATTACATTATTATTGATGCTCCGGGGCATATCGAATTTCTTAAAAATATGGTGACCGGGGCCTCGCGTGCCGAGGCCGCCTTGCTGGTGATCGATGCCGAGGAAGGAGTGCAGGAAAACTCGCGGCGTCATGGATATATGATTTCCATGCTGGGAATCCGCCAGTTAACCGTTCTGGTCAATAAAATGGACCTGGTGGGGTACCGGGAGGATGTGTTCCAGAAAGTCGTTGAGGAATACACCGATTTCCTGAACCAGGTTCATTTACGAGCGGAATTTATCCCCGTCAGCGGTACCGCAGGAGATACCCTCGCTTCTCGGAGTGGGCGGATGCCCTGGTATGCCGGCCGGACGGTTCTTCAGGCCCTTGATGCTTTTGCCAAGGAGACCAGGCCCCTGGACAAACCCTTCCGCATGCCGGTGCAGGATGTGTACAAATTTACCGAGCACGGAGACAAGCGCAGGATTATTGCCGGGACTGTCGAGACAGGACAGCTAAGCATAGGGGACGAGATTGTGTTCTATCCTTCCGGCAAAAGTAGTACGGTAAAGACTATAGAGACCTATAATACTCCCCCCCAAAACACCATCACGGCGGGTCAGGCATCTGCGTTTACGCTGGATAAACAAATCTACATTTCGCGCGGCGAACTGGCGGTTTGCGCCAATCAGGCTCCTCCCAGGATTTCAAGCCGTTTTCGGGCCAACCTGTTCTGGATGGGCCGAAAACCGATGGTATCGGGTAAAACCTATCTGATCAAGATCGGCACAGCTAAGGAACAAGTAGAGCTGGAAAAAGTACTCAGCGTTATGGATGCGGCGGATCTGGCTTCCACCCAGTCAAAGGATCGTGTGGATCATCACGATGTGGCCGACTGTATTTTTCGGACAAGGCGTGCTATCGCATTTGATCCGGCTGAGGAAATAGCGGCAACCGGCCGATTTGTTATCGTGGACGATTTTGAAATCCGCGGCGGAGGGATTATTCGGGAAGCCATACCGGATGAACAGGTTTGGGTTCGCGATTTTGTCATGCAGCGAAACTATCGCTGGGAGACCAGCGCTGTATCCCGCGATGACCGGGCCGAAAGATACAGCCAAAAACCGTCCCTGGTTTTGGTGACCGGCCGTCGGAATGTGGGTAAAAAAACCCTGGCCAGGGCGTTGGAATCCAGATTATTCAGCGAGGGGAAAATTGTATACTTTATGGGGATCGGGAACATCCTTTACGGTGTAGACGCCGATATTAAAAGGCCGGGCAGCGATGTGAATCGCCCCGAACACCTGCGGCGACTGGCCGAAGTAGCCAATGTGATGCTCGATGCGGGCATCATTCTGGTAGTTACAGCCATCGCTTTAACGCAGAAGGATTTAGAGATAATTCAAGCCGCCGTTGATACAGATTCCATTTATGTAGTTTGGTTGGGGCCCGATCCTACCGATATAACCCATGACGTGATCGTTTCGCAGGCACTGGATGTCCAGGATGGCGTTCAGAGCGTAAAACGGCTGCTTCAGGACAAGGGCGTGATCTTCCGCCCGTAATAACAGTCCGATAACAGAGCAGGCTGTACGTTTGCGAAGGATCTCGACGCATGGGCTCTTTTTTTGCGCTGACGGATCAGAAGAAATCTGAAATTCATTGCAAAATAGGCATGGGCGTATCATAGTATGAATCCGTCGGGATTATAGCTCAGCGAGAAAGAAGAATAGTACCGGCCTGATACACAATGCAAGGGATTTTAAATAAAATCGAAAAAGCTTTAGAGCGGGCCGCCGAAGCGGCACTCCGGCATGCCTCCGGGCAAATCGTGGTGCAGCGAAAGGCCGGAAACGACCCCGTGACACAGGCCGATCGTGAGCTGGATGACATCCTGCGCTGCTGTCTGTTATCGAAAGAGGAAGGCTGGCTGTCGGAGGAAACATCCGACGACCGGCTCCGACTGGACAAACAGAGGGTGTGGATCGTGGATCCGCTGGACGGTACGCGGGAGTTCATTGAAGGAATCGATGAATGGAGCATCTCGGTTGCCCTGGTGGAAAATGGAGTTCCGGTGGCGGCGGGGATTTGCAACCCAAAACGTTCGGAATATTTTTTAGGATCACGACAGATGGGTGTCCGGTTCAATGGCCGCCAGGTCAGAGCCAGCGGGAAAAATGATCTGCAAGGCGCTCTGATTTTGGCCAGCCGGACGGAATTTCGTCGCGGCCTCTGGGACGATTTCGCGGATGGACCTGCCCGCGTGACGCCGATGGGTTCAGTCGCCTATAAATTAGCGCGGGTCTCGGCCGGATTGGCCGATGCTACGTTTACCCTGGAGCCGAAGAGCGAGTGGGATATTGCCGCCGGGGTATGTCTTGTACAAGCAGCGGGAGGGTTTGCAGAGGCTACCGACGGCAAAGACCTTTGTTTTAATCGTTCCGATATACGACGACCGGGGCTCATGGCCGCCGGAGGACGACTTTTTGGCCCTTTGAAAGAGTATGTTAAATCGACCCAAAAACGGATTGTTAACGAACGATAAATCCCGACAATACGTAATACTGGTAAGGTGGACCGAAATCCTCCGGGGAGTAGCGTAAGCGGTGGTTCTGCCAACGGACAATAAGGAGAAAATACGAAGTATTATTCTGGTCGGCGCCAAGGATATTGGACGTTGTCCGGTGGCTTCAAGGATATCCCGCGCCTTATGGCCGATAGCGGGAATTCCCGTCATTACCCGGTTGCTGGAACACCTGTACCGGCACGGAATTAACCGGGTAACCATTTGTTGCGAAGAAGACAGTCAGGGGATACGATCCGCTTTGGTCTTTCCATGCGGTATGGAAGTTACAATCCTCGAAGATCAGTTGCCTCGAGGGACGGCCGGATGTCTTCGGGACGCCGTAGATCCTTCTTGCGACGATCTGGTGCTGGTTTTCCCGGCGGCAATGGCCATTCTTCCGGATATATCGGCGCTGATCGAGGCGCATCATCGGCGGAATGCCGATATGACCGTTTTTTTCAATCCGACCCCTCCGGACGAGTCGGCGGAAGCGGAGCCGGCTCAGATTTATGCATGCAAACCCTCTATTGTGCCGTTTATTCCAGAACAGGGATACTGTGATCTCAAGGAAAACCTTGTTTCCAGACTGGTGAAAGCGGGATTGGCGATTCGGATGGAGCCCTTGTCCCGTCCGGTCGGCAACTTTCGCCACTGGGCTGATTATCTGGATGCGATCCCTTCTTTGCTTGCTGTGCTCCAACAGGGGCAATACCGAATGACCGATCATACGACAGGGGGGCAGAAAGATGTATGGGTTGGACCGCAGGTCCAGATTCATCCCTCGGCAAAAGTGATTGGCCCCGTTGTATTGGAAAAGGGGTGTCGAATACAAGAAGAGGCTTTGATTATCGGACCAAGTATCCTGGAAGAGCAGGTTACCGTCGGCCCGGGAGCGTCCGTAATAAAAAGTGTCGTCTGGCCGAAAACGACTCTTGGAAGGGGATCGCATATCCATCAATGTCTTGTGGAAGGAAGCCAAACCATCCCTGCCCATGCCGTGGCGTATCGGCGGCCTCTGATCAGGGCGACAGGATTTTGGGGAAGCCTCTGGCGCACGGCGGAGGCATGGGTAGGCAAATGTTGTCCTTCGTTACTATGGCGCCATCTCAAGGAGCAGTCTTGTTCCGTTGTTGCCGGCGGCTATAACCCTTGTTGTTCTCTGTTGAGTTCCATTGTGTATGGAATGGTGGGCATTTTTCTCCTGAGTTCAGCTTTTTTGTGGGCCTTCTGGTCTCCTACCCTTACGGATTTATGGCGGTTGTGGCGGCTTAGCGATGAATATTCCAGCGGCATGCTTGTTCTGCCGATCACCGTTTATGTTCTTTGGATTCGACGCCATGAGCTGGCCCGGTACCGTATTCGTCCCTCTCTTGGATGGGGAATCCTGCTTCTGTTCGGGGCCCAGGCATTTCGGTTTTTGGGATTGTTTCTGATGTTCGATTCCGCAGAGCGTCTGGCCCTGATTGGAACCATATATGCATTGGTTGTTTTTCTTTTTGGGTGGCATGTCGTTTGGAAAAACAAGGGATTGTTATTGTTTCTGTTGTTTATGATCCCCTTTCCGAATCGGATTCAAGCCCGGGCGGCCCAGCCTCTACAAACGTGGGCGACGGTTTCGGCGGTCTTTTCTTTGGAAACGCTCGGTTATGATGTGAAGCGCGACGGGAATGTGATCAATGTCAACGGCACACAGGTGGCCGTTGCCGAAGCGTGCAACGGCCTTCGGATGCTGACGGCTTTTTTTGTGATCAGCGGCCTCGTGGCCCTGGTAGTGCATCGGGCATGGTGGGAAAAAGCGGTCCTTATGGCTTCCAGCGTGCCGATTGCTCTGCTGTGCAACACCCTGCGGCTGGTGGGGACGTCCATCGCTTTTACCATGATTAACCAACAGGAATGGGAAGAAATATTCCACGATTTTGGCGGTCTTGCCATGATGCCGGTGGCGCTGGGCATTCTTGTCGGCGAGCTTTGGCTGTTGGCCCATCTTGTGGTCGGCGAGCCACAGACCATTCCGGAACAAGTCGTTTATCGACAGCGTCAGATGGGGACAGAATAGGATTTCATCGAAGAGGAAACCCTGGGATTGAAGAGTTAACAGGAAGAGCCTTACGAAGAACGGTGTTTTCAAAAAACTATAAAGGACAAAACAATGAGTAATCTGGATCGATATGAAGAACAGCCTGTCCAGGGACAGGTGATTCAGTACGAACCGTCCCCCGAGCAGCCTCAGGGCTCGGCCTTGGATATGGTCTGGCCGGTCTTGCGACGCTGGCCTGTGATCGTATTGACGTGCCTTGTCATTTCAGGCATAGGAGTGCCGACGATCCTTTTTCTGATGCCCAAAACCTACGATACCGAAGGCGCTGTTCGGATTGCTCCCGTAGTGGCTCCGATTATCTACGACATCGATACGCAGTTAAGCACGATGCAATATGAATCCTACAAAAATACGCAGGCCGAACTCATTTCGAGCAATACCGTCCTGAATCGCGCGGTCGATGAGATTATGCAGACCGTGTCGGATGCCTTTCCCAGGGAAGTGACGCCGGTCACCGCCCTGCGGATGATGATTACCAACGGCACTATTGAAGTTAATCCGGAGCGTCGGACGGAGCTGATGAAAATCCGTATGACCAGTCCGGAACCGGGCAAGGCGGAGCGGATTGTCGATGCGTTGATCAAGGCGTATATGGCGGAAGTCGTGTTTAAAGAATCCAGCATGGCCAACCAGAATCTCAAAATTCTGGAGGATCGCCAGAAGGTTTTGATGAGCGAAATTCAGAATCTGGAGACGACGATTCGAAGTTTGCTGGACGAGTTTGGCACCGGGCAGCTTACCCCTCGTCAGGAAATGATGCTTCAGCAGGTGGCCAGCCTTCGGGGTCAATTAATTTCGGTCAGTATTCAGCGCATGTCGCTGGAGGCCCGTTTGGCGACGGAACAAAATTCTTCCGATCAGGGCGCCGGTCCCACGGATATGATGGAGCGTCGCAATGCGATCATCAATTCCGATCCTCTGGTGCAAAACTACCATGCCAACGTGCAGCGGTACGAACAATTGCTGTTGGAGGCGGAGGAAAGCCTGACGGAATCCAATCCGGAATTTCAGCGCCGCAAACAGACTCTGGATACATTTCGTGGCCGCCTGGAAAAGCGCCGTCAGGAAGTGATTGAGGAGTTCGATAAAAACTTCAATGCTCAGGTGGCGTCCAACAAGGCCCGTCGTTTGACGGAGATTCAAAATGAGCTGAAGACGACCATAAAATATGAAGAAAATTTGAATGGGCAAGTTGCTAAACTGGATTCCGAAACCATTGGTATCGGCCGCAAGCAGGTGGAAATCGACAGCCAGCAGGAGCAACTGGCGCGAAAAAAAGAAATGTATAACGAGGTTTCCAGGCGAATCGAGGAAATTAAGGTCGAAAGCCAGCGCCCCGCGCGGATAACCACCGCGTATTCGGCCAGCAGCATCCCGGCGACGGGAAAACGGATAAAACTGGCGGGCGCCTTGGGCGCAGGCAGTCTCGGACTGGGCGTTTTGTTTGCTCTGCTTCTGGCCAAAGCCGATACAAAACTCCACCGGCCCGATGAAATTGTCAAACGTGTCGGAGTGCGCATCATTGGAACCACCACGAGCCCCAAAGACGTCGATCAACGGCTGCTGGGGCAGCAATTGAACGATGATTACCAAACCATCCGAGCCAATCTGGGATTGTTTGACGGACAGGGGGAAACCAAGATCATCGCCGTAACCAGCCCGAGTTCGGCAGACGGCAAGACCACCTGTTCGATCAATCTGGCGACCAGTTTTACCCAGACGGGCGATAAGGTTCTGTTGATCGACGGAGACCTGCGCAAGCCCGATGTGGCGACCGTATTGAACCTGCCGGGCAACTCGCGGGGATTGCAGGATTATTTGTTCGGAAAAGATCTCAAGCAGGCGATTATTAAAATTCCCTCTTCGGGGCTTTACGTTCTGGCGGCGGACGATCGAAACGCCTCCGATGCGCTGGATCTGATTCGTCGCCCTGTCACCGTGGAGCGGATCAAGGCGATCGTCAAGTACTTCGACCATGTGATCATCGACACGCCTCCGGTGCTGGCGTTTGCGGATGCTCTGGTTTGGGCCAAAATGGCCGATGCCACAATCTTGAGCAGTTTTGTAGGGCATACCAGCCAGCCCGACCTGCGCGAGGCGATCCTTCGGCTCGAACAGGTGGGAGTCCGTGTATTGGGCACGGTAGTCAACAATGTGAAAGTCGGCCACAGTTATCGGCGGTATGGATATGGATACGGATATGGCGAATACGGCCGGCAAAAACAGAAGAGAAAGCGCGACAGTCGGCTGTTGCTGGCCTCCTCGATGATCGACGGCCAGGAGGAAGAAGCTCCGCAGGAATGATCGGATGGGATGGTTGCGCGATGGATTGCCAATGATGAATCTTGTGATATTTCACAACAGGGATTTTGCCGTATCCTGCGAACGAATAAACCTTACGGAGGTTTTGTCCTGTCGTCCGCTGGCCGAACTGGTATTGCGCCGGCACCTGGCCGCTTTTCCCGATCCGCATCGTATGATCGTACTGCTGCCGGATTGCCTCTGCGCTCCATTGTCCGCTTTCTGTGAGGCCAGCAAGGATATTGAAATACGGCCTGCCGGCCGGGAGTTCAGGTTTTCCGAGGATGGATCGGGAAATACGGCGTATGGAATGATTTCGAACGGAAGCTGCATAGCCCATCCGGACTGGAAAAAGGCCATGGATTGCATCCGGGCCGTCGGAACCGATGTCGTAGCGATGGTTGTGGATTCGTCCTTATCCGGATATCAGGAAAAGGTGCGAGTCACAGCGGATCGTCAGGTTGTCGGTTTCCGTCGTACCTACGCCGAGTCCGTCATGCCGACGCTGTTTCCGGAAGATTGGCCCGATTATGTATGGTTAAGCGATAGGGCCAAGAGCTATTTCCGTTCGGAGCGATTGCCTTTGGATTTCAAAACGTTTCATCTCCTGTGTCGCGATGGCGGTCTGTCCTGCGGCGCCTTGTCTTTTGCCGGAGAAAAGATTCGCCTGACGGCGGAAGCGGAATTGTTGAATCTTTTTCTGTCTGCCAATCCGAATTTCACGATGGGGCGTCGGATACGGATATCGGAATCGGCCAGAATCATCGGCCCGGTAATGATGCAAGACAGAGTAAAACTGGAAGACCGGTCGGTCGTGATTGGTCCGGCCATTCTCGGCGAGGGAGTTGTGGTGAAGGAAGATGCGCTGGTCGAGGAAGCTGTCATCGGGCCGGAACTGAGTGTGCCCGCCCATGGCAGGGTCCGTCATGCGATCCTCTTTTCCGAAAAGGATTTGGAACGCGCCCGGAAGAGATCGGTAACGGTGATTCCGAAACAAACCTATCCGAACCGGCGGGAACACCTGGTCTTCCGGCACTGGCCGTGGTATTCCTATGCGTGTCTGGGCAAGCGTATGTTCGATGTGATCGGATCGTTGATGATCCTTTTGTTGTTTTTTCCGGTGTTTCCGATCCTTGCCGTTGTGATTAAACTTACCTCTCCCGGCCCGGTGTTTTACCGGGCAAGGAGGCAGGGTCTGCACGGACGCCAGTTCGATTGCCTCAAATTCCGTTCGATGATGGTGCAGGCGGACGCCATGCAGGAAAAGCTTCGTGTGGTAAACCAGGTGGACGGACCGCAATTCAAGATGGAAAACGATCCCCGGGTCAGCCCGATCGGGAAATTTTTGCGTGACACATGCCTGGATGAAATTCCGCAGTTTCTCAATGTCCTTCTGGGCCAGATGAGCATTGTCGGACCGCGTCCTTCCCCGGAAACCGAAAATTCCCAGTGTCCTGTCTGGCGGGATGCCAGGCTGTCTGTTCGCCCGGGAATTACCGGATTATGGCAATTGTGCCGGACCCGGGATCCGTCCAGGGATTTTCAGGAATGGGTGTTGTACGATACGCAATATGTCCGCCGCCTTTCTTTTAAAACCGATTTGTGGATCGGGTGCAAGACGGCGCAAAAGCTGATTAACGGATTTATCGACCAGTTGTAACAGGTTTATCAATAGGGAATCTCGACTATGAAAAGGAAAACGGGAAAGATCAACTGGAAACTGCTGCTGGTGTTGTTCCTGGCGACGATTGTCATGGCCGCTACAATTTATGGATTGCGGCGATGGCAAGTGGGGGGACGGGCGGAGCAGGCCCTGGCCAGGGGAATACAGGCGTTCGAAGACAAAGAATGGGATACAGCGGCCGATCAACTGGGACGCTATGTGTCCATGAAACCCGATGATGCCGAAATGCTGATGAAATACGCCCAGGCCCAGTTGAACCGAATTCCTCCCAAACCCGAACAACTCGTCCAGGCCAGGAATGCGTATCGCCAGGTCCTGCGGCTCGATGAAAGTTATTCGATCGATTCGATTCGCCGGGAAGCGACGCTGGCGGTCGCACAGATCTACCTCCAGACCGGGGGCGTTTCGGATGCCGGCGAGGCCCAATTGGTTTTGGAACGACAGCTCCACAGCGGACCCGACAACGACCTCAAGCGTTTGCTGGCGGCGGCCCTGGAAAAACAGCGGAAATTCGCCGAAGCTGTTGCGCTCCTGAAAGAAATCGTGGCCGAAGATAAGACCGATATCCTCGCCTACGCCATGCTGGGGCGTCTGGCCGAAAGCCGTCCGGAGTTTTTCGGCGATCCGGCCTCCCGGGCCGATAAGGAGCATCTTGTTCTTTCGTTTCTGAATGCGGCGATTCAGGAAAATCCTTCGACGGCAAAGGCGCTGGTTGTACGTTCGCAATACTATGTACGAAACGGACGCCGGGATAAGGCGATCGCGGATCTGCAAATGGCCAAAACCCTGCCCATCGACAGTATAAACGAGCGGCTGACACTGGCCGAGGCCATGATCAATACGGGGCTTCTGGAGGAGGCTTCCGGGCAACTGGAGATGGTCCAGCAGCAGGATTCGGAAAATTTGGTTCTGTGGCGTATGTGGGCGGAATTGGCCAAACGCAAGGGAGATCAGGGCGCCATGAAGGAAGTGGCGCAGAAAATTCTTCGTTTGCCCGGCAAAGAAAAAGATCTGCTGCTTTCCATCGTTACGGAGCTGTTTATTTTATCGGCTGATTATGAGCAAAGCCAGAAATGTATTGCCCAAATGCGGCAAAATAAAATGATGGAAGGGCATATCGATTTTTTACTTGGATTGCAGGCGGAAAAACAAAACCGGCCCCGAGAAGCGATCGACTATTGGCAAAGAGCATTGCAGGGTGGCATGGATACCGAAGAGATTCATTTTCGTTTGGCGATGGCGCATCAGGCCATTCAGGATCCGCAGTCGGCCATCGGCCACCTGCGCAGGATAATCAGTCAGGAACAATCGCTGCGCGCTTCTCTTTTCCTGGCCGAACTTCTCATGGAGACCGGTCAGTTTGCCGAAGCCGTGCAACAAGCGCAATCCATCCTGCAGGTTCTGCCGGACGATTCGAAGGCGCGTTTGCTTTTAACCCAGGCCAGACTTTTTATGACGGGGCTGGAGACCGCCACTTCGTCGGCCGAATGGAATAAGCTTCTGGCCGATATCGATTCTCTGGAAAAAACCGATTCCGACCTTGTGACGGTTCGGCTGCTGCGCATTCGCACCTTGCTTCGACGATTCAAAGCCCTGGGTTCGAAGGCGGATCTGGACGAGGCCGGCCGTATTGCGCAAGAACTGGAAAAAGACCTTTCACAGGATGTGCGCGCCGGCCTGGCCACGGTGGAAGTGTGGATCGCCGCCGGCGAGCTTGATAAGGCCCGCCAGAGGCTGGAGGCCCTGGTTTCCCAATATCCGGACGATTTGACGCCGATTCAATATCTTGTTTCGGTGTACGAACAGTTGCAGCAGTCGGATCGATCGCCTCAGGTGATTGAAGAGAGCCTCTTGAAAATGCAACGTTCTTCGGACCGCCGTCAGTTGTCTCTCTTGCTGGCGCACGTCTACCAGAAGCTGAATTTTCCCGACAAGGCCTTTGCGGTGACGGAACAAATGTTACAGGACTGGCCTGAGGATATTGAGATTCTTCGTAAAGCGATCGGGTACGCCCGTGCGGCCGGATATACAGATAAATTGCCAATCCTGATTGACCGGATCAAAACGATCGAAGGGCAGCGAGGCTGGCAATGGCGTTATGAACAGGCTCGGTTGTGGTTTGACAGCGAGCAATTTACCCTGCACTACCCGGAAATTGTGGAGATGTTGAAGGAAAACTTGTTAGCCAATCCCGTCGACCAACTCAGCCGCACCCTGTTGGCCGCCAGCCAGGCAAAAAACGGCGACTATCATTTGGCGGTGGCCCAATACCAGGACGCCCTGACGCGGGATCCGGATAATGTAACCTTGCTTATTTCGACGGTTTCCGCTCTGTACCGTGCCGGAGAGATCGAAAAGGCCGAGGCGCTGCTGGCCGATGCGACGCGACGGAGATTGTATGATCCCGAGATGCGGCTTACGGAAATGCAGATCCATGCGTTGTTGATGAAGGAGCAATTGCCTTCGGCCGGACAGCTTCTCGAAGACATGCTCAGCAAAATGCCCGAAAACGATCAGGCTCGACTCGTTTTGGCCGGGATTCGAATCCAGCAAAAACAATACGATCAGGCGATGGCGTTATTGGATGATCTGGCACAAAGAAAACCGGACTCCGCGGAGGTGGCGGCCGCTCGAGTGGCGGTTTATTTGGAAAGGGGCGATCCCGAACAGGCGATGCGAGAGAGCAACGCCTTTATCCAGAGAGCCGACACGCCCGAAGCGTATATGCTTCGAGCCAGAGTCTATCTCAAGTTGGAACAGATCGAGGATGCGACGCGGGACATGCAGAAGGTGCGCGACAAACAGAGCGATCCGATCAAGGCGATTTTAATTGAAACCGGATTTTATATTACGGCCGGCCGGATTGATAAGGCCAGGGAACTCATCAAACCGGCGATTTCCCAATATCCCCAGGACCAGCAGATTCTACGACAAGCCGCTATTCTATTGGCTTCTTCGGACAATGCCGCGGATCGGGAACAAGCCGGCGAACTGGTGGACAAGGCGATACGGCTGGGAGGAGAGGATATTGCTCTTGTGCTGTTAAAGATACAGTATTTGCTGGCGCGTAAGGAGGACCCCTCCACGCAACAGGCCCTGGAAGAGCTGGACAAGTTAACCAGGAAATATCCAAGGGCAGAGCAGGTATGGGCGATGCAGGCGACAACCTACCTGGCGCAGGGCAAACGAATAAAAGCCCTGGAAACGGTGCATCTCGGGCTGAGATATTTGCCCAAGAGTATTGATTTGAATTTGTTAAAGGCCCGTTGCGAAGCGCTAACCTCCTCTCCCGGACTGGCGGCAAATACTTTGGAAAGACTGGCGTCTCAGTATCCGGATCGTCTGGATATTGCGATCAATCTGGCCGAAATGTATGTGGCCGCCGGACAGACGGCCAAAGCCGTTCAGCTGCTGCAAAGCAGGGAGAGCCGGGCAAAGAATGTGCAGGAGAAAAATACGGTCCGAATAGCCCTGGCGGTGGCCCTGCAATCCAGCGGGGATTGGAAGCAGGCAAGGGAATTGTATCAGCAGCTTTTAACGGAACAGCCTGAGAATGTGCTTGTCATAAACAATCTGGCCTGGATTCTCTGCGAACAGGAAAAAAAGTATTCGGAAGCCCTTCAAATGGCGGATAAAGGATTAAAACTAAAGCCGGACTATACGGATTTGCTGGATACAAGGGGAGTCATTTATTACCGTATCCAGCAGTATCCGCAATCGGTCAGGGATTTGGAACAATGCATTCGTCAATATCCCCAGGCAGCGCCGGCCTTGACGGGCACCTATTTCCATCTGGCCAGGACTCAAACCAAACTTGGAGATGTTAATGCCGCGCGCGAAAACCTCTCCATAGCCATGGAACTGAACAGGACAAGGGGGGGGCTTTCGGAACAGGAAATGGACGAGGCAAATACACTTCGAGTCCAGATGGAATTGAGATAGGCAAGCAGGAAATAGAAATTGGTTTCAACGATTAAATCAAGGGTATTCCCTTATACTTTACATTAGCATTGCTTATCAAACAATAAGAATTAAATTTAATGCCGCTTGCTTTGAATTCACGCTGACATTCATATCCTGGCGATCTTCTCAACGCCGAAAAGCCATATAGGTATTTTTTTCTTTCAAAATAGGGGAAAATACCTATAGATAAAAAATGGGGAGTTCCTATAATAGTGGCAGACTAAGGGAGGGAGTGTATGCTTAGGCATAACAGGGCAGAAATGTCCGCCTCCTGTAAAAATTGAAAAAGCCCGGAGTGGAGAAAACGTGTTTTCCGGGAGGGAGAAATACCCCGCGAGGGTGTGTTGCCAAGAAGTTGGATAACGGACTTTGAAGCACTGCAACTTCTAACGGAAGCGTCTCCATTCGAAATTACTCCGCTTAGGGTTTGTTCAGGGTAAAAGATTGTAAATGGATTGCGGGTGCGTCGGTACGTGCAATAACTGCCGTACAAGACGAATAAATGAAAGGAAAGAGAGACATATCGGGAAGGCCCTCAGGGCAGAAAGGGGTAAAAAAGGGAGAATAAATGGCATTGCGTACTTAATGTTTTTTTGGGGGTTTGCCACAAAGGAAGTGGCATGATCGTAAGGGAAGAGTAATGATTAGAAACAAGGCTTTTATATTGCTATGCCTGCTTGGACTTTCGTCGTTTGTAACAGCCGGCATCATTGGTTTTGA
>JAFGGE010000117.1 GCA_016930745.1 Sedimentisphaerales bacterium
GCCTTTTTCTGCTTCCAATGGTCCGGTGGATCTTCCTGAACCTTCTGCGTCCAGCGCACACCCTGCTTTTCCAATTCGACGCTGTCCCGGCCAATGGCCGTTACAGTCACCCCATGGATCTGCCCCCCTATCCCCAGAATCTCGCCGTCGATTACCACACTGGGATTCTGCGCCGAATACAGCACGCCTGTTACTCTGCCGATTTCGGGCTCTTCCTCTCGGTCCTCACTGGCTTGCCAGGGATCCGCCGCCTCATACATGGCCTCACACATGGCAATCTGCTCTTTTTGAGTGGCATTGACCTGTTCTACCACCTTATCAAACTTGGCCATGCCGAAGTAATACATCGCCATCGTAACCAGAGTCAGCGCCGTCAGACGGGCAAGAAACTGCTTAAACGAGCTCTTGCCTCCCGAATCCTCATCGAATCCCAGCATAAATCTACTCCTGCCTCATAAACCTCATTCCTGCGCTCCATCGGGGATTGTCCCGGTATTTGGATATCGGTCAAAAAAAGGCCATTCTAAAGCCTTTCCAGACCTTTGGCGCTGCCTCTGGAGCCCTTTGATAAATGTCTAACCGATAAGGACCGATAATCCTTCCCTTGGAAAGTTATTTGTACCCATAAAGAAAAAATTTCTAAAATCCAATAATTTGACCCATTTATCTTAATCTTCCCAAATTAACATTTCCGATATATGAATGTGCAATAAAATTTTACCATTTTAACGGAGAAGCGAATATGGAGACGACGCTGGTAGAACAGAGAAGGGAAGCTCGATCGGAATTATCCTGGCCCGTAAGCATCTGGCTGCCCGAGGCCAACCGTTTTTTCAACGGCCGCAGCAAGAATGTCAGCCGGGGCGGGGCTTATGTGACCATGCCCATGACCACTCCCGTCCGGCCCGGCCACGAAGTAGAGATCAATTTCCCACGTACACAGGCCCTGGCCCGTCAAAAAGGCCAGTACGCCCGTATTAAGAGCGCAAAGGTACTGCGTGTCGACCGCAAAGGGATGCTCGAGGGAGCCTGCATCGGTATTGCTGTGCAGTTTTGCGACTGACCGCGCCGCTTTTCGGGCCCGAAAAGACCCTGCGCCCCTTGGACGTGGGCTTTCATATACGGGTCGGCGGTGGACGCATCGCCGACCCATTTTTATGCGCTGACTGTTGATTTCTCCTGATATCAGCGGATCAATCCTGCAAGAAATTCGACTGATCTTCCAACCAATGTCTAGCCATCAGTGCAAGGTCAATCAAATTCACCCGGCAATCCCCATTGATATCGCCGGCGACGATGACTTCGCATACCGGCCCTTCGAAATATGACTTGCTCGCCTCGACGGTCCCACCATAAGCGCCCCTATTTACAATGCCGCCATTGGGGAACGGTTCATGCATAATCGGCGAGGCCGGATCCCCTGCGTCGATACACGGACTGGTGACAGCATCCTGTACCCATGCCTTCGCTTGCGGATCCCACCGGCCGGCCTGGCTTCTAAGGTAGTAATCCCCGGCAACAGGATCGACGAACAGGGGATCAACATCGATTGTCCCGACACCGGTAAACTGTCCCGTCCAACCTTGTACACAACAGTAATCAAACCTCGTATTTCCGTCGTTTCGCCCGATCTGCGCCCATTCGATATCGGTATTGTCGCAGGTGTTGCCCCAGAAGATACTGGATGTGAATCGTGCCGCACCCGAATGATCCATCAGGCCCCCCCACTGGTCCAGCGCATGATTGTAGGCTATCGTACAATGGCTTATCTGCACATCCGCCGCTTCGATGTCCAGCCCCCCGGCCCATTCGGCCTGGTTTTCAGAAAAAACGGAATGGCTGATCCGCCACGGAAAGCTTTCCATAGCCAGAAACATACCGCCCCCGGCCATAGAAACATTTCGGCGAAATACACATCCTTCCAGATCGCCGCCGGCGCCGTTATCCCAGATCCCCCCTCCGCCATACTGGCTGAAATTGTCGCTGAATACGCAATCGCGAAGCTGAATATGACAATCGCCGCTATTGGCCATTCCGCCGCCCCAGTTATAGGTCCTGTTGTGATCGAACAGACAACCGATGAACGTGGGGCTGCTGTCTTCATTGGCCATGCCGGCGCCGAAAGCGTCCGAATCGAAGTCGTCGGCCACATTACGAAGGAAGGAACACCGAATCAGGGTCGGGTCTCCGTCCAGGCAATACATCCCGCCGCCCATGGCCGCCGGTCCGTTATAGACGAACGCAACATTGCCCGTGATCGTACAGTCGATCAGCGTCGGCGAGGCCGATTCGATATACACGCCCCCGCCGTGATAATTCTTCGCCTCGGACCATTCGCCATAGGCAAAACCGTTGGCGGTACCCCCGGTAATCGTTACGCCATCCAGAACCGCGGAGGAATCCACATCAACAGCGGTCACTACATGCATACTATTACTGTAGCTTCCCGATCCACGATCCACCAGCTTTTGATAGAAATTTTCGTTCGTCAATGTCTCCAGCGTATCGCTCAAGTCACCGCTAAGAATGGTCTCACATTGAGCGATATCCCGTGCATTCGGCTCCGGTCCGCTCAGACCGGCATATCCGCCGCGAATCGTCACGCCTTTTTTCAACTGAAATGTCTCTGCCCGTCCCTGATTGACCCGGTCGCTGAGAACGAAATCATCCGGCTTATATACACCCTGCGCTACATGAATCTCATCGCCTTCCGAAGCCAGCATCAGAGCATCCTGAAGATACGTAAGAGCCGTGCTCCAGGTTAATCCATCCTGAATCGGGAGCGAATTGGCATCATCATCGACATACCAGACTACGGGACCGAAACTCTCGTAAGCTCCCATATCCACCCGACCACTGAGACACCGCGGATTTCCATCCAGGTCAACCGCACAACACATATCTCCTGTACCGGTTCCGATCCCAGAAAAAAAATCCGGATCTCCGGTGTTGATACAGGGAGAATCCGGTAAAAGATGGAGATCATCATCCAAGGAGCCGGCGATTCCATCCAAACCATCCGAATCGGTGAAAGAGGGATTCTGGCTCTGATTACCCGATCCACCCAGTAAGCCGGTGAATCCCTGAATGCAACAGTAATCGACCTTTTTTTCCCCCAACTCTCCTGAGTCTGGTTGAGTCCCTGTTCCTGTACCCGTACTCCCTGCATCGCCAAATCGAATTTGTGCCGGTTCGGTCCCAACTCCTGTTTGATCCTGATTGTCCCAGAGAATGCTATTTACGATCTGGAATGAGGCGACCGAATCCGTTTTACAGTTGATCCCGCCACCAACCAGTTCGGCTATATTATGAAAAATCGTACTGTTTACAATACGGCAAAAACCGCCGCCTATCATCCCCTGATAAAGAAAGCAATATATCCCGCCTCCGTCTTCCCCGGTACTGTTTCCACCGATCAGACAGCTATACATTTCTACCCTCGAATTTCCTCCATGATACAGGCCTCCCCCCAGTTGGCCCGCCTTGTTTTCCTGCATCCGGCATTGAAATAAATTCAATTCGGACCGACATGTACAATCATTCCAGATCCAGATCGCCCCTCCCTGTTCCACCGCCTCATTTCCGATAAACGCGCAGCGCTGACAATCCATAAGCTCATTATTCATCCATACACCGCCTCCGACGTGTGCTCTGTTGTAACGAATCACACAATCCACCATAGCAGCCATACTCGGGCCGTAAATCCCTCCTCCCTTATGAGCGACATTCTGTTCTATGATACAATTCCAAGCTTTCCTGAATTGCTGAAGACCGCCGCCATGGGGAGCAGAATTGTTTCGAACCACACAATTGAACAGGATTACGCCGCCGCTGCATCCGCCTCCGGAGGCCTTCGCACTATTGTTCTCGATAATGCAGTTACGAATCGTTATAGGGCCGCGACTTTCAATCCCTCCTCCGGATTGAAAGAGGTAGGATTCTCCGTTGGCATTGCCACCGGTGATTGTCAGGCCATCCAGGACCACACCATTGGCAACACTCCCGTTGTACACGGTTACAACGTGATGGCTGTTTTCATTGCGTGTCGGCTCATCCTCCAATTCGGAAGCGTCCGAAACACACGCATCGTTTCCGTTCAGATCTCCACTCAGAACCGTCTTATATAATTCGATGTTTCGCTCGTCGGGATTATCAGCTCCAACGCCTGCAAATCCCCCAGTGATTGTAACAGGGCCCGTTGTAATGGCAAACGCCGTCTCACGACTGCCGTTGGGAGCCGTTGGCCAATAGACTCCCTGCGCCACGCGAATCTCATCGTCTTCCTGCACCTCATCCAAAGCAACCTGCAAATCCACAAATGCATCGGTCCATGACGAGCCGTCATTGGCGCCCGTCGCACTGTCATCCACGTAAATAATCCCGGCCCAAAGACAATTCGAAAAGAATACAAAAGTGCCTACCAGAAGGAATCGGAGAAAATTCGGCCTAAGACTCATGACGCACCCCTTTCTAAAACCATATTATCGCTCGCTATCGGTCATGCGAACAACCGTCCCTCTGCTCATGACATTCCAAACCGCAACAATTCAAAAATGCCCTGGGCCGCCGGAAACATTGTGACGGGTTTGGCGGCGCACAGGGCGTTGAAAAACGGAAATGACGTGGCGCGGCCAAGAGATAAGGCATAAATCCATTAAATACAGGAAGTTATAAAGAATTACACCATCCGCGGCCGTGTCGCCTATCCACTCCTTTCGCCCATATCTTAGACCATAAAACCGAACCACAATCTGTCTGGTCCATACTATATGAGTAGGAAATGGATCGATCTGTTACATCGTTTTTAGGAAAATACAAACCTCTATTGTATTATTGCACAATGAACCTGATATGGTACGATATATCCAAAGAATGCAAATGAATATAAGGAGAACAGGATGCCAGGCAAAAACCGGACTCGATGGATCGTATTACCCATTTTTCTTTCATTTTTCCTAACAAGTTGTGAAAATCTTTTAAATACCCCTTCTCGATCCCCATCAAGCGCCCAGGACAGGCTCTTCGACTACCAGAAAATCGAGCTGGAAAACGGACTTCAGGTCATCACGATGGAGGATTTCTCCACCCCGATCGTGGCTGTCCAGGTCTGGTATCAGGTCGGCTCCAAGGATGAGCAGCCCGACCGGCAGGGATATGCGCATATGTTCGAGCATATGATGTTCAAGGGCACCGACCGCGTCGGCGATGAAGAACATTCCAAGCTGATCAACAAAGTCGGCGGCTCTCTCAACGCCGGGACCTATTTCGACTGGACCTTCTATTATGAAACCGTACCCGTCGATCAGCTCGAGCTGGCCCTCTGGCTGGAAGCCGAACGAATGAACTACCTGCGGATCGATCAGGAAGCGTTCGATACCGAACGCAAGGTCGTCGAAGAAGAATTGCGGATGGGGGAAAATCGGCCTTACGGAACTCTCTATAAAAAAGTAATGGCCGCCATGTACAAGACACATCCCTATCGCTGGACCCCCATCGGCAACCTGGCCCATTTGCGAGCCACCAGCGTGCCCGACCTGCGAAATTTTTGGACACGGTATTACGTTCCCAACAATGCCGTGCTGGTCATTACCGGGGCTGTTTCGCACAAACACGCCCAGCAAATGGCAAAGAAGTATTTCGGGTGGGTGCCGTCTTTGCCGGAACCGCCGCGGATCGCCGTACGCGAACCAAAGTGGGACGGGGCGGAACGTATTGTAATCAAGGATGAAAACGCCCCGGCCGCCATGGTCGATATGGTCTGGCGAACGGTCCCCACGGGACACGAGGATGAAATTCCATTATCCCTTCTTAGCGAGATCCTCGGCGGAGGCGACAGTTCCCGGTTGTATCGCGATTTGGTCGCGGACAAACAGTGGGCCGTCTCGGCATCGGCCTCGACCTGGAACCTGCAGCAGGATGGGTTGTTTTTCGCCGATGCGGTTATGGCCGATACCGGCGATGCCAATGCCATCGTGGAGATCCTATGGGACCATATCGATCGCCTTCAAAAGACGGGAGTAAGCGCCGAGGAATTGAAGAAAGCCCGCAATCAGATGCTCAAGAGCGCTGTTACGCAGAATCTGAGCATCGACAGCAAGGCGCGTTTATTGGGCTCCACCACGGTGGAGACAGGGGACACCGATAACGTCAACAAGCTGATCGATCGAATTCGTTCCATCCGCAGGGAAGATCTGCAGATGCTAGCCGGTAAATATCTTGGAAAAGATCGTGTTAAAATCTTTATCATCGAGCAGAACAAAGGCGGCATGGCAGCCTCGGTCAAGGATGACGAATCCGCGTTGATTACGGCCGCCCCGGAGACGAACCCACCCGCTCCCGGACGACCCGGGATCGCCCGCCCGAAGGACTTCCCCGCCGAAGCCCCGATGGGAAAACTCGTTTCCGAGGCCCCGATGCCCAAATTCTCCCGGCATACCATGAGCAACGGGCTCAAGGTGCTCATCGTGCCCAACCACGAGGTCCCGTTCGTTACCGTCATGCTGGGCTCTCGGAACGGGGCATGGACCGAAGACAAGCCGGGTACGGCCAACCTGGCCATGCAAATGCTCAAACGCGGCACCCAAAAACATACCGAGGCCCAATTGGCCCGGATCCTGGACGAAAATGCGATTTCCCTGTCCGGCTCGGCCGCTATGGACACCTCCGCCGTGCAGGCCAACTGCCTGACCGATTCCCTTGACTTGACAATGGAGCTGCTGGCGGAAATCGTAAAGACGCCGACGTTCAATGCGGACGAATTCGAAAAACTCCGCACACAGGAACTGACCGGGCTTGCCATTGAACTGGAAAATCCGAGCTATCTGGCAGGCAAGTATTACCGGGAACGGTTGTATGGCAATCACCCTTACGCCCGAACCGTCGCCGGAGAAATCGAACAGGTCAAGGCCCTGACCACAGAGGATCTTCAACAGTGGTGGGCCGTCTCTCTGCGGCCGGAAAAGGCGGCGTTGATCTTTGCCGGAGATATTACGGAAAGCCGCGCTTTGCAACTGGCCCAAACGCATCTCGCTTCGTGGCGGGCGCCCAAACCGCCCAAAACCATTTCTCTGCCGGCCTTACCGGAACCGCAGGAACGTACCATCTGTATTGTCGATACGCCGGGCGCTGCGCAGTGCCAGATTCGTGTCGGCCAGCGGTCGATTACACGACACAGGCAGCCCGAGTATTTCATCAGTCGGGTGGTCACCAACTACTTCGGGGCAGGTTTTGAAAGCAGGCTTATGCAGACGATCCGCATCAAGAAAGGTCTGACATATGGCGCCCGCGGGGCTTACGTGGCCAATCATTTTGACGGGGAATTCACGATCAGCACATTTACGAAAAACGAAGCGGTCGCGGAAGCCGTTCGGACCATTTTCGAGGAGATTGATCGGCTCGGCGCAGAACCGCCTTCCGAAGAAGAACTAAACAATACCAAGAGTTACTTTCTCGGCAGTTTTGTTCTCAATCGAGAAACCCCGCAGGCCGTCGCCGAGGACCTCTGGCTGATCGAGTCCCAGGACCTGCAGAAAGACTACCTGGAACGCCTTCTTAAGACGATCTCTGAAACCACCCAAAAGGATTGTGTCGAGTTCGTTAAAGAAACGCTCGCCCCGGAAAGGATGATCGTCGTTGTCACAGGCGATGCGGCCAGGATCAAGGCGGATCTGGAAACGATCGCGCCGGTGACGGTCATTGAGCCGAAAACATCGGAGCCGGTCGCCGCTGGATATTGAGGCTTCTATTCAAAGATTCTCAATCCAACAGATCCATGAGCACAAAGTCTTGATTCTGTAAGCTTGGAAGCGCATAATACGATGATTCTATCGGCGTAATCCGCTTATTGAATGAATGGGAATTATGATGTCCAATGGGCTTTCTCGCTTTTTGATGGTATGCGCAATTCCTGTTTTCGCAAGCGCTCTTACCGCGCAGCAAACAGAACGCCTGATTGAGGTCTTGCAGGCCAGGATTCCTCAACTCATGGAAACCGAACATCGTACCGGACAATCGATGCAAGCATGGATATATGAATCTTTGCTTGAGCCCTTGCACATGACCGACAGCAGTTATGAGTGGCGGGAGGCTTTTATAAACAACTTTGCCCAGGGACATGACAAGAACGGTACGCCAAAGAAATCCGGGCGATTCTACAACCAAGGAAACGCTGCGTATTCTCTGTATACCACGCCGACGGATTACGCGCTGTTTCTGATGGAGATCATGAAATCGGATCGCTCCGCTGGATATTCACTGAGTCCCGAGTCTGTCCGGAAGCCAACGACATTACAGGTCCGGCCGGAGGAAGGAAATGAACGATCATACCGCTCGCTCGGATGGGTGGTTGTCCCCGAGGAAAACGGTGGATGGATCTGCCACAGCGGAAGCAATGGAACCGGTTTTCGATGCAATGCCCGTTTCCATATAAAACGAAAGTCGGGCTGTGTAATTATGACCAATTCCGACAGCGGTCGTACAGTATGGGAGGCGATTGTAGGCATTATCGATTCCATGCCCTCTCAAAGCAATTCGATAAGCGCAATTCCTGAGGTCGTTAACTCGGATTCTGTTCAACGCACTGTCAGATACGAGTACCGCGTCATGAATCCAACCCCCAAAGACACCGGAAATATCGATGTTTATGTACCTCTTCCATCCGAATCTCCCCATCAGAAAATCCACTACCTTCATCTGCCGGATAACGCCGGGGGGCGCATCTTCACTGATATACACGGCCAAAAGCTGGTGCATTACTCCTTTGACCGTCTTGTATCCGGCCAATGGGTGGACCTTGGTTTTGTTGTCGGCGTGACTTTATATAATACATGCTGGAACCCGCCGCAGCAGGCCGCATATCAGAATACGACAGATCTCACCTCCGAACAGAGGAAACGCTATCTGATGGCGGAGACAAATTACTCGATGGACGCCGAACTAATGCGTAAGGTGGCTGCCGATTTGACACAGGATACGGAGGGTGATTTCGAAAAGCTGGAAAAAATACACGACTATGTGATCCGCAAGATTCGCTATGTTCGAGACAACACATGGGATCCGGCCGCTGTGGTTCTGGCTCGAGGCGCCGGATCATGCAGCGAATATAACTATGTGTTGTCGGGTTTGTGTCGCCTTGCAGGATTGCCGACCCGATGCGTAGGGGGCACAACCAATGGATTTCGCGACCTGCCCACAACCGATACGGTTTTCCATCGATGGACCGAGGTTTTCCTGTCCGGTTACGGATGGTTTCCCGTGGACTGCTCACGGGATGCAAATCCCATTCGAGGGAAAAGAAGTCACTTCGGCCGTGTGTACGCCGATGCGTTAGTCTGGTGCCGCCAGGCGGGAGGGGAAAAAGATTTTCTCGGCTGGGAGTATCGCGCAAAGGTTCATATCAAAGGGGAAAATCCGGGGATTCGAGAAAATCATCATGCCCGCTGGTTTGCCTATCATCCCCGGGAACAGGTCGAAGAGGCGTATAACTGGTTCCTGGGTAACACTCGAACTTTACCGGAACCGGATCTCCTGGAGTGTGCTCTCGTGCACTGGCAAAAAGCCACGGTGGAAGACCAGGTAAAAATCATTCATGCGCTTGCGGCAGCGGGGCGCAACATTTGCTTCCTGCATGCCGCAGGTCTGCCGGAAGCCGACAAACGGCGGGATCGTTGTGTACGAGAGCTGTGTGATTCCCAGGAGCTTTCCGACATTATTCTCAAAGAAAGCCTTCCACTTTATCCATTTTTTTCGTGGTACAAGAACAACGAATCCTGCCTGGTCCCAACCCCAGACGGCCGGTTCAAATTGAAAAAGAGAACCGAGGAAAAGAAAGTACAGTTCACGGCGGCGTCCTCGTCTGAAATATGGGCGAGCCTGGCTGCAGAATTGGTGAATCAACTTGCTGCCTCACTGGATACTTCCATGATAAAAACGGCAGTGGTAATGCCTGTAGAAGACCAGACTATGGCTGGTTTGGGGCAAAATAACGCATCCATCCACTCGGCTCTCAAGAATCTCCTCTCTGGCAGGATGAAAGTCCAGCTTATCGAGGAGGACGACTTTGACCGCCTCATGGAAGAACAAGGCCCCGGGAGTAAGGAGTACTGGATCCTGGCCAATGGAGAGCGCGGGGATATGCCCGCCTCCATGGCGCCCGACATGATCCTTGTTCCCCTGTGCATTACAGAGCGATCCGAGAAGGAAAAAGGAGTTGTACTGTATCATCTCGAGTGCAAAGCCCTCCATCTGTCTACTCGTAAATACACTCGATTTGTCGCCCGGAAATATCGTCGGAAAGAGGATATCCGAACAGGCCAGAATGCCCTCAACAATAGACATACGGCTTTTTGATATGACCTCGTGGATATAAACAGGTTTTAAATGAACCGAAACAGCCGCAGATGCACAAATTTCTTGCAAAATCCCTCTCAGGGACTATACTAATGCCCCAAATCGGGCCCGAAACAGGGAAAGGACAAGCTGGAATGTCGGAACGAAGCGATATTGACATAAAGAAGGTCAAAGAACTCATCGCCTTGATGAAAGAAAATGATCTGATCGAATTGGAATTGGGCGACGGCCATACTAAAGTTCATTTGAAGCGCCCCGGTCCGCCAACGCCCGTATTTGCCCCTATGCCGATGGTTTCGGGGCCGCTTGCCCAGACTCCGGCGCTTTCCGCCGGTCTGCCTGAATCGCCTTCCGCTCCGGGGGGACCGAAAGAAAACCTGCTCGAAATTACGTCTCCGATTATCGGCACGCTCTATTCGGCCCCCAGTCCGGATTCCGAGCCGTATGTCTCCCTCGGCGACAAGGTCAGGCCCGATACGGTCGTATGTATTATCGAGGCGATGAAAGTGATGAACGAGATCAAGGCCGGCGTGACCGGCACGATTGTCGAAATTTTATGCCAGGCAGGTCAGCCGGTCGAATTCGGGCAAGCTTTATTCCGTGTGCGGCCTTAACACCGTTGAAAACCGGAAACCACAGAATTACAGAATAGGACCTGCATGTTTTCAAGAATCCTGATTGCCAACCGAGGCGAGATCGCCGTTCGAATCATTCGAGCCTGCCATGAGCTGGGGATCGAAGCGGTGGTGGTTTGTTCCCAGGCCGATAAGGACGCCGCGTATGTCAAAATGGCCGACGAGGCCGTCTGCATCGGTCCGCCCAGCCCGCTGGAAAGCTACCTGAACATCCCGCGGATCATCAGCGCCGCCGAGATCACCGACGCCGGCGCGATTCATCCCGGATATGGTTTCCTGGCCGAGAACGCCAAGTTCGCCGAGATTTGCCGGGAATGCGGTATTACGTTCATCGGACCCGATCCACTGGCAATGCGGCTTCTGGGAGACAAGGTCCAGGCCCGCGAGATCGCCAAGAAGGCCCGCGTACCGATCGTGCCCGGCTCGGAAGGAGAACTCAAAGACGATCAGGAGGCGTTAAAACTGGCCGAAAAGATCGGTTACCCCGTCATGCTTAAGGCCGCCGCCGGCGGGGGCGGCCGCGGAATGCGGATCGCCCACAGCGAAATCAGCCTGCGGGGGGCCTTCGCCGCCGCTCGGGCCGAAGCCGAAGCCGCCTTCAAAAACGGCGCCCTCTATATGGAAAAATTCATCGAGCAGCCGCGGCATGTCGAGGTCCAGCTCCTGGCCGATAACAACGGAAACGCCGTTCATTTCTACGAACGCGACTGCACCGTCCAGAGGCGGCACCAGAAACTGATCGAAGAATGTCCCTGCCCCGTTCTGGATAATGAGACGCGGGAAAACCTGTGCAAAGCGGCCCTTCGCTTGATTAAAGAAGCCAATTACAGCAGCGCCGCGACCTGTGAATTCCTACTGGACAAAGACAAAAACTACTACTTCATCGAGGTCAATACCCGTATCCAGGTGGAGCATACGATCACCGAGATGATCACCGGCGAAGATCTTGTGCGGTGGCAGATCCGCCTGGCCTCCGGCGAGCCGCTGACCCTGCGGCAAAGGGATATCCAGATCAACGGCGTGGCGATGGAATGCCGCATCAATGCCGAAGACCCGCAGCGAGGCTTTGCCCCCAGCCCCGGCCGGATCGACCGGTTTATCCCCCCCGGCGGCCTGGGTGTGCGGATCGATACGCATATGTGCCAGGGAGAATCGGTCTCTCCGCATTACGATTCGATGATCGCCAAGCTGATTGTTCACAAACGTTCACGGGAGGAAGCGATCAATACGATGAAATGCGCCCTGCGGGAATTCCGGATCGAGCCGATCAAGACCACGATTCCGGCCCACCTGGAGATCTTGTCTCACAACAAGTTCGTCACATCCGACATCGACACCGGTTTCATCGAAAAACACATGTCGTGAGAATCTCCATTATTTCTCGGCCGGTCGATCCCTGTACAGATTGTATCCCACCTCCCGACTGGCGGTGATCGTCTCCGGATAGGGTGTGTCGCAGATATCGATGAAACCGATCTGGTAATTCTCTCCGTCACCCCGGCCCGTCGTCGCCTGATCTTTATACTGAAACCAGTGCGTGCCGACAATATACGGATTGGCCAGCGCCCCCCGTACATACTCCTTGTATTTTTGGGCCCGGTCGTTCTGGTCCCGCGTAGGCTTGAGCCCGGTATGGAACATCCCCCGGTCCAGGGCCCCGAAGTGGAATTCGCCGATAATAATCGGCATATCAATGCCCCCCGGCAGCTTCAGATCGGCGCAGGAATAATCATAACGATTATACCCGACCACATCGCAGAATTTCGCGGCGGCCCCGGCGGCACGGTCGTTGACCCAGGCAAACCGACAGCCCAGATAGAGCTGATCCGGCGAGACCTTTTTATACTCCTCCCGGATCGTCGCAAAGTACGTTTCCGCTGTTTTCGTATAAAACGCACCGAGGTCTTCGGCGGCTTTGGTCTTATCCGGCTCATCGGTACGCTCGGCCATCTGCTCCCAGGAGGAATAGGAACTGCCCCAGATCGGATTGAGCCTGGTGATCGTCCCGTATTTCTGTTTCAAATCCCGAATAAACATCTGTTTTGCGGGTTGATTGGCCGGGCTCTTCAAAGCGGCCACGGCCAACGAGGTATCATCGCCCCAGGCCAGCTCATTATGCACAAAAAAACCGATACACCACGGATCGCCGATCCCCTTGCCTATTTGTGCCTGAACGGCTTTTTGCATCCCTTCCCGGAAGCTCGGATCGAACACATCGTAAAATTTACCCCAATAGCCCGCGCTGCCCTCCAGTTCCCGCGCTGTGAAATGGATCGTTCCCACATACGGCGTTTTACGCATCAGATAGATACTGGCCTGCGACCAGTTGGCGATGGTGTTCATTCCCCAGCTACGCAGCCTCCGATGGGTCGTCTCCGCGAAGGCATTCTGCCAGTGTTGCCCGTATTTGCGCAGGAAATTGGCCCGGCTGAAATCGAATGTCCGATAAGGACTGTGCGTTTGATAGTATCCATGCGGGGCCCACGAACCCCTGCCATAAAACGCCGCGAAAGGCGACCCCTCTTCCGGAAGCCATTGGAAATACTGCTCCCGGTCGCTGATCGGAGTCTCGTTACCCTCGCCCACGCAGTCGATCCCGTGGGACCAGAACAGCCGGCCCTCCGGATCGATCAGCCACCATTTGCCCTGAACCTTCTCGACCCGGAAAAAGCCTGTCGCTTCCAGTTTCGGCCCTCCGGTCCAGCCGCCATACCGATTCCACTCGTCCGGCCCCGGATACTCGGCCAGATCCTTTTGTTCCTGTTTCAGACGAAGCGCAAAATCCTGGA
>JAFGGE010000007.1 GCA_016930745.1 Sedimentisphaerales bacterium
ATCGACGATACTCGTCGGCGGACACATATCCCTTATGTTCCCAGAATGGATCCAGTACACCCACCAGGGCGGTTCCCTGGCCGGGAAAATCATGCAGATCCAGCAATTGAAAACCTCCCATTCCCGGCGTGCGTAACTGTGACTCGATATCCTCCTTATAGCATAATGTCTGTAATTTACCCGAGGCGATCAGAAAATCCTTCGCCTGATCCAGCATCTGATTGACGGCAAGAGAATCCCGGAATATCTCAAAGTTATACGCTCGCAGAGTGCCGGTGTATTTGACGATCTCCTCGAAATTCGGATATACACACCATTGCCCGATCTCATGGCTCACAACCGGCACTTTATATCGCAAGACAAAATCACGATAATCCGTGTATGTCTCCGGAGATTTAGCATTGATCCGGCTGGACAATTCCTGTCCCCATGCCTGAATCCTGGGTTCGGGCGTGCTGTGATACTGGTTTTCATCGATAATCGGCCAGCCGGCGGCGCTGGTATATAGTCGTCTTGGATCTTTTCCTTTCCAATAATTCACCAGCTTGCCCAGCCATGGTTTTTGGTTGCGGCCGGCCGGCTCATTTCCATAGGCCATCATACAGAAGGAAGGATGATTCCCATAGGCCTTAAGAATCCGATCACCCTCGGCATAGATAAAATCGTCAATAGGGTTCCCATCCCCGATAGAGGATCCCTGATTTGCCCAGGAAGGGCATTCCACATGCAGATACATTCCTTCCCGATCGGCGGCAGCGAAAGCCGCTTCCGGCGGACACCAGGAATGAAATCGAAGATGATTCAGGCCATGCGCTTTGGCGACCTTCATGATCCGGATCCACTCGGCGGATTCCATCGGTGGATATCCGGTGCACGGAAAGATGCAGCATTCCAGAGTGCCTCGTAAGAAGGTTTTTCTTCCATTGATGGTAAACTGTGTTCCTTCCGTATCGAACTGCCGCATTCCGAATTCCGTCCATACAGAATCCTCTATCGTGTCGGACTTGAGAGAAACCAGCACCCGCTGCAGGTTCGGTTCGAATTCATCCCATAACAAGGCTTTCTGCCCCAGGGGAAGCTCCAGATCTACAATACAGGAGTTTTCCCCGCAAAAAAATGGCCTTTTCTCTTTCCATACCCAGATCCATCCTTGGACGGGATTGCCGGTATCATTGGCAATCGTAACCGATATTCTGGCGGTTCGCGATCGTACCTCCGGATATGCCTGCACATCCTCGATCCGAACCGGATTCCTGGCGCGCAATTCGATCCGGCCGATGATCCCGTTCCAGTTGGTCTGCGTATGGTCGGAAACGCTGTGGGCATTGATTCCCACTCCGATTTTGATACGATTATCGACACGAATGACCAAACGATGCCTGCCCGGCCCAAAGCGACTCAGATCGTACATGTGCGGAGTACTGAGAGAATTTTGCATCCCTACAAATACACCATCCACCCAGACTTTGGTCTCCCAATGGCATCGCTCCAGGAAAAATGCAATAGGTTTGCCCTCCCAGCCGTTGGGAATAATCCATTCCCGGCTGTACCAGGCCGGTCCCTTGTAATATTTCAACGGAGTCAGCCAGAATGGCGCTTTGATATTGCCCGGCTTTCGATATTCGGCATATCGCGGTTCCGTGAACCAGGACCGATCGACGATATCTCCCGTCCAGGGCGTGTCGACGCCGATCTCGTCGCCGAGTCCATTGTCCCGTAAGGAACCAGGCAGCTTGACTGTGTCTGAAAAGGAACGGTTTTCAAACCATCTTTCTTTTTCTCCCCTATCGTCACGATCCAACTGACATGCCCATGTTCCGGCAAGATTTATCCTGCTGCGATCGGCTTGCCGAAAAAGAGAGATGTTGAAGGGGTTGTTTCCCTCTGCGGAACAGCCGCAAAGAGTAATCCAACACAACCACCCCATACCATAGAGTAAATCCTTGAAAATTCGCTTCATGGTTTATCCTTTTTTCCTTGGGGTCACCGTATTGTACCCAGCATATGCCGAGCCCAGACGTGGTTTGGATTATAGGCGCATGCCTGTTCCAACTGTTTCTTTGCTTCGGCCATATTATTCAGTCCAAGGTGACCTAATCCCATCAGATAACAGGCCTGCGCCTGGTCGGCCTGATGCGATAATTTTTCTCCGAATTTTTCAAAGAAATCCCGTTCGCTTCCCGCCGTCAAACGGGTTTGGCCCGTCTGAACCAATTCGGTAAAGAGTTTCCGGGATTCTTCCGTTTGTCCCCTTTTAACCTGCGCCATTCCCTGATAGAAAGCGAAATCAGGCCTGTGAGCATTGGCTTGGACGCATTGACTAAAATAAGACATGGCTTTTTCTTTTTCTCCCAGTTTCTCATGGACCATCCCCAGCCAAAAATAACTACGCGTCAGTTGAGGATCGTCCATCGGCCGGCCTACTTCGAGATTGTCGGGATAGTCCATGGCCGCCATGAAATCCTGCAGCGCCTCTTTCGGTCGGCCGGAATCCAGCCGCCTGATCCCCCGCAGCAAAAAGGCATCGACGTACACATCGTGAATCCGGCCGCCTCCTTCCCACGTGTTGAAATGATGGGTTGTCAGAATGTCGATGGCGTCATCATATCGCCCGGCTACGATGTATAACTGCACCAATTGGGAGAGGGCGTCATCCCGCTGTCCAACAACGGTTTTATGCTTTTCAAGAATGGCCAAACGTTTGCCTGAGTCTACGCCGGCCTGCTCATACAACACATCCAACTCGTAATACAACCTCGGATTATTCGGCTCCAGGGCAACGGCCCGTTCCATATGGTCCACGGCCCTGGCGATCTGATCGGATTCCTGAGAATAGCCGAACGCCAAATTTCTCTGCACAAGCCAGAACCCATTATTCCGCTGCCGAGATGCTTCCCAACAGACAATCGCCTCATCCGGCCGGCGATCATACAGCAGATTGCCGAGATAGCAATAAGCCATGGCGTCCTGAGGATTACGTTCAAGGGCGGAATGCAGAACCAATAAAGATTCCGATCGGAAGGGGAAGCAATACTCGCCCGGCATCGAAGCGGCCACTCTGTAATAGTTCTTTGTCCCTTGGCTGTCTCCTCGCTTTTGGCTCAGATATCCAAGATAGTAATACACCAGCGGATACGATGTGCCGTCGGCTTTGCAGTAGTTGTCTATCCGATGCAAAACGTCGCAAGCCTCATTCCAGAAACCGCCTCCCATATAATCGCAGGCCAGTTCCAGATAGGACTGTACATCTTCTCCCAGGATAGTCAGGAATTTCTCAAAGGCTCGGGCGGATATGCTGTCGTATCGGTCGGCGGGCCCGCTTAAGACAGTTTCATTAAGCATCCATATATCCAGGGGATCCATTCGGGCAATCGCATCCAATTGTTCCATCGCTTCCGGCATTCGGCCCAGCTTACGAAGAACCGCTGCCCGAAGATTCAATGCCTTGGTATTCAGGGCATTGACCGCGATAGCCTGTTCGATATGTTCCAAGGCCGCAGCAAAATCCTTTTTCCGGCAGTCCAGCTCCGCCAATTGGTAATATCCCGCCGCCTGCCAGGCGTAGGACCAGACGGCTTTATAAAAGACGTCATACGCGTCTTTCTCCCGTCCCAGTTCCCGTAACGTCAGTCCCAGATAGTAAAACGGCTCTCCGTCTTTGGGTCGGGTATAATTGTATGTCAGGCGGCCCACTGCCCGATTCAGATATTCCTCGGCTTTGGCATATTCCATTCGCTGATAAGACAGAATTCCCAGTTGCGTATTCGCCCGAATATCCTCCGGATCGCGCTGCAACACCTCATGGTAATAGGCATCCGGATCCAGTTTGGCATTATAAAACTGGTTCAGCCGAAGTCCCGTCAGGTACAATTCTTCGTTAGTTTTGATCCCTTTGGGGTTTTGCGGCGGCCTTACGGGTTTTGGCCTTTCACGACCGGCGGGAGTAACCGGGGTGAACTCCAGGAGGGTACGTCCTTCCTTGCTTCGAAAGGTCACCTTCAGCGTGCTGCTGTCGACCTTTTCCCATAAGGGGATTTCCACATGATAAGGCCTGTCCGGAGAAATATCGATGTGTTGATCGAATAAAGACTGTCGATCGGCTTCAACCGTCAGGGAAGCATCCTTGTGTTCGGTTGTCGTATTCAATGCAATATGGACAGTATTGTCCTTTTCTTCGAGAGACAGGGCCGCCTCCAGGTTCGCAAAGTCCAGACCGCCCAGTTGCCGAATCGGATACCAGTACTGCCGGACGGTTTTTACTTCGTACGGCTGAATCCAGCTATAGTCCGGCTGATTATCGGAAAATGCGCCGGCCATCAATTCCAGATACGGCCCATCCGAATCGGTAAGCATCTTGTCCCACATCTTGCCCTGCTCGCCACAACCGAAGGTAAAAAACTTCTTTCCCGGGGCGATATGATGATTGCTTACATACGCCACACCCGCCTCTTTTCCGTGATCATACCCGCCAAAGAAGTCCGCCTCCGAGCCCCAGCAGAAGAATGAGACCGGCTTAGGCAGGTTTTTCCACCAACTGATGTCCGCAGCGTCATAGCGGAAGCCGCCATAGCGACTGGAGGAAATCGGCCATTCGGAAAACTCGTTTTTGGCATGCTGGACGACGTATTCGGTGTCCGGAGGAAACAGGACCTGATAGGTTTCATCCACGTGTACGGCGGGATTGGCCCAATATAAAAACGAATACGTTATGGGGCTTCGATTGAAAATCTTGGCTGTTACCTCCACATAACTGCGGCCCGGATAGAGCGTCATGCCCAATACAAAACGCATGCGATGCCGCCGTTCCAGTTCGGCCAGCCACAGCGTTTTGCTGCCGTCGGGGTTTTCCACGATCATCGAATCCATCGGCATAAATGTCCGGGCCCGATGGTGATGGGGAAAATTCCACTCCACTCCGCCGCTTATCCAGGCGCCGAGCATCCCGATCAGTACCGGTTTAACAACATGCTGCCGATAGAAAAAATCGTATCCGTTGGTCTTGTCGCGCGCCGAAAAGATTCGGCCGCCGATCTGAGGCAACACACAAAGCTTCACATACTCATTCTCCAGATAAACCGCCTGGTACGTCCGGTCTTTTTTTTCGTTCGTAAGCACATCGCTCATTGGATAAGGGTACACCCTGCCCTGGGCCCCCTGGTATCCGCGCCCTGTATAAAACCGAGGATTATCGTCCGGTTCAGCTACTCCATAGGAAGGGATACTCAGCGGCTCTCGCCAAATGCGCACCGTGGATTCATCTTGCGCCTCAAGCGGAAATACACAAAAGGCCGATAATACCGCCACGGCGATGCCGCAATACCTATTCTTCATCTCTGCAATCCTCCAATCTTCTGTTTTTTCACTATAACGGTCGATAGGGCCTGTGTCAATTGGCAGTGCTTTTGCCGATCCGTCAAGACATTGGATTTTTCCTGCCTTTTGAAGCACTTCGGAGCAGAGCACAGTTGTTCCTTGATTCGATTTCGGGTATGATTCGCGTCGATATAATAAGAGAAAGTAATTACAGGCCGACTAAGTCAATAGGGAAATGGCAGAGGATCATTGTGCAGGATAATGAATCACCAAAAGCGATCGCGAAGGAAAATCCCGATCTGTTTCACAGGACAATCTGGGGAGGAATCTGGATGGTCGCTTTGCGGTTCATTACCCAATTGATTTCCTTTGCACGATATATCGTCCTGGCAAACCTGCTCGGGAAGCACAATATGGGTTTGTTGGGCATGGCCATGCTTTTGATCCAAACCCTCGAAACGTTGTCCCAGACCGGATTTCATACGGCTCTCATCCAAAAGAAAGAAGATATACAAGGACTTCTCAATACCGTATGGACAGTTAATATAATCCGTGGGGCAAGTCTTTATTTGATCCTTTTTCTAATCGCTCCCTTAATGGCCAATATTGGAAATACGACAGAAGGCGCTAGTGCCAACGCTCTAGTGATTCGGATTCTTGGCCTGTCTATGATCATCGGATCTATGGGCAATATCGGCACCATTTACTTTGTTAAAGAGATGGATTTTCACAAACGTTTCTTTTTTGAAACCAGTGGTACTCTTCTCAGCAGTATCGTCACAATTATCATTGCTGTCGTTCATAAGACCGTATGGGCTTTGGTCTGGGGACGCCTGGCAGGAGATTTGCTCAAGGTAAGTTTGAGTTATCTGTTTCACCCCTATCGGCCCCGTTTTCATTTCGAATTTCACAAAGCGAAAAGCCTGTGGAATTTCGGAAAATGGATTACCTTTAGCGCCATTGTCAGTTTTATCATGACCAACGGCGATGATTATTTCGTCTGGGGATATTTGGGATTGGCCAGCTTGGGTCTGTATCAACTGGCCTATCGTATTGCAGAAGCTCCCGCCACCGAATTTACTCTTGTGATCGCACAGGTGGCGTTTCCCGCCTATGCAAAAATTCAGGATGATCTCCCGCGGTTGCGAGAGGCATATCTTAAAGTCCTGTCTTCTTCAGTGATGATCACCATCCCATTATCCGGTCTGATCCTGTTTCTGGCAACCGATTTTACCCATGCTTTTCTTACTCCGGAATGGTACCCCATGATCCCGGTCATGCAGGTTCTGGCATTGCATGGACTTCTGCATTCGATCAGCGCCACACGCGGACCAGTCTTTCAGGCTACAGGCCGACCTGATATGGTTGCCAAACCATTGCTGCTTAGGCTTCTTTATATGGCGTTGCTTATCTACCCGTTAACGGCCCGCTGGGGCATCCTGGGAACCGCATGGACACTTATTGTTGCATCCTTGCTCATTCAATCCATTTTGTTCAGAATCATCGTATCGATTTTACAGTGTTCCTATTGGCAAACCATCCGTCCGATCCTGTATCCCCTTGGGGGAGGGATGATCATGGGAGCCGGGATATGGTTCAGCCGTCTCCTTTTTTTCAAAACACCCGGATATGCCTCTCTCGTTATTCTGGGAATTACGGGAGTAATCATTTATCTGATTGCGATGATTCTTTTTGAACGATTCTTTTGCTTCCCCTTTCTCCATAATCTAATGGAGCTGAAAACCATCGTGACACGGAGGAATAAGCATGGTTGAATTTTCAACCCATTTACTTGAGATTTTGCTGAAGCGATTTACGAGTCCCGATGAGATCCTTTACGAGGATCCTTTTTTCTGCCGATTCCGATCAAGCTTTGAAACGGATCATATTGGTTTCGAAGTCATAAGCGATCGGTTAAAAAATTCGAATATCTATCATCATCACGTTGCCTTGCAGAGCCATGGCTCCGCGGAGTTTGGACTGAAATTGCAGGTTCCAGCAAAGGCGTCTGCGTCGGAAATCCTTTTCCATGATTCAATCCGGAATACGTTGTACTGGTTTCCCGCCCGACCCGTCCTGCGAAAGTATGATGAATACGCTCGCATTACATCAGAGACTGTTTTTGATTTCCACATAGACGCCAATGCCAATGCAACAATGCTCCAAATGACAATTCCTCAAGACGTCAGGCTCGAATTTTCCTTGGTCGTATTTCATGACAACATCCCGCTTTTCCTGAATCAATTCACTTCGTTGTCTCCCGCAGAGACTTGTTTTACGGCAAAACACAACTGGTTCCGCTATTCGAAAATCAATGATGTCTGGAATTACTTTGCGGCAGGAGAGATCTACCATCCCGCCACGCCGGAACGTCCGGCCCGGGTGCCCTGTCAGCTATGCGCTCACACCCTTTACAATCATCTGCTTTATCTGGAACAGCAAACAAAAAAGCATATCTATTCCCTTGTACGAGAAATGATTGCATACCCCGTCATGCTCTCCGTCCCGGACGATCGGAAATGGAAGCAGGGAATATGGTCGCATATTCCGGAAACACATGCCAGATTACAGGTCGATGGGATTCATTTGTTGCTGACCCATTATGAACAAACCTGTCGTCCTGTTTTTCTGAAGACGGCGATTGAGGCCACGGAAGGTCTTCTGGAAATTTCCGATCCGCTGGCGGATAATGGATTATGGTTTCTACACGATACGGTTGAAATGAGCGAAACTCCCGCATATCCCTACCAAAACCGTTTTGCCAGCCGCGCATTCGGCAAATCCCTGGGAAATACTTTATGCCTCAACACTCATATCTGGACGCTTCTTCTTCTCATCCGCGCAAATCATCTTTTTCCCGGTCCACGGCATCAGAACATCTTGGAACGAGGCATGACAAGTTTGCACAAAGTCCTTGCCGCTTCACCGGCAACTTTTCTGTATCGCCTCGCATATGCGCCGAGAGATTGCGCAACTCGAATGGCCGGATCCAAAACAGCCAAACGAACCCGTATCGTAGTGCGAAAATACGACCAGCTGTTACAAAAGCATATTTTACCATGGATGAAATCACGATTCCCCAGACTGGTCATGCCGAATGGCTTTATAGAACGAGATCTGATTCATGCCCACCTGGCTATGAATTATTTTTTCATCAACATGAAAGACTTGCTCTTATTGTATGCTGTTACTCATGACGATAAAGTAAAGGCCATCGTTCAATGCAGCGTTCGTTACACGATTCGATATCGATTGGGGCAATACTCTGCTGTGAATCATGAATATGCCGCCATGTTTCAAAGCGTTCTGGCATTGTATCGAAAATTCATCGGAGATGACTTTATTGAAGAAGAGGAAGAATTTAACAAACTTTCCTTGCCGCGATATGTGGGTGTGGAAGGGTATCCCTGGCTTGATTCGTTATGCCGGGAAGGCAATACGTATTGATCTTCGTTTACAGATAACCCAGGTCGGAAAGCTGTTTCTCAACCATCGCCTGTTCCTCGTCGCCATATTCGGTGTTGTGATTGATAACGCCACAACGATCATCGAGGGTAACCGCCAACGGCGTCTCAAAGGCCCTCTGAAGAACAGCCCCATCCATATGGTGGGGTACTGACACCCCCAAATACGCCAGAATCGTCGGCGTTATATCCACGATTTCACCGGGAAAAGAGCGTCCCTGGCAAACACCCGGTCCCGAAATCAGAAAGATGCCGGAGGAACTATGCGTTCCGGTGGGGAAAAAGTTCGTTGAAAAGGATTCCTGGCCAACCGGATACAACCGGGAGCTGATTCCCGGGGCATAACTGACAACCAGATCAGCAAGCCAGTCCGGATCGCCGGAAATCCCATAAGCATCCTTTCCCGATCGGATATCGACGATCAAAGGATGGGATGAGTGTTCGCCAAAATCCCGTTCCAATTCTTTCCGTAGCGTTTCTGCCAGCGCTTGTCTCTGCGAACCTTTTCCGGTAAGAAACAGCAATCCAGCAAACCCCCCCAGACAAATCGCCTGGGTCCGTTCAAAATCGATCAACTGATGCAAATGTCCTACGACCGTTTCAGCAACAAGTCCGGTTTGACGCCGAACATTTCCCTGTCGGCGGACAGCGCCATACAGGCGGGCCAGAAATCGCAGCGGCGGAATTCTTTTTTTCATGGTTTCCCATCGCTGCCGTTGCGGATGAGATACAAGATGAAGATAGCCGTGCTCTCGCAGCCAGACATTCAGATTTACTACACCGCCAAGCCGCTGAAAACCGTGATCCGAAGCAACAATTGTTGCTACTCCTTCTCCTGCGGTCTCAATCAACTCCCCAATATATTGATCACAACGACGGTAAAACTCCAATGCATGGATTCGTTCCTCTGGAGAGGCATCGGTTCCATCTCCGGCAAGGACGTTCCATAATCGATGCTGTACCGGATCGAAACTCTGCATGACAACGCTGAACAGATCCCAGTCTTCGTTTTTCATGATCTGTTTGGCTACGTGACATCGCGTTCGTTCCACCTTTATGGAGCGATCGATGAATGCACGAACCGTTCCGGAATGATCCGTATCCACAATCTTATAGCCGGTTTGGGGAAGGATATATTTATCGTAGGCCTGAATCGGATACACATTTTGGCGTGATATCCCAGGGCAAAGAAGACCGGGAACAATCACTCCGTTCACAGGCGGCGCAGGAAATGTAATCGGCATATTCAGGCTCGCCACACGCTTGCCCGCCCGGCTGGCCAGCTCCCAGAGACTGGGAACGGCGATGTCGGAAAACCGGTTCAGTCGCACGGCCCGGTTGGAACGGTCAAACGAATGGAAGGAAAAAATGTGTGTCTTGCCCGGCCGGCATCCCGTCTGAAAAGCGGCCCATGCCGGGGCTGTCTCGTAAGGCATCACGCTGCCAAGGGCGCCGTGACAACCCTGTTCCAACAGACGCCGGAGATTGGGCATGATTCCCTCGGCCATAAAGGGTCGCCCTAAATCCCAGGTGAATCCGTCCAATCCGATGATCAGTACTCGTTTCCTGCCGGCCATGAAACTCCCGCGTATCCTTCCTCTTTGTCTGAATTCACCGAGCCGCTTCCAAAGCCGCCCTTACATCGATCTTTCCTTCATACAGGGCCCTGCCGATGATCGCTCCGGCCACACCCAACTCCCTAAGATGTTTCACATCCTCTACCGCCGTCACTCCGCCGGCACAAATGATCGGTAGTTTTACCCATTCCACCAGGCTCCGTGTCCGTTCCAAATTGGGACCTTCCATCATGCCATCCCGGGTGATATCGGTATAAATAATCGCCGCCACAGGCACGCCTTCCGCCCGATCGGCCAGTTCCAGAATAGATTGTCCCTCCTGCTGCGTCCAACCTTCGGTAGCCACTTTCGAACCCCGCGCATCCAGCCCCAGAATCAGCCGTCCCGGAAACGTTTCGGCCATCTCGCAAAACCAGTTAAATCGCCGCACCGCGCTGGTTCCGAGAATCGCATAATCCACACCGATCTCCAGGACCTTCCGAATATCGTCTTCCGTGCGTATCCCCCCGCCCAAATCCACTTTCATGTCTACCGCCTCGACGATAGCCCGTACGGCATCCAGATTACAGGGCCGTCCTTCTTTGGCCCCATCCAGATCGACCACATGAAGACGCCGAGCCCCGGCTTCATAAAATTCTCCGGCTTGCGAGACCGGGTCGTCCTTGTATGTAATCTGACGGTCGTATTCTCCCTGAATCAACCGAACACATATACCGCCGCGAAGATCAATAGCCGGAATAACGTCCATTCGATTCCTTTTTTTCCTTCGGACTTCCCTTTTTCAACCAGCCTGCCGATTGCCTATACTTCGTACAAATCCTCATCCTTGACTATAGTGAATCCGGCGGCCGTCACTACCTCTTCCAGGTTCACTTCCTGGGCATTTTTTATTTCCAAAAAACACATTCCCTGACGATCGTTCGGCGTCACAAAGCCGTACGCGTCGGCGATATTGACATTGCTGTTTAGTAAGGCTGTCGTGAGCCGATCCAGATTGCCCGGCTTGTCGGGGGCCGTCACAGCCAGCACATCTTTCAGCGCGCAGGCAAAACCGTGATCGGCCAGCGCCAGCCGGGCCTGTTCCGGACGATCCACAACCACCTTGATCAGACCGAATTCTCCACGGTCCTGAATGGCAAATGCCCAGATGTTCAAATTGTTGGCCATTAAAATATCGGACACCGACTTGATCCTGCCGGGACGGTTTTCCACGAAAATCGTTAACTGCTGCGCCATTTCAACCTCCTGTCTATAACTTTCCAGCTCATGGTTTCTATCGATTTATAACGCTTCCCGCCTATCCACCACCCGCTTGGCCTTTCCCTCGAATGCCGGCAATACGCCGGGCTCATGCAATTCAATCCGGGGGTTGATCGTGATGGACGCCCGAAGCTTCTCCGTGATCCTGGTTTTCAACGCATCAATCGCCGAGGCCTCGCCGGTGAACATTTTAGCGTAGATTTCCACCTTCACCGTCAGCCGGTCCAGGGCCCCTGTCTTGTCGATCTGGATCTGATAGTTGGTTCCCACCTCCGGGATCGACATAATCACCTCTTCGATCTGCGACGGAAAGACATTCACGCCGTTGATGATCAGCATATCATCGGTCCGTCCCAGAATTCGCGACAGACGGCGATGGGTTCGGCCGCAGGGACATGCCTCCGGATGCAAAAACGCCAGGTCCCGCGTTCGATACCGCAGCAGAGGCATCGCATCGCGCGTCAGAATGGTAAATACCACTTCCCCCTTTTGACCGTCCTCCAGCGCCCGGCCGGTCCCCGGATCGATGATCTCAACGATGTAGGCATCCTCCCATACATGCATGTCCCGCTTATAAACGCACTCAAACGCCAGACCCGGGCCGTTCATCTCGCTGAGTCCATAGGAATTAAACGCGTCGATCCCGTACAATTCCTCCAGCTTGCGCCGGGTATTTTCCGAATAAGGCTCGGCCCCCAGAAACGCACGTTTCAAGAAAAGCTCGCCGGGATCCATATTGTACTCCGCCAGCTTGGTATGAATGTGCAGCAGATAACTCGGTGTAATATGGAGAGTTGTCGTCTTAAAGTCCTTCATCACCTGCACCTGCCGCTGCGTGTTGCCGCCCCCGATCGGGATCACCGTCATGCCCACACGCTCGGCGCCGTAATGCAGGCCCAGCCCTCCGGTAAATAATCCGTAGGTCATCATGTTCTGAAACACATCCTTCTTCGTACAGCCGGTCGCTACAACGCACCGCGCCACTAGATCGGTCCAGCGATTCAGATCCTCCTGCGTAAGATAGATCACCGTGGGGATCCCCGTTGTGCCGCTGGACGAATGGAGCCGGACCACCTGATCCAAATCCACGGCCAGCAGTCCAAACGGAAAATTCTTGCGCAGATCGTCTTTGCTCGTGAACGGCACATTCTGAAGATCTTTCAGGTTCCGAAAAGAGCCGCCGGACGAGATCCCCGCCTTACCCAAACGACGCTGATAAAAAGGCGTTTTCAGAGCCTGCTCCACCGTCTTCTGAAGCCGTTGCAATTGCAACTCCTCCAGTTTCGGACGGGGCAATGTTTCCATTTCCTTGTTCCAGAAAAGCACGTCCATACAAACCTCATCATAAAATCAAAGGGCGGCCCGCCGACCGCCCCCAATAATACCTTAACCGTCCCTGCCGACGCCTACAAACCGGCGATGTCCTGCTCGCCGACCGCCCGAATTCCATGTTCTGCCAGCACCTTCGCCGCCTGCTCGGGATCTTCAAATCGGAAGACCATCAACGCATTCTCGGAGGATTTTTCCACGAATCCATACATATATTCCACATTGATGTCGTGATCGGCCACGACCTTCAATATCCCGGCCAGCCCGCCCGGCTTGTCTTTCACCTCCACCGCCACCACATTGGTTATATTGGCCGTGATTTTGTGGTCTTTGAGCACCTGGGCCGCCTTGTCGGGATTATCTACTACGATCCGAAGCACGCCAAAGGTCTCGGTCTCGGCAACAGTCAGAGCCCGAATATTGATCTTGTTGTCGCCCAGCAGCGAACAGACCTCGCAAAGCCGACCTTTTCGATTTTCCAAAAACACAGATAACTGTCTGACCTTCATAGCCCCATCCTTTCCTTCGGTATTGGTCTATAGGGAACGCTTGTCGATAACCCGTTTGGACTTGCCCTCGCTCCGCTGGATGGTTTTGGGCTCGACCAGCTTCACATTCACGCCCACCGACAGCACCGCCTGTATTTCGTCGCGGATCCGGGCTTCCAGCTCCCGCATTTTTTTAATCTCGTCGCTGAAAATCCGCTCGTCCACTTCCACCATGATATCGACGCTGTCCAGCTTATGCGCCTGGCGATCAATAATAATCTGGTAATGCGGATGCGTCCCGTCGATCCCCAGAAGGACATGCTCGATCTGCGATGGGAACACGTTAATGCCGCGCACGACGATCATATCGTCCGTGCGCCCCTTGATCTTGCTGGTCCGAGGGCTGGTTCGCCCGCAGCGGCAGGGTTTTGCAGTCATACTTACAATGTCGCGCGTCCGATAGCGAATGAGCGGGATTCCCTGCTTGGTCAGCGTCGTAATCACCAGCTCTCCATCTTCGCCCTCGGCTACGGCCCGGCCTGTTTCCGGATCGATGATCTCCGGGTAGAACACGTCGCTGTAGATGTGCAGGCCATCCTTATAATGGCATTCTTGGCTTACGCCCGGTCCGATGATCTCGCTGAGCCCGTAGACATCCGTGGCCAGCATGTTCCATTCGGATTCGATCTCCGCCCGGATCGATTCGCTCCACGGCTCGGCCCCGAATACGCCGATTTCCCACGAACTGGCTTTCGGATCCAATCCCATCTCTTTGGCTTCCTCGACCATGTACAAGGCATAACTGGGCGTACAGGCCAGAATCCGCGGCGAAAAATCCTGCATGATCCTGAGCTGCCGTTTGGTCTGTCCGGAGGAAGTGGGAATGATCGTCAATCCCATCTCCAAAGCACCGTAATGAAAACCCAGGCCTCCCGTAAACAAGCCGTATCCGTAGGCGATCTGGATCGTATCGTCCGGCTCGGCCCCGGCGCAGCACAGCGTCCGGGCCATCACATCCGACCACAGGGCGATATCGTCCCGCGTGTATCCCACCAGCGTAGGATTGCCGGTCGTGCCGCTGGATACATGAATCTCCACCAGGTCCGTACGGGGCCGCGAAAACAACCCAAAGGGATAGTGGTCCCGCATGTCGATCTTGGTCGTAAAGGGAAGCTTGGTGATATCGTCGATGCTCTTGATGTCCTCCGGACGAACCCCGGCGTCGTCGAACTTCGTTTTATACACCGGACAATTCTTGTATACGTACTTTGCCAGGGCCGCCAGCCGCTCGGATTGAATGTTCTTCAGATCCTCCAGCGGCATCGTTTCAATGTCTTCTTTCCAGATCATCCTTTGTGCTCCTCGTAAAGGTTAATTTCCTCCCGTCCGTTTCGTTCAGACTGCATCCCGAAGCGCCCGCGCTTGCAGGAAAATCGTCTTGTTCAGTTCCAGGATTTTAGCAGGAAATACCGTCTCCAGGGCTTTCATCCACGCCGCCTGGCCAATCGATAAATACGAAGCCAGCACGCCCACCATCGCCGTATTGATCGCTTTGGGATTCTCGATCATCTCACGAACCCTGGACAAATAGCCGATCAGATCGACGCCGCCTTCTTTCAAAAAAGGCTTCAATCGCGGATGCTCCTCTTCATGAAAGCACAACAGATAATCGGCCTTTCCCACTTCGACCAGCGGCGAGTAGACTTCCTTGCCGAACCGCAAGTGAGATTCGACCGATCCCCCCCGCTGCGCCATGCCGTGCACTTCGCTCTTGCGAACATGCCGGCCGTCATACAAGGCGGCCCAGCCGCAGATTTCCGAAGCCTTCAGGATTCCCTGCCCGCCGATACCCCCAAACACAATGTTACATACCTTCTTATCCATGCGATTACATATTCCTCTTGATCAGTTTACAGGGATGCCGGGAAATGATGACACTCAAGGCGTCGGCGGCGATTCGATCGGCCACAAGCTGCTCATATTCCTTGAGATTGCCGGTCGGATCGATCTGATCGACATAATCGGCGCCGCACGCCTCGCATAGTTTTTTCAGATCCAGCTCTTTGGTCGGCTCGTCCCGAATGGTCAAACCCGTCGCCGGATGGTTTTGCCCTCCCGTCATCGCCGTCGTTCGGTTGTCCAGGATGAAAATCACGCCCCTTGCTTTATTGTACGCCGCGTTCACAAGACCGGTAATCCCGGAATGCACAAACGTGGAATCGCCGATCACACCCACGATCTTGCCTTCCGGATGCGCCCGCCGCAGGCCCTCATTAAAAGTCACTCCCGCCCCCATGCAAACACAGGAATGCAGAGCAGATGTCGGCGGCAGCGCGCCTAACGTATAGCATCCGATGTCGCCGGCTACGAAGAAACCCATTTTTTTCAGTATGGAAAACGTGGTCCAGTGCGGACACCCAGAACACATCCGGGGCGGACGGTTTTTCATCGGTTTCACTTTCCTGGCCCGTCCTTCGACAATCGCCTCCATAAAGTCCGGCAGCAGTTCTCCCAGCCGGAACGAGGGATGCTTTGCCTTACACTTTATCCCCAGCGTTTTGATATGCTCTTCGAGGAACGGATCCAGCTCTTCCACCACAACGCATTGACGAACGCTTTTGGCAAAGGCGCGGATTTTCTCGTCGCAAAACGGATAGGTGAATCCCAGCTTCAGATAGGAGGCTTGCGGATACTTCTCCTTTACGTAACTGTACGCCACAGAGGAGGCGATAAATCCCAGGGATTTCGATCCGGCCTCCACTGTATTCAGACGGGTTTTTTCGGAAAAGGTCTTCAGCTTGGTCAGCCGTTTTTCCACGATTTCGTGTCGAATCCGGGCGTTGCCGGGTACCATGACATACTTGCGAATATCTATCTCCAGCGGCTTAGCCGGTATTTCCGTTCGTTCTCCCAGCGCCACATCTTCTTTGGAATGGGAAATCCGCGTTGTCATCCGAAGGATCACCGGCGTATCGAACCGTTCACTGATACGGAATGCCTCTGCCACAAAAGATTTGGCCTCGGCGGGGCTGGCCGGTTCCAGGACCGGCATTTTCGCGTAAATCCCCACCCATCGCGTATCCTGCTCATTCTGGGACGAATGCATTCCCGGATCATCACAGACCACAACGACAAAGCCCGCGTTGACCCCGGTGTAGCAGGAGGTCATCAGAGGATCCATCGCCACGTTCAGGCCTACATGCTTGCAGGCAAACAGGCTGCGGACCCCCCCCACCGAAGCGGCAAAGGCCACTTCATACGCCACCTTCTCATTGACGGACCATTGGGTATCGATCTCCCTGAATTGGGACAGGTTTTCCAGAATCTCCGTCGAAGGCGTCCCCGGATAGGCACAGGCCACTTTCAAGCCCGCTTCCCATGCCCCATACGCCAGCGCCTCATTGCCGGACAGGAAGGCTTTTTTAGTGCTCTTTTTCGCCATAAATCCCGCTCAGTAATACTGATAACGATGGTTTTCCGGGCACGACACCCGTTTTTTGTACATACTACAGTAGCGAGTTCGGTCGTCAAAGTCAACCTCATTACGTATGGAAATCCGCTTTATACCAGAACTTATGATCGAATGGACCGTCGCGCATAAAAAAAGCCCGACGCAGGTCGGGCCTTTTTGTGACTGGATTTGTATGCGTTAACTAGAACGTGTACTCAAATTGAAACCGCAGGAACAGGGCATGGTCCTGAGTACTGCCGTCAAAGAAGGTTCCCGGCTGGAAATAATCGCACAGGAAATGCATACTGAGTTGCTTGCAGCATTTGTACTTCAGGTACCCGGTAATCATCTGGCCACGGAATTTTCCTTCGCCATTAAACACGGTTCCGGTTGGTCCAAGACCTCCAAGACCGATGTCGCCACGGGTATTCTGGTCGGCCCACATCAGATTATAATCCGTCTGCAGGGTCCATTTCGGCGCCACTGTGAAAGTGTGTCCGATCCCGGCACGATGCAGGTTGGTTACTTCGCCCAGCCCCGCTTCACAAGCCCATAGGTACGACTGCAGATCGCCGCCGCGATTGGCCTGAGGCCACTCGCCCCACAGAGGATCAAATGCCTGATTGCCGCCCTTGTGAGGATCGTTGCCGCTGAGGTACTCATAATCGAAATGCAGGGAGCTGTCCCGCTCGTCATGGAAGGTATAGACGGCTCTGCTGTTAAAGCCAAGACCGGACATGGTATCCAGATTTTTTTTGCCCCACTGCTTGGCCACTTCCGCCCGATAGGACCAGTTGTCGTTGATCGGACCGGACAGCGCGCCGCCGATGGTATGAATTTCATCGTCAATGCCGGCGGTAGAATGCATCTTGGACCAGTTCGACGGCTCGTCGGCCTTCCAGATATAGTACAGCTCCGTCGTCTGTCCCGGGACCAGGCTCTTGTCGGTGATATACGCAATGAAGCCCTTTTCATCCTGCTTTTGCGTGACATGCCGCCAGCCTTCCCGGTGATTAATCGGCTGAAGCCACTTATCTTCTGCGTCGTACTGCACGATCCCGATCAAATCGATCTTGGTCTCTTCGGTAAAGTTATAGGTAGCGCGAAGAGCATCAAAATAGATCGTGCGGAATCCGTCCGCGGGCGTACCGTCCAAAACCAGCCAGCCATTGCCCAGGATGATCTCCTGACGACCGGCCACGATGGTCAGCGGCATATCGAACGCATTGCGCCATGTGATATTGAAGATGTCGAATACGCCCTCGTCAAAATCCACATGCTGATCCTTCGATCCCGGATCGTCCCAGTTGTCAAACTCCCACATCAGGCGGGCGTTGAAATCCAGATCGGTGGCCAGATTGACCTTGGCCGACCAGCGAAGCCGGTAGCGGCCGCGATGCCAGGCATTCTCATTTGGATAGTAACCTACCTGAGCGCCCTTGTTGGCCATCTGGTCTTCGTTCATGGACAGCAGGTTACGTCCGTAAATCTCGCGGATCCGGACGTCCAGGCCCATTTCCACGCCCTCCATGGGATTGTGGAAGGTGTCCAGCCACGCCCCTGTGAGGTGCGTGTGGTCCGCTTCTGTTGTTGTCCCGGTCGCCGCAATGACTGTCGAGACCGCCCCGACACACAAGATCACGCCGGCCAAGGCCAAATACCTCATCATACCTCGTTTCATGCCTTGTCTCCTACAATACTCTACCTGATTTGAAGATGCCAAATTTCTTCCTCATCACGATTTCTATTTGCTAAACGCCCCGAAAGCATTTTCTCAGGTGCTCCTCGGACGGCGGCTTGCTCATGAGACTCACCACAACGGCCACAATAATAGATATCGGCAAAGCGACCACCAACGGATCAACAACAGCCCAGTTTGGTTTGTCCAAAAGTAAAGAATGTTTTTCGAACAGCTTAAAGCAGAGCCCGATCGCCCGGGCCTCCTCGTCTTTAATGAAAAGCAGCCAGAAGGCCGTTATGACAAAACCCACCAGGATAGACGCGATCGATCCGGCCTTGGTCATCCGCCGCCAGAACAGACCCCCAAAGAACGACGGCAGAAAGGCCGACGCGCATAATCCGAAGAAGATCGCCGTCGCACGTGCGATAAAATACCCCCCCCTGGCATAGCTGCTCAACAAAACCGCGATGACGATTCCGATAATGATTCCCAGACGCGTGACACCAATCCCGTGGCCGTGTTTGCCGGTGACGGTCTCATACACATCCCGCCCGATGCTGGTTCCGACCGCATGGAACTGGCTCGACAACGTGCTCATCGCCGCCGAAAGCAGCGTTACAAGGAACAGCAGGCCAAACCAGCCGGGCAAGGCCTGGGTGACATAGGTCGGAATAATGCTGTCGGTGTTGAACATCCATCCATCCTTGGTCTGTACCACGGCCCGCAGAAACGCGACGGCCCTGGGCCGCACTTCGACCATGCCGTCTCCAAGGTCCTTCACTTCGGCGGCAGGCATCAGCTTGGAGGCCGGAAGCACGACCTGGCCGTCCCTGACCACATCATGACCTTTTTCGACCACATCCACATCCGCCACCCCATCGTTGTTGGTGTCGATATGCAGCAGCGTGCACGGAATTCTCGCCTCAAGAGCGCGCTTCTTTTTGGCGATCACTCCGATATTTTCGGTCTTGGCCACGATCTTTCCCGTGACCGTTTCATGCTTATAAAAATACAGATTGCTCAGGGATCCGACAACGAACGCCACCCCGGTCATAATCAGGATAAAAATACCGCCCACCAGCACGGCCCGGTTCAATTCCCTCTTGCTCTTGACGGTCATGAAACGGACCGCCAGTTGCGGCTGCGCCAGCACGCCGATGCCCACGCCCAGCACAATCGTGCTGACCACGATCCACCAGAGATCGTACTTGGCCTGGCCCCAGCCGAACTCCGGCATCGTCACCCAGCCCTTAAAACCGATGCCTTTGAACAGCGAAGGCACGTTGGCCATCGCGTGTAATTCCTGATGCGCCGCTGTCACGCCCCCCAGCTTGGAATAGGTCATGATTAACAGCACGATCATCCCCACAAACATGATCGATCCCTGTAAAGCGTCGCTATACATGACCCCCTTCATGCCGCCCATAACCACATAGGCGGCGATAATCACGCTGAACACCAGCAGGGCCAGCTCATACCCGACGCCGAATTTGGTGGCGATAAATTCGCTGCCGCCGATCAAAACCGCCGCCGCATACAACGGCATGCAAACAAAAATGACCAGTCCGGAAAACACCTGGATAAACTTGCTTTGATACCGCTGGCCGAGCAGTTCGGGAAACGTATGGGCGTCCAGACGATGTCCCATGCGGCGCGTCGGGCCGCCCAAAAACACGAAAGCAATAAAGATGCCCACGAAAATATTCAGGAATGTCAGCCACAGCAGGCTCATCCCAAACATCCCGGCCACGCCTCCGAATCCGACGATGGCGCTGGTGGAAATAAACGTCGCCCCATAACTCATCGCCATGACAAACGGATGGATCTGCCGGCCGGCGATCATGTAATCGGCAGCGCTTTTGGTGCGGCGCCAGCCCAGATACCCCAGATAAACAACGATTAATAAGTACAGTAATACGACAATGGTTTCAACAATTCCTACTCCCTGTGCCAGCATGGGAATGACCTCCCTTTTATCCATTCATATATGGGGTTACGCCCTTGGGTTTCTTAGCAAACATGAGAAACAGCAAAAGACAGGTTAAAGCTCTTCTTCGACCTTGCTTTCTTCGGCAGCCCATTTGACATCATCAGGCCCGACCGTTTCCTCCCCGCGATTCCAGGAAAGAAGTCCGTACACCACACACAGAACCGAACTGGCGATGCAAAGAAGGTACACAGCCAGAATTCCCTTACTTTCTATTCCTAACATGATTCCTCATCCTTTACTGATTGCCAACATTTGCCGACTGGCACAATACTCTAATCATCCCGTTCATAACACACAAGCGGGATATTCGGTAAAATTGATATTTTGTTTCTATCCAACAATACATCCTTTGTCCACGCTTGCCAAACATCGCATCAGGGCGATCCCTTGATTTTCCCTAACCATAGGATTTTTCGGCACTTGCCTATACTTTTCATGCATTTTTCCCTATTTTTAGCTCCTTTTTTTCATTCTTTCCCTCCTAAAAGCCGTTGGGCGTTGCGAACCAGTATTTTTTCTTCAAGTTCTTTTCCCAACTTGAGTTGCGCGATTCTTTGCAAGGCCTCTGACGGATCGTCCCAGGGGGAATCGGTGCCGAAAAGAAGAAAATCGCCGGGATGAGCCCGAAGCATTCGCATCACGTTATCGGAACTTATATACCCATGGGTGAACGAGATCTCCATATAAATCGGTTTTCCGATCAATGTGGCCTCTACCTCCTCCCACTGTTCCCATCCGCCCAGATGTGTGGTGACCAGTTTCAATTCTGGAAAGTCTTTTATCACCTGTAAAATCCTGGCCGGATCGGCTCGGCGAATACGCTCAAAGGCAATATCAAATCCGGTATGCAATACCAGGATCAGGTTATGCCGGCTTATAAGTTCATACGTCCGATAAAGACGTGGCTCATCCATCAAAAAAGATTGATAATAGGGATGCATCTTGATCCCCTTAAAACCCTCGTCCGCCACTTTGGCAATATGGATACCGGGATTTGGATCGTCCGGATGGATCGAAGGAAAAGGTATAATGCGTTCGGAACGGATCTGTTTAGACCATTCCAGAATGGGCTCAAACTGATTCGGACGGGTGGCGATGCTGCACAATACGGACCGCCCGATCCCCGCCGCATCCATTGACTTCAACAGGGAACCAACCCGTCCGTCATGGTAATAGGGCAATTGAGGCGCTTCGGCGCTAAGGGCCGCCATTGCCCGATCCGCCAGCGCATCCGGAAACGCATGCGTATGAAAATCAATGATTCCTTCCACGACATTTCTCCAAAAGAAGCTTTAGTTCAAGGTGTCCTGTTTACCATGCAGTACCGATAAGTGCAATCCATTATTGGAGGGTGGAAAACCTTCTGGATCACTTTCTCGAATGGACATATTATGCACATAGTATGAGCATGCAGCGTATAGATATTAGATGAGAGCCATTTTTCGAAAGTAAACTTAAAAATCGCATGTCATTATATAATAAGAACTTATATGGATTTTAGTCGTTGGCATAGGCCTTGCTAAATATCTTCTTGAGAAGTTCATAAGGTAAGGAGCAAGGCATGAGCAGGCTGGAGAAAAAGATTGCGGCAGGAATCAGCGGGATCACTTTGATTGTGGTTTCGATCTATTTTTGGTTTGCGATGATGATGGCCTGTGTCCCCGGCAGCGTCCGATAATCGACAGAACGAGCAGGATCAGACCTGCCCGGCAAGGGAATGTCGTCCGCTGACCCAGCGAAGGATCACAAGGAACACCCCCCAGCAGCATACCAGCAGAGCGATCACCGGCCAAGTGGAGAAGGGGCGATACAGACCCTGCTGCCAGAACAATCCGCCGGACATCATCAGCATAAAAAACAGGATCAATCCCACCATCATCGCCACCGGCCGACGCACGCACAGCAGATTCAGCGTAAATACCACAGGCGTCATAGCCAGCGGGATATACCACAACCGGGGAGTCAGCGGGGTAAAAGAGAACGTCGTCTCGGCAAGATCAAACGAAGGCATGATTCCCCCCAGCAGCTTCGTTATGGCCGCTATGGCCGTTACTACACACGTCACCAGAACACCCAGAATCGTCACGATCAGAAGGGTCGAATAGAATCGCTCTCTTCGCCCACCTGCGGTCAGCAGGCTGGAATAGACAGGCAGCGGCAGTTGGGCGATGATCAGGGCGGGCATAAAAAACAGGATCCGGGCGCTGTGGCCGAAATAGCCCAGGCCGCAGACGGTCAATGTGATCAGCAATAGTCCAAACAAAGGCCGCTTCAATTGCACTACTCCCAACCCGAATGAGGCATACAATTGCGCCAAAATCGTCCGCTTCATGCCGACCGGCGCTGCCTGGATCCGTCGGAGCATGTCCTGCTCGATCCACCGGGACCCTGCCGGCAGCTTCTCCCAATGGCCCTGTCTCCGGGCTCGGGCGTATTCCTTCTGCCGCTCGAGGTTCCACACATCCAGCACGCCCAGCCAGAGCTTGTCGCAATACCGCCGCAGCAGGTCCTCGGTGCCCAGCAGCAACCAGGCTGCCGTATTGACAACGGCCCCGCAGAAGATTGTCGCCACCGGATACCGCACGATAGCCTGTTCGATAGACACATGCATGCCGAACAGGGCCCCCAGCAGGATGACGGCCGGGAAAAAACCCATAAAGGCGGCGCTGTTGCGTCCAAGAAAGACGATTCCCGCCCCGATCCAGAAACTGATATGCCCGGCACAGAACGCCGCCGCGATCGCTCCGATCCGGCCCAGCACCGACAGATCGGGATACGCCAGGAACAGCAGCGCACATGGCAAATTCACCGCCACGGCCGAGAGAAACAGAAACCAGCGCAGCATGTGCCGGTGATTGGGCAGCGTAAACGCAAACGGCCTGGTCAGGATCTCCACCTGCAGCGAAGCGGTCACCAGCCCCGCGACCGAGGCCAGCAGGATCAGGCCGATAAACCGCCCCTGTCCCGCTTCCGGATGCTGCATCAGGCCCGCCAGATAGGTCCCGGC
>JAFGGE010000118.1 GCA_016930745.1 Sedimentisphaerales bacterium
CGCGCCTACGAATTGCCGTCTGGTCAGACCGTTGTTTCTCTGCTCCATTGGTTCGCCCTTTCCCTGATTTGCTTGGAGCCTGCCAATGGCTCTCTCTCTAACCGTTGCATAGTACCATTCCATTATAGCATAAGGACACGAATGAAGAAATAACATCTTTTAACGATTACTGCATCAAGCATCTCCTGTTTGCATGGCCTGTAAAAAGCATTTGTTCTTGTAAATACGCTTGACAATGCCTAGAATATACTTTTGAATTTTGGAATTTCATTGCCACACCCTCTTTTCAGAGGATAGTTCAGGCAGGGGATCGGAAATGCCAAAGCGATACGATAATACGCTCCGGTTTATGACAAGCGTTTTAATCACCGTTTGTTATTTCTGTCCTGCCGCATTCGCGGTTGTCAAGGGGGGATGCGCCAAAGTGAACATTACCCCTCCTGTCGGAGTATGGCTGTCGGGCTACGGCAGTCGAGACAAACCCAGCGACGGCATTGCCGATGAACTTTTCGCACGGGCATTGGTGCTCGATGACGGGAACGATACGATAGCCATTGTCTGTTCCGATTTGCTGTGGGTGCCCATGGAAATCACCGATAAGATTCGCAAAACAGTGAAGGACAGGATTGGTCTGGAGGAACAGAACGTCCTCGTTTGCGCCACGCATACTCACTTCGGTCCAAAACTGTCCTTCGGAACAAGAATGGGACCGGATGTGCCCGAGAATACCGTGGATGAATCTTATGTTGAAACCCTGGTAAAAAAGATGTCGAGCGCGGTGGTCACGGCGTATAAAAAGAGGAAGGAAGTGAAACTAGGAGTTGTAAAAGGAGACATTTCTGAAATCGCGTTTAACCGACGGACCAGGAAAGCGGATGGTTCGCTTGTGATGACCTTTTCCGTTTCGGATCAGGTTGCCTCCACGCGACGAATTCAAAAAGAAGCGGATGGCCTGACCAAAGTGACGTTTTCTCCGGAACCGAATCAGCCTCCGTTGGCGTTTGGCCCCATCGATCCCGATGCCTGGATTTTCCGGATTGAGGATATGGAGGGGCAGCTCGTCGGTTCCTTGGTCAACTATGCCTGCCATCCCGTCAGCGGCAGCGCGTTCTCCGATTGGTTTTATTCCATCTCCGCGGAGTATCCCGGAGAAACAACGCGGATTGTCGAACAGGTGGAGGGAGGGATATGTTTATTTACTTTAGGGGCCGCCGGGAACATGGTCCCGCTTCAGCGAGGCCGCCAGGCTCGTTTCCAAATGGGAAAAGCCCTGGCGGGGGAAGTCATCCGAAGACTTCAGTTCGTTTCCACATCCGGCCAGGTCGACATCAAGGCAATGAAAACCCCGCTCGAGCTCCCATTAAAGCAAGATCCTTCCCTTGACAGAATATTTGAGATAAGCAAGGAAAAGGACTCTCTGGTCACGGAGATTCAGATTATAAAGATCGGAGACCTCTACGTGCTGGGCCTGCCGGGCGAAATCCTGGTCGAAATAGGCCTGGAGATCAAGCAAAAGGCGGGATTGAAAAATGTGATGATCGTGTCGCTCAGTAACGATGCCATTGGCTATGTCTGTCACAGCCAGGCCTATGACGAAGGCGGATATGAGCCGGTTTCGGGAACCAATCTTGCTAAAGGGGCCGGAGAGATCATGATCAAACAGGCGCTGGAACTCCTGGGCCGAATATAGAGGTAAGCCGTTGTCTATCGATTGGTTCTGTACTAACCCACCTCGCGCAGGCCAGCTCTCATTTTTACGAACGGATTCGCCTCCGAGGATCGCCAGTTTCCCCGGCATTTCCGGTCATGTTGGCAAAGGTGGGAATCGTTTTCGATGAAACGGCGATAAACGAAGCGGCGGAAGACGACCGTACAAACTGCCGTCTGGTCATATCCCTCTTGTCCATTGCGAGCCCCTTCCCTTTTACAACAACACCCTCGATTCCCTGTTTTCGATATATACTGGATTATCCTATCCAGTGAAAATCACAAGTCATTTTTTATCCGGCAGCGATAAAAATACTTTTATCATCAAGCGCTTCCAACCGATTCGTAGAGTTGGGCGTATGTACACGGTTGGTGTCCCAGGCGGCGGACATAAGTGAAAGTGAGTTCCAGCATTTTCATGTCCGGATCGAACTTGTACAGGGACCAGGGGTGCCAGATCAGAGAAACAAAACACGCTCCGGACTCTGCGGCTCTGTCCAAAAAGATCCTGTTGATGTTAAATTCATCTTTCGGGGTTTTACAGAATCCTCCCGCTATTGCTTCGGGAAAAGGGGAAGGCCACAATGTAAGCCTTCGCGGACCCCATTGATTATGGTCTTTGAGAAGATTTTCGTGCCAGCCGTGCCCCGGCAGCTCCCAGAGTTCGGGAAATCCCTCTTCCTTATAGGGAAACGGCTCCCGCAACAGAGCCGGAAGGGAATAGTCCGGCCCCCACAGAAGACTGCTGGTGTAGCGAATCCCTGCCTGGCGAAGGATTTCCAATACCTCCGGCTCGCCTTTGAGCGCATTGTCGAAACCACAGCCCGGCCGCAGCCCGAGGCAGGGCCGCTCAAAGACACGTTCGACAGATGCCTTTCCTTCGAAGATTTCTTTCCGTTTTTCCTCCAGAGGGATAGCGGAGCCGCAAAACGGGTGATGGCGCAGCATCCGATGGGAATAGGTATGCGATGCGATTTCAAAAAGAGGATCGTCCAGAAGCCGGCGATATTCTTTGGGATTGGCATCCAGCGTCCTGCCCAGGATAAAAAAGGTTGCCGGCATTTCGAAACGTCTGTGCACCTCGGCAATCTTTCGGCATGCCGCCAGACAATCCGGCGACTCGGTATCGTAGGCGGCGATGTAACGGGTCTCAGCCTGCCTGGTATTCCGGAAATTCGACTGGCAGGATATAACACCGGCGCCGATTCCGCATAAAACTCCGGACTTGATGAAATTTCTTCTGGAAAGGACCTGTCTCATAGCGTACCCAATCCTTCGTTTCCAACCTATTCGACATCGCTCACCGACACGGGGGAGCCAAAAGCAGATCTTCGATTACGGCGGCCAATTCCTCCGGAGGCATTTTATAGACAAGATAGGCATGGTTGGAGGGGAAACCGGGGATCCATTCGTTGCTTCCATCCTCTTTCGCTGCGCATTGCCCGGAAGAAACCTCGGTAAAATAGTCCGACAAGCCGCGGACCGCATATACTACGGCGATCAGATCCCAACTGGACCTTGCAGATACGTTGTTCCCTTCAAAGAAATTCCGATAAAATGCCGATACCGGATTATCCTTCAGACCCTGAGCCGTTAATCGGGCGCCGGTCATCACATCTTTGCCCAGTCCTGTGAACATGATTTTTCCGGGCCAGTCGCGGATCACCTGGTAAGCGGCGGGGCCGTCCATGGTGAAATTGTATTCTCCTTCCTCCCTGGGGGAGTTGGGCCATTTGCCTCCCATCGAAACCAACTCTTTGACCTTGGCCCTGACCAGCTCACCGCCGGTAAGCGGACTATATCGATCGGGTCGGCTGCGGAGCAGGTCGGCCATGTTTGTCAGCCATCCCACGACGACAACAGTCACGCTTTGGTCGGGTTGGGCCGCCAGAATCTTGCGATACAGGGCGACCGCATCGGGAGCATCGTCGCCGTTTGTAAGATCGTGAGGATAGTCGGGAGCGCTGTGACGATACCACTCTTCGGGATCGGGTCCTGTTTTGGATGAGCCGATGGGCAGATCGGGCCGGCCGTAATACGTGTTGATTACGTCGATGGCCGGGGCGCTCCAGCGGTTCCGATTGGCGCTCATCGTCGCCAGAATCTTTGCTTCGCCTCGATCCGCCATGACATGAAGAATCGCCAGAGCCCCGGCGTCATCCACATCCGTACCCATATCCGTGTCAAAAATGATCGAAACGGAGGGCCAGGTATTCGAAGTTTCGACGCTGCCACAGCCGATAAGCAGTGTTTCGATCAAAACAATGGCAAACAGGCTCAAAACCCATCGCAAATACCTGCATTCGCTGGTCATACTGTACACTCCTCATGGATCCAATTGAAGGTCGTAATGGATTTTATGGGCGCCGCCGCTTTCATGGAAATCAATATAAGGCGGTTCGATGAAAATTACAAGTGTCATCAAGCCAATTTAATTATACGGATTGTGTGTGTTTGCGAAACATAAGGCGCGATTGACCGAAAGGTTCAGTTGCGTTATACTGACAATCCGACATAAGGAGAATACTATCGGGACTGTGATGCCGGGCAAGAGAAAGGAACTTGGGAATGAAACGGCTAGGAGCGCTATTGTTCGTTGTAGTAATAATGGGTTGTGATAGGAACGTGGAAATAATCGCGCATCGCGGCGCTTCGTATCTGGCCCCGGAAAATACGATGGCCTCCGTTCTTCTGGCCTGGCAATTGGAGGCCGATGCGGTGGAAGTCGATGTGTATCTTTCCAAAGACAACCGAATTGTGGTCATTCACGATAAGAACACCAAGCGGACGGCCGGTGTGGACATGGAAGTCGCACAGGCCTCGGTGGATCAATTGCGTCAACTGGATGTGGGACGTCACAAGGATGCCCGCTATGCCGGGGAAAAAATCCCCTTTATTGAAGAGGTCCTCGACAGCGTACCGCCGGAAAAACGGCTGTATATCGAGATCAAATGCGACCAGGCTATTGTCCCCTATCTGAAGCAGGCGATGGATCAAAGCGGAAAGATCCGCCAGATCGTCGTGATCAGTTTCAACTTCGATGTGGTGAAAGAAGTAAAACACGTTATGCCTGAGGTACCTGTGTATTGGCTGGCCGGTACGCGACGTGACAACGAAACAGAAGAATATCTGCCGCATGATCCTGCCTGGATTGCTCAAGTGAAACAGCATGGTATCGACGGACTGGATGTGCATTATGCCGGCCTGACAGAAAGCTTTGCCAAAGATGCCCTTTCGGCCGGACTGGGCCTGTATGTCTGGACGGTGAACGATCCGACCGAGGCCCTGCGAGTCGAACAACTGGGGGTCCATGGGATCACGACGGATCGTCCCGCCTGGTTGCGCAGCCAGATGAAGAACGAGAGAATCAAATAATAGCATGCCGTAATCCGGGACGAAACGGACCTCGAGCCAGGGAATTGTTGCCCCCTCGTCGAAGCATCTTGAGGCGGGGGTAAAAGAGATTGGAACATCTTCTATGGAAGAATGCAAACCGGTTTCACAACTGAATGCGGCGAATGTAAGAGGGCTTTTTTTCGATATCGACGACACGTTTTCCACACAGGGAAAGATTACGCCGGAGACTTATCAGGCGGCCTGGAAGCTGTACAAAGCGGGCAAGATTCTTGTCCCTCTCACGGGAAGGCCGGCCGGCTGGTGCGATCATATTGCCCGTATGTGGCCTGTTCACGCCGTCATCGGCGAAAATGGGGCGTTTTACTGCATGTTGAAGGATGGGACAATGCAGAAACGGTATACGGAGAAGGACTGTAGCGGAGAGAAGCGAAAAAAAATGGCTGATATAAAAAAGGAGATTTTGAAGAAGGTGCCCGGGGCCGGTATCGCCAGCGATCAGCCTTGGCGCGAATTTGACCTGGCCGTCGACTACGGTGAAGATGTGCCGCGCTTATCTACAATTAAGATTGAACGCATAATGGATATATTTAAAAGCCATGGCGCCAACGTCCGAATCAGCTCGATTCATGTCAACGGCTGGTTCGGAGAATACGACAAATTAACGGCGGTTCGGTTGTATGTAAAACAGGAGTTGGGAATGGACCTCGATAAGGACAACACGGATTTTGTCTTCATCGGCGACTCGCCCAATGATGAACCGTTGTTTTCCTTCTTCAAGAATAGCGTAGGTGTCGCCAATGTACGAGACTACGAGGCATTTTTGGAGACCGGACCGGCGTATATCACAAAGGCACGCAGCGGCATGGGTTTTGTGGAGCTTGCGGATCTGATTCTGGCGGCCACCTGAAGAGACCTTCCCCTGCGGCGGGATTACCGGATCAGCCATCGATCGATAATTTCCTCGGCGGCGGCAGGGAGAATGCCAAGCATCCAGGCCAAATCTACCACTGTGGGACGCTTGCGAATTTCATGCATATGCAGAACGGCGGCGAGGACGCGATCCCGTGAGCATCCGATATCAGCGCAGGTATGGGCGGCGCCGGCCGTCTGAAGGCATTGTTTGATTTGCTTGGGCGTGCGCAGTAAAGGACGGCATTGGTCCAGAAAATCCCGCCAGAGATCGCCATGACGGATCTTCAGCCGCATCGTTTCCATCGAAGGAATCTTCTGGTCATACTGCTGACGCACGCTCTCCATTCGTTCGCCCCAAAACGTCCGATCCAGCGCCGGGAAAGCCCCCGGCTCAGGGCTGGCTATTTCAAAAATCTTTTCATAGAGCGCTGCGGCAACTATGGTGCCGACTCCTACCTGCCTTCCGTGCAGATCATGATTCCGCCCATCCAGGCCGGACATCATATCCAGGGTATGGCTGAGCAAGTGCTCTCCGCCCGAAGCCGGGGCGGAGGTGCCGATCATGGTCATGGCGATCCCCGAGTAGAACAAGGCCTGTATCAATGCTTCCATGGCCTGGGGCCGGCGGCATCGGATGTGTTCGGGACAGTCAAAATAACAGGGTTCCAGGGAATTGATCAGTTCGCTGCAGGTCCGGCAGAAGTGTTCCTCACGGAAAAGATGATTCATCATCCAGTCGGCCGTGCTGATGGGTTTGGCGATCACATCGCCTAAACCGGCGGCGGTGAGCTCGAAGGGCGCCCCGGCCACGAGGGAGGGTACGGCAAAAACCGCCAAAGGCGCCCGGGCGGCGAGCAGGGTTTTCACCCCCCGGATCGTCGGCGCTACATTGGCTGAAGTAAAACCGTTCATGGTCGCCGCCGTGGCCAGAACCGCAAAGGGAATCCCGTGTTTGAATGCCAGCCATTTCGTCAGATCGCAAACGACACCACATCCGACGGCCAGGGCCACATCTGCATGCGGAAAATCAAGATCCAGATGATCAAAGGTAATGTCGTCACAGACAGGGCTTTTGGAATCCCGATCGGGAATCATCAGAATGCGACAAGACCAACCCTGCTCTTGAAGGGATTGCCTGGCCCTGTCTCCGGCGATTGCCCAGGTTCGTGCATCCGCAAGAAGAACGATTTGACGACCCTGGACACAAGACGCCAAAAGAGAGGAAAGTTGTTCGATGGCATCCTCTGCATACAGGATTATCCGTGTAGGGACCGTATGAGTTTGCCCGCATGAGCATGCAAATGTCTTTCCCAGCAATTCATTCCGATTCGGCGTCGTCGTTTTACTTCCTGTGTCAAAATCCCGGCATGACGGGAATCTACATAATCTTTTCCAGCAGAATTTTCTGGCCCTGGACAAAGTGGGCGCTGGCGGCGTCTTCCGGGCTGATCCACAATTGACGATGGTCATGTTCCAGAGCGGGACCGGCCGTAACGTGTACCGATCGTAGACCGCCGAACCACCACCGAACATGGCTGGCATACAACAAATCCCCCGGTTCGGCGGCCATTTGTTTGAGGGCTTCCGGCGAAACCCGGACCATATTCTGTCCGGAAAGGGCTTTTTCCAGTTGTACATGAAGCGTCGCCTTTTTCCCCGGACGGCGATTTGGTTCTCCCCCCTTGAACCGCCGCATCGCCTCGATTTGTGTTCCGGCGACCAACCCCGGGAGTTGGGCAGCCGGTTTCGGCGCCGTAAAGAATGTGACCGCAACACCCAACACGACGGATACCAACAGACCGAACAGGGCTCGCATGAAGTTATAACCGCCCGCTCCCATTCCCATATCGAAAGGCCCCACCAGAGCATCGGGCCAGACAAAGGACAGGCCGATCAGGATCGCTCCCCCCGTAATCGTTACAAAAGCGGCTGTCGGGGTATATCGTTTCCATAGAATCCCAAGAAATATAGCCACAAGGACCGGTGGGGTGACAGCCGCCGTAAACATGCCGTGTGCGCTGTAAATCGTGTCTTTCATGAAGATCGGCACCAGCGCCAATCCGAGGCCGGCGGCGCAAAGGCTTGTGATTCGGGCTATGAACAAATAGTGCTGATCGTGGCGGTCCGGCCGGATATAAGGCCGCCAGATGTCATTGACAAAGATGGCGCTGACGGCATTGATCAGAGAATCGGCGGTGCTCATCAGAGCGGCTGTCAACGCCGCCAATACAAATCCGAAAACGCCCGGCCTACACAGGAAATGAGCGGCCTTGACAAACGCATCGGCCGGCGTCGTTTCCAGTTCCCCGTTATTAACCAGCGCCTTGGCGATCCATCCCCCGCAGCTTGTGGCGATCGCCGCCAGCGGCGCCAGGACCAGAATCCAGCACACGACCATGCGACGTGATTCCGTGACGCTCTTGAGGGACAGAAACCGCATGATAAAACCCTGGTGCATGAGCATCAGGGCGCCGGTATTGGCCAGACCGTCTTGCACGTATATGCCGATAAAACTGAAATTGGGAGGATTGTTGAAATCCGAAAAGGCGTATTTATGGGTTTGAGGCAGCAGCGACCAGAATTGTTCAAAGCCCCCAAAATGATAAATGCCCACGGCAAATAATCCAAGGCCCGCCAGAAGAAGAATGATCCCCTGCGCAAGATCCGTCATAATAATGGCGGTCTGTCCTCCCACATATACATAGAGCGCCACTGCCACAGCCGTGACTGTGGCGCCGAACATGATATCCCAACCCAGCAACGTATGCAGAGTCTTGCCCAGAGTAATAAGATTAATTCCAATATATCCGATGATATAGAGCAGAATAATGAACGTCGCGGCAATCCGCGTCTTCTTGTCAAAGCGGACCTCCATATATTCCGGAATGGACTGGATCTTCCGGTAGTAGATGATCGGAATCCAGACCAGAACCAGCAGAGGCATCCAGAACCAGTCATTCAAATAGGATTGGGTGCTGCTGATGCCGTAGGTAAATCCGACCTCGCTGTATTTGATGAAACTATAGCTTCCCACTACCGTTGCGATACAGGAAAAGGCGATCAGCCACCAGGCAAACCGCTGGCCGCCGAAAAAATAGTCTTTGGTGCAGGACGTATACCGGCCAAAATATAATCCAAATCCCATAATGCCGATGAAATAGCTCAGTATGACGACGTAGTCGATCTTTGTGCCGATAGCCGCCGCAATCATGGCATGTCTCCATTCCCCCAGAAGGGAGCCCAAAAGGTAAAAATGCCGACCAGCGCCAACATGAATACATACCCGGCAACCAGAATCGCCATAAGCCGGCGGTCTTCCGCCAATTTTAGATCAAGGTAGCCTCCGCGCAAACCGAACCAAATCCCGACTGCACACAAGACAGCGCCAATTCCATATTCACAAACAATCGGCCAAACGCGTAACATGTTCATTCGTTCGCTCTCCCGTTTTTTTCGTTCTTAAATTGCCATACCAAAAAACAGTAAGAACAAATACCTGTCCCAACGGCGGAGGCCTTTTAGATTCCTTTTTCCCTGCGATAGAGAATACTTTGCCATACAGGGGGGC
>JAFGGE010000119.1 GCA_016930745.1 Sedimentisphaerales bacterium
ACCAGGATGTCCACCTGGCCGTCGGTGTCGTTCCAGATTTCTTCGGCGGTGGTGCGTCGATGGATGTCCGGATTGGCCGGATTCGCGAATTGCTGTAGAATCAGGGCGTTGGGCAGTTCCTGTTGAAGCCTGGCGGCCTCTTCGATCGCCCCTTTCATCCCTTTTTCCGCCGGCGTTAAAACGATCTCGGCGCCGAGCATCCGAAGCAGCTTACGCCGTTCGATGCTCATGGATTCGGGCATGGTCAGCTTTAACGTATACCCCCGCTGGGCGCATACGAAGGCCAGGGCTATCCCCGTATTGCCGCTGGTCGGTTCGAGTAAGACCGTCTCGGGCGTGATTTTGCCGGCTTTTTCGGCCGCTTCGATCATGGCCAGCCCGATACGGTCTTTGACGCTGGAGCAGGGATTGAATGACTCCATCTTTGCCAGGACAACGGACTCACGAGAGGCCAGTTTATTGATCCTGACCAAAGGGGTCGATCCGACAGTAGCCGTGATATTCGGATAAATCCGCGCCACTGCGAACCTCCTTTCTTTGGATTAAATATGGTACGTTCCGTTTTTGTCCAGCCCTTGGGCCATATCGACCATGTCCTGCAGTGTTTTGGCGCGCAGGACATTCAGGACGGCATCCTGCATCTGGGACCAGATCCGACGGGTCACGCAATCGGTACATTTGGAGCAGAACGTCGCATGTTCCAGGCAATCCACTGCCACCAGAGGCCCTTCCAGCGTGGAAAAGACCTCATCCAGCCGGATTTCACTGGGCGGTTTGGCCAGGGTATATCCACCCCGCGGGCCTCGCACGCTGCGCACCAATCCAGCCGCTTTCAGCATGGCGATCAACTGTTCGAGGTACTTGTTGGAGATATCTTCCCGGTCGGCAATCGTCTTGATCTGTATCGGCCCTTCGCCGTACGCTACGGCCAATTCAAGGATTGCCCTGAATCCATATCGACTTCTTGAGGATAGCTTCATATTCTTTCTCCTAGAATCCTATTAGTTTACTAGTTTATACAATCATACGATTGGCCTGTCAATACGTTTGTCCAAAATTTGCTGTTTTGAGAAAAATCGCCGGAGTATACCAGAAAACTGCAATTAAATCCTTAGTAATCAACTAGCGCCATAGGCAAAAATTTTACTCAAGGCCTTGACCCGGTCCGGTCGAAACGGTATAAAAGAGGTGTTCTTTTGCATTTGTGCCATAGGCGTGCCGATGCATGCCTGAGACGCAGGTTGACTGTGGTTACGGAGCCACGGAGCGGGCCAGCAACGCCGCATGGATCAGCCGGGACCGATGTGTTCGTCCCCGGCGGATCGAGCGGGAAACGCCCCAAACCCGTGGAAATCCGGAATAACGAAAATGAATCGTTTATCAGGAGAAACAAGATGGTCCCTTCACTTTCCGGCCCCGCGGGGCCTCAATCCACCGTTCTATCCACCAGCAGAATCCTTGTCGATGTTCTTCGCAGCCAGGGCGTCGAGGTGGTCTTCGGCTATTGCGGCGCTGCGGTTCTGCCGCTGCTGGATGCGTTTTTTCCCGGTTCCTTCCGCCGTCTGCTGTCGCCTGCAAAGCAGGTGCCAGGCTGGCCGTGAATGGATCGGTTCGACCAAAACCATGACCCTGTTTATCAAAGAGTACAGGAGAAACCCATGAGCAATAAAACCTCAGAAACCACGGCCCGACCACCACGAAAGCCCGGCAGCCAGATCATCGTCGATACCCTGATCGAACAGGGCGCCGATGTTCTGTTCGGCTATCTGGGCGGCGTGGTGCTGCCGCTGTTCGACAAGCTGTACGATGCCCCGATCCGCTTTATCATCCCGCGGCATGAGCAGGGCGGCTGTCACATGGCCGATGCCTATGCCCGCGCCACCGGCAAGGTCGGCGTGGTCATCGCCACCTCCGGACCCGGGGCGACCAATCTGACCACGGGCCTGGCCAACGCCATGATGGACTCGGTTCCGATCGTCGCCATCACCGGACAGGTCCGTACCGAGCTGATCGGCAACGACGCCTTCCAGGAAGCCGACACCACCGGCATTACCCGTCCGGTCACCAAACACAACGAGATCGTCAAGGACCCGAGCCTGCTGGCCCAGACCATCCGCGAGGCCTTCTACATCGCCTCCACCGGCCGACCCGGACCGGTTCTGGTCGATATCCCCGTCGATATGCAGACCGCCGAAATTGAGGTAATGGCGCCGGCCCCGATCAAGCTGCCTGGTTATCGCATCCGTGAACAGGGCCACGCCCGTCAGATCTCCGCGGCAGCCCAGGCCATCAACGACGCCCAGCGACCGGTCCTCTACGTCGGCGGGGGCGTGATTGCCGCCAATGCCTCCCAGGAATTGCGTACGGTGGCCAAAAAGGCCAATGTCCCGGTCACGATGACATTGATGGGTCTGGGTTGTCTGGACCAGAACGATCCGCTGTCGCTGGATATGCTCGGGATGCACGGTACGGCGTACGCCAATTACGCCGTGCAGGAATGCGATCTTCTGATCGCCGTCGGATCCCGTTTCGACGACCGCGTGACGGGCAAGCTCAAGACCTTTGCCCCGCATGCCAGAATCATCCACATCGACGTCGATCCGGCCAGCATCAGCAAGAATGTCCGGGTGGATATCCCCGTCGTCGGCTCGGCTAAGTACATCCTGACCGAGTTGGAAAAAGAGCTGGTTCATCGCGACCGCTCCGAATGGTTCCAGCGGATCAACGACTGGAAAAAACGGCATCCGCTCCGATACGACACCAAAGCCGACACAATCAAGCCGCAGTATATCATCGAGGAAATCTATCGGCAGACGCATGGCGACGCCACGATCGTCACCGGCGTCGGTCAGCATCAGATGTGGGCCGCCCAGTTTTACAAGTACAAACGGCCCCGGCAGTTTATCACCTCCGGCGGACTGGGCACGATGGGATTCGGCCTGCCCGCCGCCATCGGAGCGCAGATCGCCCGTCCCGGCGAACTCGTCATCGATATCGACGGCGACAGCAGCTTTAACATGACCATGAACGAGCTGTGCACCGCGGTCCAGTATGAGCTGCCGATCAAGGTTTGCCTGATCAACAATAACTTCATGGGTATGGTTCGGCAGTGGCAGCACCTCTTTTACGGGCAGCGCTACTCGTGCAGCTCGCTGCAGAATCCGGACTTCGCCAAAGTAGCCGAGGCCTTCGGCGCGGTGGGATTCACCGTCAAGGACAAGGCCGATGTGCCCGGCGCCGTCGAAAAGATGCTGGCCGAAAATCGACCGTGCGTGGTGGATTTCCACGTCGATCCGGAGGAAAATGTCTGGCCCATGGTCGCCGCAGGCAAAAGCCTGCACGAAATGGATGGCCTGGACATCTTCGAAATGGCCTAGGATGCATAAACCTCGTGGAAAGGGGATCCCATATGAAACACATCATCAGCGCACTGGTGTTGAACAAGCCGGGCGTCCTGGCGCATGTCGCCGGGATGTTCGCGGCTCGGGCGTTTAATATCGACTCGCTGGCCGTCGGTCGCACCGATGATCCCAGCCTGAGCCGGATGACCATCGTGGTCGTCGGCGACGACCGGGTCGTCGAGCAGGTCCGCAAACAACTGGCCAAGATCGTCACCATCGTCAAGGTGCAGGATTTTGTCGGGCAGGACATGGTGGCCCGGGACCTGATGCTGATCACCGTAAGCTGTCCGGGAGAGAAACGGGCGGAAATTCAGGCCCTGATCGAGATGTTTAACGCGAAAGTTGTGGACATCAGCTCGAAATCTGTTATGGTAGAGGTGGCCGGTCCGGAGACCAAAATCGAGGCTTTTATCGATTCGTGTCGGCCCTACGGGATCAAGAACGTGGTCCGAACCGGGACCGTCGCCATGGCCCGATACGGACGGACACAGGCGGAAAACCAGTAATCCAGCAAAGGAGAATGGAAAGACATGGCAACCATCTATTACGAAAAAGACGCGCCGCTGGCCCCCCTGCAGGGCAAAAAGGTCGCGGTGATCGGATACGGCAGTCAGGGCCACGCCCACAGCCAGAACCTGCGGGACAGCGGCATCGAAGTCGTCGTCGCCGAACTGCCCGACACGGCCAACGCCAAGCTGGCCAAAGAACACGGATTTGTCCCCTCGGACATCAAGACCGCCATCCAGGGAGCGGCCCTGATCATTGTCACCCTGCCCGATGAGGTCCAGGGAAAAGTGTATAAAAACGAAATCGCTCCTCACCTCAAGCCCGGACAGACCCTGGGCTTTTGCCATGGTTTTAACATCCACTTCAAATATATTGTGCCGCCCAGAGATATCAATGTGGTGATGATCGCCCCCAAGGGGCCAGGGCATCTGGTTCGCAGCGAGTTCGTCAAAGGCGGCGGCGTTCCGTGCCTGGTCGCTGTCGAGCAGGATGCCACCGGCGACGCCAAGAAGATCGCCCTGGCCTGGGGCAACGGCATCGGCGGCGCCCGTGCGGGAATCATCGAGACCACGTATAAGGAAGAGACCGAGACCGACCTGTTCGGCGAACAGGTGGTGCTTTGCGGTGGATTATGCGCCCTGATCAAGGCGGGTTTCAATACGCTCGTCGAGGCCGGCTACCAGCCCGAGATCGCCTATTTCGAATGTCTCCATGAAGTCAAACTGATCGTCGACCTGATGTACCAGGGCGGGCTGAGCTACATGCGATACAGTATCTCCAATACCGCCGAATACGGCGACCTGTCTCGCGGATCGCGAATCATCACCGACCAGACCAAGGCGGAGATGAAAAAGATCCTCGCCGAGATCACCAGCGGCGCGTTCGCGAAAGAATGGGTTGCCGAGTATCAGGACGGGCTCAAGAAATTCAATGAGCTGTACAATGCCGACCATGGCAGCAAGCTCGAACAGGTAGGCCGCAAGCTTCGCAAAATGATGAACTGGATTGACGCCAAGGAGGTCTAGGATCGGCCCGGATCGCCTTGGAACCTGCGTCGAAGCGATGGGCGTTCGACGCCGCCGAAACATGCGTTTGGGAAGGACCAGTACCGTGAAGACCAGAATTGCACTTGTCGCAATCGGGATTGTCGGTTGCCTTATCGTCAACGGATGTCAGCAGCCGTTCAACATCGACAGGGAAGTTTTCGAACGATACGGCGACATCACCCTCAAGATCAGCCGCAGCCAGGATGTGCTGACCGCCCTCACCAGCGACCAGGAAACCCTCATCCAGAGCGGCAATGTCATCCTCTCGGTCGGGCAGCGGGAAAAATCCAACCATCTCTGGTTTAACGCCGTCGCGTTTGACGAGCAGGAGCTGACCGCGACGGCAAAGTACGGTATGGGATATGAGCGGTATGCCCCTTCCATTTATATCAATCCCGAATACAAGATGCGGCTGGATCTGGAGATGGTCGCGCCCAAAGACCTCCTCTCCGAGCCGTATTCCACGGAAAACGCCCGGCGTATCGCTGTGCTGACCTGGGCGTTTGAGACCTGCAAGAGCGACCTGGCGAAAGGGACCGGCGAAAGCCAGGACCTGGCCGGTGCCGTTCTGCTTGTCAACCAGACGATCCGTGCGATCCTGTATACCCTGCAAAGTTCCCCCGGCTTGGCCTCTCGGCTCAGCGAACCGGCCGGCATGACCTTCGACCAGATCAACCTGGGGATCGGCCACATTCGGATGCTGCTCAAAGACGATATCGTCAAGATCAAGGTCAAGGCCGGACAGGGAAGCTTCAAGGACCGATCCTTTGAAGATCACCCTGACGTAATGGAGATGTGACCTGCCTGCCCTGAGCCGAGCCGAAGGGCCTGCCTTGGGTTCATCGATGGATCGAAGGGCCTCTCTTGAGCCCGTCGAAGAATCCGCAAGATATCATTACCCCTGTTTTTCATACTGAAAATGCGCCCGATGCATCCGGAAGGCCTTTTTTTTGAATTTTGGTCGATTTTTGTTGGGGAGACGTCGATAAGGACATATATTGTTGGTCCGTGAAGGGTGTATTTTAGTCTCTCGAATGCGTCCTTCCCAGTAGAAAAAACGAGAGATGTAGTAGTGTGGCCGGTGCATCGGCCAAGGAGCAGTAACAGTGAGTACAGGTATAGTAAAGTGGTTCAACGCGAGCAAGGGCTATGGGTTTATCACGCCGGACGACGGGGGTGATGACTTGTTTGTGCATCACTCCGAGATTCAGATGGAGGGCTATGCCACGCTCGACGAAAACCAGCGGGTCGAATTCGAGATTGGTCAGGGTCGCAAAGGCCCGTGTGCAACGAAGGTCACTCCGGCCTAACCGGATGGCAGTTTGCAGGACAAAGGGCTCGGCCGCTCGGCCGGGCCTTTTTATTTGCGCAGACCGCTTTGCTGAAGTGCAATATATATCCGCCTGAGCGACAATGACCTCTTTGCCGGAGTGCGTCGGAGGGGCGTATCACGAGAAGCAGTTGGCTTTTCTGTTTTGACACTGAACGCACCGAACGTTATCATTCGTTATCATTTAGTGATGCAGATACACTCTTGAGAAGAGGGTTTCCATGGACCGGACAAAGTGGTTGACCATAGAGGAACTGGCCGAATATCTGAAGATGGGCCGGACGAAGCTGTACCGCATGGCCCAGGAGGGTGAAATCCCCGCTTCCAAGGTAGGCAATCAATGGCGGTTCGACCGCGACCGTGTCGATGCTTGGATTAATGAAAAAATGAGCGTGACAAACAAGCACAAGGCGGAATATTGAAATGCATGAAATTTTATCACCGTTGAATCTTCTATCTCGAGCAGATGCTTCAAGAAGGATTGCTAACGGCAAGCTCAAGGTGGAGACCAAAAGCGCTTTTGGTCAATACATGACATCCGCCACGGTTGCCTCGTTTATGGCTTCGTTGTTTCCTGCTGCATCCAGTCAATACATCCGGCTATTGGATCCCGGCGCAGGTGTAGGCAGCCTAACTTCAGCTTTTATCGAACATATATGTAAAAATAAAACCGTCTCTTATATTCATGTGGATGCCTATGAAATAGATCCGGTAATGCGCTCATATCTAGAGAAGAATCTCGAATTGTGCGCAACAATATCCGCGAGAAGCGGCAGATCTGTGACTTGGAGAATTCTTGCAGAGGACTTCGTTATTGAAGCAGCTAAAAATGCGTCTTCTTTCAATAGCCTCTGGCATGAAGAGGTGGACAACTATACACATTGCATTATGAATCCCCCATACAAAAAAATTTCCAGCGAGTCCCGTCACCGGGCTTGTCTTCGAACCGCCGGAATCGAAACAGTAAATCTGTATTCCGCTTTCGTTGCTTTGTCTTTGCTATTGCTGGAAAAAGGCGGATACTTGGTGGCTATCATCCCAAGAAGTTTTTGCAATGGCCCTTACTATCGCCCTTTCAGGGAATTCATGATGAAACACGCCGCCATACGTCGGATTCATCTTTTCGGTTCCAGGGACAAAGCATTTAAGGAAGACAAGGTTCTACAAGAGAATATCATTTTAGTATTGGAAAAAGGTGGACGACAGAAAGCCGTTACTGTGTCGACTTCTATGGATGATACTTTCGCCGATACCTCAATTTCGGATTATTCATTCGCTCAAATTGTAAAAGAAGACGACAAAGAACTTTTCATTCATATCCCTTCATCGCCCGAATCTGATTTTTTGAACGATGCGAAAACCTTCAACTACACGCTTCCCCAAATCGGGATACAAGTTTCAACCGGTCCAGTCGTGGATTTTCGGATGAAGGCTCAGTTGCATGATATGCCCGAAAGCGGAACAGCGCCGTTATTGTATCCATGCCATTTCAAGGAACAGTTCATACAGTGGCCAATTGAAGGCGGGAAAAAGCCCAACGCGATTCGATATAACCGGCACACACAAAAATGGCTATATCCGAATGGTTTCTATACTGTGGTGCGTCGTTTCTCTTCCAAAGAAGAAAAGCGGAGAATTGTCGCAAGTGTCGTTGATCCTGCCGTGTTTGGCGAAGCGGAAAAGCTTGGTTTTGAGAATCACCTCAACGTTTTCCACTCCAATAAAGAGCCATTGACAGAGGCGATTGCAAGGGGTCTTTCTGTTTTTCTTAACTCAACGACAGTTGATCATATTTTCCGACGTTTCAGCGGTCACACTCAGGTCAATGCAACCGATCTTAAACTTATGAAGTATCCGAGTCGCAACGCCCTTATTGAACTTGGAAAATGGGCAATTAAAAAAGGGGAGTTAACTCAGGAAACGATTGACGAAGAAGTGGAGCGAATTTCGGAATGAACAAGAACGACGGCCATAAGCATATCAGCGACGCGATCAATATCCTGGTCGCCCTCGGAATGCCACGGGCGCAGCAAAACGAGCGTTCCGCGCTCTGCCTTCTGGCTTTGCTGAATCTCACGCCTAACAAGAAGTGGAGGCTGTCGAAAAAGCCGCTAATGGGGATAACACCCATCATGGATTGGGCGCGCAAACACTATGGAAAGGATTACGCTCCGAATACTCGGGAAACCGTCAGACGGCAAACCATGCATCAGTTTGTAGATGCCGGAATCGCTCTTTACAATCCGGACAAAATCGACCGCCCTGTGAATAGTCCCAAGGCCGTTTACCAGATTGAAGATACCGTTCTTGAATTGCTACGCTCTTTCGGCACTTCGGCGTGGCATGACAATTTGGCATCCTACCTTGCCGACCGCGAGACGCTTGCAGCGCGTTACGCAATGGAACGTAAACAGAACCGGGTTCCCGTAAAAATCGCCAATGGAAAGGAGATCACTCTCAGTCCCGGCGAACACAGCGAACTTATACGTGACATTATCAAAGAATTCGGTCCTCGATTTGTTCCCGACGGCGTGCTGATCTATGCCGGCGACACGGGTGACAAGTGGGGATATTTCAATGCGCCATTACTTTCCGATCTGGGCGTCAGTGTCGATTCTCACGGGAAAATGCCAGATGTTGTTCTATTTTGCCCGAAAAGGAAGTGGCTGTTTCTTGTTGAATCGGTTACCAGTCATGGTCCCGTGGACGGAAAAAGACATGCCGAATTATCACAGCTTTTCGCCAATTCCAGGGCTGGTCTTGTATATGTGACCGCGTTCCCAAATCGTTCCACTATGGGACGTTATCTTGGCGAGATTGCTTGGCAGACGGAAGTGTGGGTCGCCGACGCGCCATCTCACCTAATCCATTTCGATGGAGATCGCTTTCTTGGCCCATATGAAGGTTAATGCGCTACGTTTTCCGCCTCTTTCAGGGCTTCCTTCTTGGCTCCGGATCCCCCCCGGAAAAAGAGATTGACCGCCGTCCGCTCTTTTCTACCATAGAGGCAAATGGTAATCCCGAATCGGTCATGGAGAGAGAGAATGGATACAAAACAAGTCGCTTCCAGTCTGGCGGAAACAAGGCACCACCTCGACAACGAACTACTCCCCTTCTGGCTGAATCGTTGCCTGGACGCGAAAAACGGCGGCTTTATCACCCAATTCGACCAAGACGGCAAGGACACCGGCGAAGATGTCAAGTCGCTGATCGCCCAGGCCCGGTGCACGTATACCTTCGCCTCGGCTCATCGGGCCGGATACGGCGAAGGAAAATGTGCGGACTTTGCCCGCCACGGCGTCGATTACCTGCTCGAGGTAATGTGGGACAAACAGCACGAGGGATTCTACTGGACGACCGACCGGTCTGGTAAGGTTCTCATCGACAAGAAAATCCTCTACGGGCAAAGCTTTGCCGTCTACGCCCTCAGCGAATACACGCTGGCCACCGGCGATCCGCGGGGTCTGGACGCCGCCCGACGGCTCTTTGAGCTGATCCAGACCCACGGTGCCGACACCCTGTATGGCGGTTATTTCGAAATGTTCGAACGCAACTGGGACCTCTGTGCCCCCGGCCCGTCCGGCGGCGACCGAAAGACGCTCGACGTCCATATGCACCTCATGGAAGCCTTCACCACGCTCTATGAGGCCTCCCGTCAGCAGGTCCATCGCCGAAAACTGATCGAGGATATCGCCCTTCTCGACAAACGCATCCTCCATCCGCAGTACCGCACCGGCATCCCACAGTTCTCGGCCGACTGGTCGGTCGCCCCGCAGATCAAATTCGACATTGTGTGGGGCTGGGACCGCTTTACCGACGGCGAG
>JAFGGE010000120.1 GCA_016930745.1 Sedimentisphaerales bacterium
ATATCCTGCATCGTGCCGGTTTCGGGCTCTCGCAGGGGATGGACGCCGTGCTGCTGGGCAATATCCCCGGCGGCGGCATGAGCCGGTCGGCTTCGTTATGCATTAATCTGATCACGTCCCTGTTCGATGTCAACGAAACGGGCGCCGATCAGGAGATTCAGATCGTGGATCTGGCCCAGGCGGTGGAGAACGACTATATCGGTTCGCCCTGCGGAAAACTGGACCAGACGATGATCCTCTTCGCCAGAGAGGGAATGGGAACGCACTACGACCCAAAAACCCGTGCGATTCACCATGTCCCTCTGGGAGCCGGGGCGAGCGATTTCCGTATTATGGTGATGGATACCGGGACGGTCCGGCCGGGGCTGGAAAAGAGCACCTATAAGATTCGCCGCGCCGAATGCGACCGGTTTGTGCAGATTCTCCAGAACGGCGGCTTTTCGATCTCCTGCCTGGCAGATATTCGCGAGCAGGATATGTATCAGAAGATCGTCGGCCAGTTCGACGAAAATTATCCCGACCTGTGCGATCGGCTGCGATACATCTATGCGGCTCAGGAACGGTTTTACGCCATGATGGACGCCTGGAAGGCCGGGGATATCCAGACTGTGGGACGGATTTTCCGCGAGGATGGCATCGGCCTGCGCGATCGGTATAAGATCAGCGGACCGGAACTGGAAACGATGTGCGATATCGTTCGGACCGTCAACGGCGTATTGGGCGAACGGATGCTTGGCGGCGGCGACAAGGGCGCTGCGGGTTGTTTGGTTTTGGCGGAAGCAGTTGACAGCGTCAGACAGGCGGTCGAAACGGCCTATCCGCGAAGCCGGCCCGATTTTGCCGAACGGTTCGCCGTTCACACATGCAAAGTGGTTGACGGCGTCAAAGTTTTCGACGATGTGTTGTAGCTTATAGCGGATTGCTTTCTGCCGTTAAAAAACAAAATCAGACACCTGGCCCAGAGGTAAGGCGTCTGTTTATAAGCTGGAATGTTTTGAGAGGAAAGGGTTGAAGCCATGGTCAAGTCAATGTTTCGTATCGTTGCAATGATCTCTGTGATTGGCTTTGTGTGCTGCGCCGGATTGTGGGCGGCCGAGGATTGGGAAAATCAGGAGATGATCGGGCAGAATAAGGAAGAGGCCCATGCCACAGGCATGCCCTATCCGGATGCGGCCTCGGCCATGAAAGGCACGCGCGAAGCCTCGCCATATCATCAATCCCTCAATGGGCTATGGAAATTCCACTGGGTCAAGCAGCCGTCGGAACGGCCCGTCGATTTTTACAAGCCGGACTATGATGTCAGCACATGGGATGACATCCCTGTGCCCAGTAACTGGCAGATGCATGGGTACGGCGTGCCGATTTACGTGAACGTCAAATATCCTTTTTCTCATCGCCCCCCTATTATTCTTAGCGATGATACGCCATCGAATTATACGCAGAAGACACTGCGCAATCCCGTTGGTTCGTATCGCCGGACTTTTTCCGTGCCGGACAACTGGAAAGGCCGTGAGGTGATCGTCCATTTTGACGGGGTGGAATCAGCGTTCTATTTATGGATCAATGGGAAAAAGGTCGGATACAGCCAGGAGAGCCGCACGCCCGCCGAGTTCAATATCACTAGGTATCTTCAGCCGGGCAGGAATATCCTGGCCGCAGAGGTGTATCGCTGGTCGGATGGCTCCTATCTGGAATGCCAGGACTTCTGGCGGCTTAGCGGCATCTTCCGGGATGTGTATCTGTACAGTATCCCGCAGGTGCATATCCGAGACTTCTGGATCCGGTCGGATCTGGATGAGAACTATCGTGACGCCGAGATGAAGGTGCGAGTCAAAGTCCATAACTATAGGGACCAGGCTGTCGATCCGTACTCGGTTGAAGTTGCCTTGTTGGACGATCAGGGTAAGCCTGTTCCATTTGATCCGCTCATGAAGATCAAGACCGGCGATATTGCCGGCGACGGCGAACGTGTGCTGGAAGACAAGATAACTATCCGTAATCCAAAGAAATGGACGGCGGAAACACCCAATCTATATCAGGTGCTTCTGACGCTTAAAGACTCGGACGACAAGGTGGTCGAGGTATTGCAGACAAGCGTTGGCTTTCGTGAAGTCGAAATCAAAAATGCCCAGCTTCTGGTCAATGGCGTGCCGATCTATGTCAAAGGCGTCAACCGCCATGAGCACGATCCGGATACGGGCCACACTGTCTCGGTCAAGTCGATGGTCGAGGATATCCTTCTTATGAAGCGGCACAATCTCAATACCGTCCGCACCAGTCATTATGCCAACGATCCGAAATGGTATGAATTATGCGATCGGTATGGTCTATACCTGATCGATGAGGCCAATATCGAATCGCACGGCATGGGATACGGCGAGCGCAGCCTGGCCAAAGACCCGAGCTGGAAAAAGGCCCATCTGGATCGGATTGTCCGGATCGTGGAACGGGACAAAAACCATCCCAGCGTCATTATCTGGTCTCTGGGAAATGAGGCGGGCGATGGGGTCAATTTTGAAGCGGCCAGCGCCTGGATTCACGAGAATGATCCAACCCGGCCGGTGCATTATGAACGGGCCGGCCAGGCCCCGCATACGGATATTGTCTGCCCGATGTATGCCTCGATCGAGAATATTGTCGGGTATGCCAAGAGCAATCCTTATCGGCCACTGATTCTGTGCGAATACGCCCATGCGATGGGTAACAGCGTAGGAAATCTGCAGGATTACTGGGATGCGATCGAGGCCTATCCATCCCTGCAGGGCGGCTGTATCTGGGACTGGGTCGATCAGGGGTTGCGCAAGTTTGAAAACGGCAAAATGTTCTGGGCTTATGGAGGCGATTATGGAGATGTGCCCAACGACGACAACTTCTGCTGCAACGGTCTGGTGCAGCCGGACCGCAAACCCAATCCATCTTTGTATGAAGTCAAGAAGGTCTATCAGTATATTAAAGTAGAACCGGTCGATTTAGCGGCAGGTACCGTAAAAATCCGCAACAAATACGCCTTCCAGGACCTGGATGGCTTTGTGGATATCTTCTGGGAACTGGCCGAGGATGGAAACGTGATCCAAAAGGGACAATTGCCGGGCATGTCACTGGCGGCCGGCGAAGAAAAAGTGGTGACTGTCCCCATTAAAAAGCCGGATTTGCGGGCGGGATCGGAGTATTGGGTCAAGGTGATGTTTTCCCTTGCCGCCGATCAGCTTTGGGCTTCGAAGGGTCATGTGGTGGCATGGGACCAGTTCAAGATGCCGTATGTGGTTCCGACGCCATCCCAGGCCAATGTAGCCCAGATGCCTATGCTGAATGTGGTTCAGCCGGGCGGTGGGATCAAGGTATTCAATCGGGATTTTGCGGTTGTGGTGGGAAGGGAAACCGGCGCGATCGAGTCGTTTAGCTACAAAGAGACCGAACTGCTCGTTAAACCCCTTGTGCCGAACTTCTGGCGTGCGTTGACCGACAACGACGACGGCAATAATGCGATTCGCCGCCTGGGAGTGTGGAAAGAAGCCGGTCCGAACCGTACGATCAAAAGCGTTACCGTCGAGCAGGTCCAGGCCGGGGCGGTGCGGATCACCGTGGAAGCCACACTGCCGGCCGGTAACAGCGATTGGCGAAACACCTATATGATCTACGGAAACGGCGATGTGGTCGTAGAGGCCAGTTTTGCTCCCGGTGATAAACTGCCTGAACTGCCGCGATTTGGGATGCAGACGGCCATGCCCAAATCGTTTGATACGATGACCTGGTACGGTCGCGGACCGCACGAGAATTACTGGGACCGCCAGACCGGCGCGGCGATCGGATATTATGACGGCAAGGTCGAAGACCTGGATCACGATTATGTCAAGCCGCAGGAAAACAGCAATCGCTGCGATGTACGCTGGCTGGCCCTGACCGATGGAAAGGGTAAAGGACTGATGGCGGTTGGCATGCCTCTGCTGAGCGTCAGCGCCTGGCCGTATACCCAGGAAGACATGGATAAAGCCATGCATATTCACGAATTGCCGCGAAGCAATCTCATCACGGTCAACCTGGATCTCAAACAGACCGGCGTGGGCGGCGACAATAGCTGGGGCGCCAAGCCGCATAAGGAATACACCCTGTTCCCGCGGAATTACCTTTACACCTTCTGCCTGCGACCGGTGACCGCCGAGATGGGCGCCCTGGAAGAGGTGGCTCGCAAACCGATGGCCGTGCCCAAGGTGGTAGGGCCGGTTCAGATCGGCCAGAAAGAGGGAATGCTGGGGATGACCTGCGATACGCTGGACGCCCGGATTTTCTATACCCTCGACGGCTCGACGCCGACAGCCGACTCAATAGCGTTTGCAAAGCCCTTTCCGATCCCCGCAGGCAAAGTGATCAAGGCCCGTGCCTTCGCCGAGGGGATGATCGACAGCGTGATCACCGTGGTGGATCTGGCCTCGCTGGTCAAGGCCGACTGGAAGGTGGTCCATGTGGACTGTTTCGAGCCGGGGGAAGGATTTCCCGAGCATGCCATCGACGGCAAGTCAGATACGTTCTGGCATACGACATGGAGCACAGGCCAGCCGCGCCATCCGCATGAAATTCAGGTGGATCTGAACAAACCGACCAGCATGGCGGGTTTCAGCTATCTGCCCCGTCAGGATATGACCAACGGGCGGATCGGAAATTACGAATTTTATATCAGCGACGACGGAAAATCCTGGGATCAGCCTGTAGCCAAGGGGCGGTTCCGAAATTCCCCCGCCCTGCAGAAGGCGATGTTCGATCAGCCTGTCACAACTCGATTTATACGTTTGGTGGCTTTGTCGGAGGTGACAAATCAAGCCTATACGACAATAGCGGAACTGGATATCATCCCGGTGGAATAAATCCCCGGTCAAACATCGGAGATCTGATATGAGGAGCATTGCCATGCAAAGGACAATGGTGCTAATCACAGTGTCGGCCATAGTTTTACTGGGAGGATGTACGAACTCTATGCGGCCTTCTATGCAGAGCGCCGCCGACAAGCGGGTCGAGGAACTCCTGGTCCGTATGACCCTGGAGGAAAAGGTCGGCGAGATGACCCAACTTACGCTGGAGGTTGTCTCCAGGCGGAAGGATGATCGACACGTCGAAATGAACATAGAAAAATTGCGCGAAGCGATTGTCACGTATCATGTCGGTTCGATCCTCAACTGCGGCGGCTCAGCCAACACCATCGATAACTGGCACGAGATTATTACCACGATCCAGAATGTTGCGACAAAGGAGACTCGTCTGGGCATCCCCGTGATGTACGGGATCGATTCGATCCACGGCGCCAATTACATTGTCGATGCGACGTTGTTTCCGCAGAATTTTGCCATGGCGGCAACAGGGAATGTCGATCTGGTGCGGCAGGCCTCGGAAATCACGGCGATGGAAACCCGGTCGGCCGGTATACCCTGGAATTTCAATCCGGTCCTCGGATTGGCTCGAAATCCCTTGTGGCCGCGTTTCTATGAAACATTTGGCGAAGATCCTTATCTGACCTCTACGATGGCGACGGCCTATGTCGAGGCGCAGCAGGGTAATGACATATCCGATCCAACGAAAGTAGCTGCCTGTATGAAGCATTATCTCGGTTACAGTGCACCCCGGACCGGGAAGGACCGTACGCCCGCTCATATCCCGGACCGCATCCTGCGGGAATATTTCCTCAAGCCGTTTGCCGCCGCTACGGAAGCCGGCGTAGCCACCTGCATGGTCAATTCGAGCGAGATCAACGGTCTTGCGGTGCATGCGAGCAAATATTATCTGATCGACATCCTGCGGGGTGAACTGGGATTTGAAGGATTTGTCGTTTCGGACTGGAACGATATCAACAATCTCTGGCAGAGGGAAAAAGTCGCCGCGACCCAGCGCGAAGCGGTCAAAATGGCCGTTCTGGCCGGAATTGACATGAGCATGGTGCCGTATGATTACAGTTTTACCAACCATCTGATCGATCTGGTCAAAGCCGGCGAGGTGCCGATGTCTCGAATTGACGAAGCAGTCCGACGCATCCTGAAGGTTAAATTTGCCCTGGGTCTGTTTGACAATCCCTATCCCCGGGCGGATGCCAAGGCCAGCCTGGCGACAGCCGAAGCGACCTCGCTAAATCTACAGGCTGCTCTGGAATGTATTACCCTGCTGAAAAACGATGCCAACCTGCTTCCGCTGTCTTCGGATAAGAAAGTGCTTGTCACAGGACCCACAGCCGATCTGCTCAGCGTCATGAACGGCGGATGGACGATTACCTGGCAGGGAGATCGAGAGGATCTGTACCCTGCGGAAAAATTGACGGTTCTGGAAGCGATTCGGGCCAAAGCCGGCGCCGACAATGTCCGGTATGTGCCCGGCGCTTCTTTCGAGCAGCCGTCCGATCTGAACGCCGTTCTGGAAGCCGCTCGTCAGTCGGATGTGGCGGTTGTTTGCCTGGGGGAGAAACCTTATTGCGAAACGCCCGGCAATATCGACGATTTGAACCTGCCGGATGCCCAGAAGCAACTGGTCCAGACCCTGGTGTGGGCCAATATCCCTATGGTGGTGGTATTACTGGAAGGCCGGCCTCGCTTGTTGGGAACGATTGCAGATCAAGCCAATGCCATTGTAATGGGGTATCTGCCGGGCCAGGAGGGCGGGGCGGCGATGGCCGATGTGCTGTTTGGCGATGTCAGCCCCAGCGGTAAACTGCCGTTTACGTATCCGAAATACACCGGCGATCTGACGCTTTACGACAGGAAAAACAGTGAGAATTATCAGCCGCAATGGCCTTTCGGCCATGGCCTCAGTTATACGACATTCCGATATGAAAACCTGACCTTAAGTGAATCGCAGATCGGCATGGAGGATGCCCTTACGATTTCCGTGGACGTAACCAATAGCGGAACCCGCTCCGGCCAAGAGATCGTACAGCTTTATCTGCAGGATATGGTCCGATCGGTCACACCTCCTGTTCGGCAATTAAAACGATTTACTAAGGTGTATCTGAACCCGGGCGAGAAGCAAATTGTCACATTTACACTCGATGTGGCAGATTTGACCTTTATCGGGGCCGACAGCCGACCTGCGGTGGAGCCGGGCCTGTTCAAGGTGTATATCGGCAGTCAGGAAGCCGAGTTCGAGCTGAAATGATCCTTCGATTCAAATCGAAAAAAAAAACGAAAGGCAGGTTGAATAAACCGGCTTTTTTATAAGTGACAGCCTTTAGGTAAGGTCAAAGGAGGGAATTTTTTTGAGCGTTCCTCCTTCCAGGGCGGACTGATGGGCCATGATGCCGGGCACGGTGTAGGCCAGGGCCTCATGCACATCGATGGCCGGCTTTCGATCATGAATTAAAGCGTCGACAAATTCATGCGTTAAAAAAGTGTGCGAGCCTTCGTGTCCGCTGTCGTGTCGAAGCGGTTCGGGCAGCAGGTCGGTCTTCCACCATTCCTTCTGTTGATATCGTTCGAATGTCGGCGCTTTCCGTTCAAATCCGGCGTCGTCTTTTTCCATCCGTTCACTGGCGCGGACAAGCACCGATCCCAGGCCATTGGGATGAGGGGCATAAAAGCTCATCTGATCGCCGATCCACTGGGCCCTCTCGCAGCCGCGATGCGCGCCTTTCCACCAGATATTCACCCGAAAGGCGTTTCCTTTGTTGGTCTTAAACAGGGCTGATTCATTCCAGAAGGGATTGCCGTAGGCATTGTCCTTGAGTATCGGATTGTCGTCTCCCCAGCCGTGACAGACTACCTCCGTCAGCCGTTCGGCGGTCACGCCGACCAGTTGGCTGGTGCAATGGGTGGGATAGTGCATCGGCGCTACGCCATAGCGCCAGGTTCGCTTGCCCTCCCACCAATAGAGCACCTCCAGTCCGGGGTGTTGATACTCGGCTTCGCAGTAGTACAGACTTCCAAACAGGTTCTTTCTATGCCAGTCGCGGGCCGACATGGTGGATTGCTGATAATACCCCGTCTCGGCCATCATATAAGTCAGTCCGTATTTTTTGACGGTATCGTATAAAAGCCGGGCCTGTTCGAGCGTGGCCCAGGCGGCAGGTACCGCGCTGATGACGTGTTTGCCGTGCTTCATCGCTTCGACGGTATGTTCGACATGGAGCGGCCCATCCGTGAATATAGCTACCGCATCCACATTCCTGTCGCGCACCAGTTCGGCAAGCGAGTTATATACGGTCGTGCAGCCATAGGTTTGCATCAGATTTTTTCGACGATCCTCCCGCAGGTCGCTCACCGCCTGCACCACGCAGTCCGGATGCTCATGCCATTGGAACGAACAGCCGAAGCCGCCGCCCACGACCCCGATACGAACCTTTTTTGCGGCGGTGTTTACCGCGATCGCCCAGTTTGGCAGGGCCGCCAGGCCACCTGCCAGTCCGCTTCGTTTCACAAATTCTCTACGATCCATGGTTCCTCCATTACGATTATTCAGGATACAGGCGAATGAGAACCACTCCATGTGGCGGTACTGTTGCAATGAACTTGTCTTCATAAATACCCAGGTCTTTCTGTCTCCATAAGTCCCGGATACGTCGTTTTTCCCGGATACCCAGCAAGTCCCAGGTCACAGATACTTCGCGGGGCTCGTCGAACAGGAATCCCCGAGAAAAAAGCCCGACGGCTTTGGAGCCATCCTCCATATCCTTGGCCCAGACTTCACTGTATTCATCATGAACCATCCGGCGGGCCTGCTTACCCAGCGGATCCTGATTCACTTCCAATACCTCATCGTTGGTGAGCAGATTCAGAGTGAACTCATCCAGCCTGGTCAGGTCGCAGCCCAGCAGCAGCGGCGAGGCTAGAAGACACCAGAGGCTGATGTGCGTATATTGCTCATCCGGCGTTAGATGCGTCGGATGGAGCGACGGTCCCCAGCCCACGTGTCCTACGACGAGCATGTCGGCATCGTTCCAATGCCCGGGACCGGCGAACGGGGCCCATCGATCCTGCGAAAAGCCGATACTCGATACACTGCCCCAATTATCCACAATATCGCCGGTGGTGCGCCAGCAATGAGCCAGCTTCGCCCATTCGCCTGCCTTATTGAATGGAGCGCTGTTGGACAGGCTGTAGACAATGTCCCGCCCGCTGGCACGCAGGGCCTGGGCCATTTCAGTCACATGGGGCACATCGTTGGGATTCCAGTCGTATTTCAGGTAATCCATACCCCACACAGCCCACTGTTTTGCATCGTTTTCGGCAAAAGAGATCTTCCCATGCCGCCAGCCGACCTGCCTTGGCTCTTTCTCCGCCGACCATGCCCCATCCTGCTGATCGCTCGATCCGCCGATATAGCCGGCGTACGAGGTTACCCATGGTGTGGAGTAAATACCGATCTTCAGCCCCAAACCGTGGACCGTATCGCATAATTCTTTCATATCCGGGAATTTCTCGTTGCCCTGAATGGCAGCAAAGGAGCCGCCGCGCGGTCCCTGCCACGTATCGTCGATATTGATATAAGTC
>JAFGGE010000121.1 GCA_016930745.1 Sedimentisphaerales bacterium
ATCTGCAGCGCTACGACTGGCCGGGCAATGTGCGCGAGCTGGAAAATGTGATGGAGCGGGCGGTCCTGTTGAGTAAAGGACCGATGATCGATGCGGAAGACCTGCCGCCTTATGTGCTTTCCAAAAGCGAATCGAAAAACATCTCCTATGACGGGATATGCCTCAAAGAAGCCCTGGGCCAGGCAGAAAAACGCATCCTTTTGGCCGCTCTGGAAATCCACCACTGGAACCGACAGGCAACCGCCGAAGCCCTGCGAATCAACCGGACGACACTCTATAAAAAGATGAAGCACCACGGTCTGGAAGATGGGCCGGAGGGGATGGGCTAAAAAAACCGGTTAGATGGTCTGTGTCCTCTTGGTGATTGCGCAAGTAATCTCATCAATTCTTCTAGGTCATCTTACAGTCTATCTATCACAGAACCGAGATCGACACGGAAAAAAGCGGACAGTGACCTATTTTTTGGCCATGACCGGTAACGGGGATCGACACCGTATGGGGTGGAGTCCAGGACGCCAATCTCCCCATGCAATGTAACTGTCTATGGCAATCCTTCCGCCTCGAAAAGCCATTGACATCGGCGGGGCTCTCGTGTTTATTAAGGCATTCACAGCCTTTGCAGGAAAGGAAGGACATGAATTCACGAGAACGGGTACTGGCTTCGCTGAACCATCGGCAGCCCGATCGGGTCTGCATCGATTTTGGGGGACACCGCTCCTCCGGCATTATGGCGATCGTTTATGCCAAACTCAAGAAGGCCCTGGGCATCACCTCGGGCGATATCTATATCTATGATCTGATCCAGCAGTTGGCGATCGTCGAGCCGCCCGTGCAGGAGGCGTTCGGCGTGGACACCGTGGAGATGGGCCGGGCCTTTCTCACGGAAGACAAGGACTGGAAGGATTGGATTCTGCCCGATGGCACCCCGTGTAAGATTCCCTTTTATATCAACCTGGAAAAGCGTGGGGACGACTGGATCCTGCTGGGCGATAAGGGGCAGGAACTGGCAATCCAGAAGAAGGGCTGTCTGTACTTTGAGCAGACCTATTGGCCAATGGCCGACCGGGATATCCGCGAGGATGATTTTTCCGATCTGGAGGAGCAGTTAGGGAATCATATGTGGGCCACAGCGCATCCCGGCGCTCACCTGCCGCTGGATGAGGCGGGATTGTCCGAGATGACGCAGCGGGCCAAAACACTGCGCGAATCGACGGACCGGGCGATCATCGGCCTGTTCGGAGGCAACATGTTCGAGGTGCCTCAGATGCTGTTGCGAATGGATAATTATCTGATGTACCTCGGGCTGTATCCCGAGCATGTCGAACGGCTCTCGGAAAAGCTTTGCTCGGTTTATCTGAACAATCTGGAAAAATGGCTTGGAGCGGTCGGTCCGTATATCGATGTAATCCTCTTCGGCGACGACCTGGGCAGTCAGATGGGGCCTCTCATCTCCCCCCAGATGTACCGCCGCTTTTTTAAGCCCTATCATAAAAGGCTCTGGAACCGCGCCAGGGAACTGGCCGATGTCAAGGTGAACCTGCATTGCTGCGGCAGCGTGGCGCCGCTGCTGGACGACATCATCGACGCCGGGGCCGATGCGATCAACCCGGTCCAGGTCGGCGCGCGAAATATGGATGCCCCGATGCTCAAGGAACGGTTCGGCGACCGGATTTGCCTCTGGGGCGGCGGCTGTGACACGCAAACCATCCTGCCCGATGCCACGCCGGAACAGATCGCCGAGCATGTCAAAAAACAGATCGATATTCTTCATCCCGGCGGCGGATTCGTTTTCCAGCAGGTACACAACATCATGGCCAATGTCTCGCCTCAAAACATCATCGCCATGTTTGAAGCGGCAGGTAACAAGTGAGATTTAATAGTACCAGAAGGAGTTAACTGTGAATTGTTTTAATCATTCCAACATTCCAGCCGTAGGTATCTGCAAATCATGCGGCAAAGGATTATGTAAGGATTGTCTTGTAGAAGTACCGGACGGCCTGGCATGCAAACAATCCTGCGAAGAGCGAGTGAGATATATAAACTTTCTGATCGACTCGAATAAACAAGTACTTACAGCGACCAGATTTCATGCTAAGAGTGCAACTATATTTCTTTTTGTGTTTGGTGGTTTTGTATTTCTTCTCGGTTTGATTCCATATTTGATTGTCGGCGAGAAAGGCACTCTCTTTCTTGCAGCCTTAGGATTCGTTTTCCTTGTTTTGGGACTCCTTCGCCTGAGAAAAAAGGGCAGTTTTCCTGTGCCGGATGACTCTCAATGATCTCTCTTTTTCGGTTTCAGAATACAGGCACAATAGTATGGCCTCGATTATACAATTTTCTTTATCCAGCGTGCGTAACAGGATAATCCGCGAATGCATACGATCGATTATCTCATCATCTTGCTGTACTTTGTCATCGTGATCGGGGTCGGCTTTTATTATCGCAAAGCCTCGGCAGGCGACCTGCAGGCCTATTTCCTCGGCTCCAACCGCATGCACTGGCTGGCCCTGGCGATGAGCGGCTCGGTCTCCAATTTCGACATCACCGGCACCATGTGGATCGTTTCGATCCTGTTCGTGCTGGGCATGCGCTCCATGTGGCACCACTGGATGTGGGGATTTTTAATGGGGGCGTTCTTCATGTCCTATATGGGGCCGTGGATCCGTCGCAGCCGGGTGATGACCGCCGCCGAATGGATGAAAACGCGATTTGGCGAAGGGCTCGACGGCCAGTTGGCCCGGATCGCCAGCGCGGTTATGTGCGTCTTTCTTGTGGTCGGCTTCATCGGGTACGCTTTCCAGGGTATCGGCAAGTTTGCCGCGATTTACCTTCCACTGGAACAACTGGCCGAACACACATCCCTGCCATGGCTGCAAAACCTCGTGACGCAATACGAACCGCCATGTCTGGCGGTCCTGATTATGGGCACGACCACTTTGTATGTGATCTTCGGCGGGCTGTTTGGCGTAGTCACCACCGATGTCATCCAAACAGTTATACTCACCGTTGGCAGTATTATTATTGCCATCATCGCATGGGGATCGCTGACGCCGGATGCTTTAGCCGCTTTGCCATCCGGCTGGTCTTCGCTGTCGGTTCCCTGGCGCATGGATGATTTGGCGGGAACAGACCACGCCGAATTCCAGTTTTTCGGGGCCCTGGCGCTGGTCTGGGTGGCCAAGGGACTTCTTCTCAACATGGCCGGTCCCGGCCAGATGTATGACTGCCAGCGGTTCCTGGCCGCCCGCAACGATCGGGATGCCGCCAAGATCGGCGCTGCCTGGAGCCTGTTTTTGGTGGTGCGTTGGGCGATGACGGCCGGGATCGCGCTGCTGGCCCTGACCGGGGTGGCCGGCGTGGCCGATTCTGAACAGATCATGCCCGTGGTGTTACGGGATTATCTGCCGGCCGGCGTCCGCGGGCTCGTGATCGCCGGGCTTTTGGCCGCCTTTATGTCCACCTTCAGCTCGACGATCAACAGCGGGGCTTCTTTTGTGGTTCGCGATCTGTGGCAGCCGTATTTCGGGAAAAACGCATCCATGAGGACAGCGGTTACCGTGAGCTATCTGTCGAATGTCATCCTTGTCGTTGTCGGGATGAGCATAGGCCTTCTGGCCGGGTCGATTGCGGAAATCTGGAACTGGATCATGATGTCGCTTACGGCAGGAGTGTTGATCCCCAATGTGCTCCGCTGGTATTGGTGGCGTATGAACGGCTGGGGATACACCATGGGGACCTTTGCAGGGATGGCGGCTTCTCTGGTCGTGCTGGGCTTTAAGGATCCTCTGCCCGTCTATGTGGTATTTCCTGTCGTCTGTGGAAGTTCGGCCTTGGCGACTGTGGTTTTTACGCTACTGACACCGCCTACAGATACGAGTGTACTGCTCCATTTCTATCAGACCATCCGACCGTTTGGTTTATGGAAGCCGGTCCGTCAGCGATGTCCCCAGGTAAGGCGATTACGAGGAGAGAATGTCGGCCTGATCGGGCTTAATGTTCTACTGGGAATGGTCACGATAGCCTGTATTTATCTGTGCCCGATGTATCTGGTAGGGCATTGGTATGAACAGGGGGGAATTTGCATTGGGATCGCTTTGGTTGCTGTAATTGTCCTTAAATTCACCTGGTACAACAATTTACCTACACCAGCGCCGGATCCAGAATCATGAGGAAAAACGTGCTGGCCCTATGTAATTTGCTTGAAATCCACATTCCATCCCGGTACAGTATGGGCTTGATTCTTGCGGGCGGCACCAGCATTGCTCGTAACACCTTATCATGTAAGAAGTTGGCGGCGTAGCCAAGCGGCCTAAGGCGACGGTTTGCAAAACCGTTATTCGTGGGTTCGAATCCCACCGCCGCCTGTGTTCACTCGTTTTCGCCTCGAAGCGCCCCAATTCGCGCCTCGAAAATTTATTGCTTTTCCCTTTGTCTGCACATCAATCGACCATTGAAAGAAATCGATCTTTTGAATATGATTGTGACGCGGTAACGTACGAAAAGTCTCTTTGTAAAGTGAGTTCTTATGTTGCGAAATACGATATTTTACGCTGTGCTACTCCTAACAGGGATTCCTGTATCCGCCGCCGCTTCTGACTGGACGGGTTTCCGCGGTCCCGGCTCACGAGGCATCAGTTCGGAGACGGGCCTGCCTGTCACCTGGAGCGAAACGGAGAATCTTGCATGGAAAACCCCTCTGCCGGGGCCGGGTTCGTCCGGACCCATTGTCCTGGGCGACAAGGTTTTCGTAACCTGCTACTCCGGTTATGGTTTGGATCCCCATACGCCCGGCGAACTGAGCCATCTCAAACGTCATCTTATATGCATTCGTACCGGCGACGGCACGATCCTCTGGGATAAGGCCATCCCCGCGGCGATGCCGGAGGATCCGTACAAGGCCATGCTCCGTGAACATGGGTATGCCAGCCAGACTCCTGTAACGGATGGGGAACATCTTTATGTCTTTTTTGGCAAGACCGGCGTGCTCGCGTTTGATTTAGATGGAAGACAACTCTGGCAACATTCCGTGGGTACGGGATCGGATAAGGCGCTCTGGGGTTCGGCATCCAGCCCGGCTCTCACCAAAAACATGGTCATTGTCAACGCCTGGGATGAAAGCAAGACACTCTACGCCCTCGATAAAAAAACGGGTAAGGAAATCTGGAAAAGGGATCTGTCCGAAACCGGCCTTACCTTCACGACGCCGGTCCTGAACGAACGCGCCGATGGGGTTGTGGAGCTTGTTGTCTCATTGCCTTCGCAGGTTTGGGGACTCGATCCCGAGACGGGCCAAACCCTGTGGTTTGCGCGTACGGGCATCGATGACAGTATGATTCCCACCCCTGTGATTGTGGATGGGGTAGCTTATATTCATGGGGGCGGGCCCCGCAGTTTCGGCTCGCTGGCAGTCCGGACCGGCGGCACAGGCGATGTCACCAATACACATATTGTATGGTCGAGTAAAGAAGTCGCCAGTCCTCCCTCGCTGGTTGTTGCAGAGAACTTCTTATATTGGGTAAATGACAGCGGAAAGGCCTTTTGCATGAATGCCCAGACGGCGGAACTGCAATTTAGTGAACAACTGCCTGCGACCGGGCGATTCGCGGTATATGCCTCTCCGGTAACGGCCGAAGGAAGGATTTACATTGTCACTCGAAAAAAGGGCACGATCGTCATTGCCGCCAAACCCCAGTTTCAGTTGGTCGCCCACAATATGCTGGCCTCGGATGAGAGCGATTGCAACGCCTCCCTTGCCGTCGGCAACAAATGCCTGTTCCTGCGATCTAACCGGTATCTCTATTGCATTAAAAACGCCCTGTGATGATCGCAGGAAATGGGGAGAAAGAGTAAAGAAGCATATTAAAAAAGATTCCTGACACCTTTTTTTACCCCTTTTTTTACCCCAGGTCCGAACCCATGCTTGCACAACCTCCAAAAAGCTCGCATAATTATGACTGATTCAGTGTCCAGGAACCCTGGGGTTCAACAAGAACTGCTCTCGTCGCCACAAGAGACAAATGAGGGAAGGATCATACATCGTGTTCATTGATGAGACGGGGTTCATGCTTGAGCCACTGGTGCGAAGAACCTGGGCGCCCCGAGGCAAGACACCGGTAGTCCGAGTCACCAGCCCGCACGAACGAATATCAGCCATCGGAGCCATGACCTTAAGGAGGGTACCGATCCGCTTTGGGTTTGAATTCTATTTACTGCGAGACAACTTGAATTTCAAGGGGTACTCAGTAGCTTCCTTTCTGACTTACCTGCGTAGAACGCTTCGCGGTGAAATCACCATAGTCTGGGATCAAATCAACATCCATAAGGCAGCCCGCGTGAAGGAATTCATATCACAACATACGGATGTGGAGGTCTTTGAATTTCCTCCCTATGCACCAGAGCTGAATCCCGTAGACTATGTGTGGTCTTATGTGAAGTACTCACGATTGGCCAACTACTGTCCTCAGAACCTATTGGAACTCCGTGAGACAATCACCGCGGAACTCACTGCAGTGAAGATGAATCCCCGTCTGTTGAGGTCTCTGTTTTCTCGTACGGGCCTTGGGCTTGATGGTTTGGGATGATCTCTGCATCGCATGATCGTTGATCCGGAGGAAAAAAAGGTGTCAGGGGAAAAAAAGGTGTCAGGAATCTTTTTTGGGTCTTCCTCTGGGTCGCAAAGTCGATTCCAATCCCAATATCCCGGCCGTTTCCTGCACCCATGGCCTGCTTCCATACGGACATCCCCGCTTGATACACTGTTTGATGTTTTCCTCCTGCGACGGATCCGCCGCCTGCACCATCGACAGTCAGTCGGTCGGCAAGCGCTTGGGACCGGCGTCCAGAACGATCTGTTTTTTTGCTCCCCTGACACCTTTTTTGGAAAAGGCCGATTCAGGGTTTCTCCCGGATCAGTTTCGCAAGGTCGAACCGGTAATATTTCTGCTTCCAGGCCGGGGCCCCGTCTTTGCCGGCATTGGCGACATAGAGAATTCCATCCTGGGGCACCATTAAGACATCGTGCAGATTGGACTTCATGGCGACCGGGGCGTCCATGAGCCGAATCGCCGATTCCTGCGTGAATGTCCCGTATCCCTGGGCGACCAACCGGGCCAGGTTCTGGTAACGGTCGCCGGCCGACATCAGCACGGTATTCTTGACCGGCATGGGAAGAAGCTCATGCCAGGCGCCCGGACGGATCAATTCCATCGCTTCGGGAACCGCCTTCATCCCCACCGCCGAATCCGCTTTGGCGTCGGCGATGACATAGTAGTACTCGCAGGTCCGGGGATTATCCTGAAAGACGTCAATCGCCTCCTGCAGCGAGCCTGCATCTTCCAAAACCATCCGCACCAGAAAGCTCATCGGGATTCCATCCCACTGGCCCACGCCTCCGCCTCCCATCTCTCCGATGCTTACCTGTGCCGTATTCATCCCGGTGACCGAACCGATGAAGCCCGCGTAGGAAACGTTCACAAAAGGAATCTTCCCTTCGGGTTCCTGAATGATCAGAACGGCGTGTTCCTGCAGCCGCATATCGATTCCGTAATCCAGAACCCTCCCATGGTATAATTTTTTTTCCGCGGTCGCCTCCGACAGCAGGGCGAATCCGCTGCAATGCATCAGTTCGGGAATCAGGTTCGTGCCGATCACCTGCACTTCCGTCAGTTGGGCTCCGTTGGCCAGGGCCTTCATTTCGCGAACGAATCGTTCGGGCACCTGCTGTTGGAAACGCAGGGTCAGCATATTGGCGATCATCGCGCGGGAAAGCTTGATGCCCTGAAATTCCAAACCTTCCTCCTTGTCGCCCTGGAGCAGAAAACCGACATTTTCACGAATGGCCTCCCTGAGCAGCACACCATGTTGATATCCCATTTCCTCCGGGGTTCCTTTCAAGTGCAGCACGCGATAACCGTCCACGGTTTCCAAATAACCCTTTCCCTCCTGGGCGATCAGTTTCCGGACGGGCTCGGCGGAACAGATCGACAAGAAAAGAAATATCGGGACGAAGGCAAGGAATACGACGGAGATTCTATTTTTCATGCCGGTTCTCCTGTTCTTTGCGTACAGAATACAATAATGAAAAGGAACCCGTTGCATACATTATACGACTAACGACCAAAATCGCAAGAGAGGATAGCCAAACAAACAGGCAGTGGTTTCAAACCACTGCCTGTCGGACTTACTCTTGCTTGGAAAACCAAAGGACGATTATTTGTACACAATCCGCCAGTACGCACGGATGTTGCTGCCGCGCAGATCCGGACTGACCGGCCCTTTGCCCCAGAAGTAGTCGTTGTATCCCCCCAAGACATTGCCCGGTCCGACCACGCCCATGACCACGGATTCCACCGAGCTGGGCTGCTCTTCCTTTTTGGCCTGGAACCAGGCGCAACGGATCGGCAGCGTAATCTTATTGAACAGGATCTGACGGCCCAGCGTGTAGTCGGCAAAACGCCCGCCGAAATGCGCCCAGTCATAGGCATTGGTCTGGAATCCGGTCAACAGGTGGAGTCCATCGAAAGACGGTCCCCAGCGGGTCCACCACTTCTTGCTGTCGTACGTGTCTCTGAGGACCTGGCAGGACAGCAGACACAGCCACTCCAGATCGTTGTTGCCCCAGGCGCCGGCGGCATCCGTATAGGTCAGGGTTCCGTCATCGATGTTGCTTTCAAACGTAAAGCCGCCGCCGTACCCGTGGCCGATATAGAAAACGATATCCGCGTTATCCACCCAGGTTGTGTCGGCGCCGGCCGGCGGCTGCTTGAAATCGTTTTCCCATGCCCCCGCCCCGGTCCAGTTGAATCGTTTAACCACACCGTCGGCCAGGAATCGATTGACAAAGCCGCCCTGATTGGCTGCTCCCAGGTCGGACACGGCCCGTTCCACACCGAAATCCCGAACGCCTCCAGCCAGGATCGAAACGCCCCCGCTCTCCGGCGCTGTGGAAAGGAACAGAATCTGGACTGTCTCTGTGGCTTCTACCAGTACGCCGTTGTCGTCCGTGATCTGAACCGAGATGGTTTCAGGACCTGTCTGTTCTCGAGGAAAGGCATTGTATTCGACAGCGGATTGATCATCCGGGATTTCGCTCAGATCCGCCGAGGAGGAGATCCATTGGAAACGATAGGGTTTGGCCCCGCCGCTGACATCCGCCTGGGCCTGCACCAGATTGCCCTTGGCGGTAGCGGTCAGGATCACCTGAGGAACAAATCGCGGATCGCTGGTTGCCGGAATGAGCTTGCGGAGCTTGTTGGATTGCTGGCCTTCCGGACCGTACAGAATGCCTCCCATGTCAAAGTGCGGAATCAAGGCTTGTACATTCTTTTCCGACAGAGGAGGTGCATAATACACCAGTTTCATATCGCCTTCCGGAATAAATCGGCCCCCAGTGGCGGTAAAGGCACGCACAGCGCCCTGGTCCGGTGTCATGATATCGATCTCATCGGCGGGTTCAAAGGCCCGCGTTGCCAGACGCAATTGAGTTGCGTTGCCCTGCGGGTCCAGGCTGGCGTTGGCTTGTGCGCCGGGTCCAATCATCGGAATTCCGTTAAAAAACGTCTGAAAATTGATCTGGGTGTCCAGAAGAACTGCCGGCAGCAGAAGCTGACCCCGTAAATCGACTAATTCGAAAGTGGTGTGGCTGGTATCCGGGACCGAATCGCCCAATACGATGCCGGCTCGGTTCAGGCCGATCAGGATTTTTTCCAGGGCTTGCGGCCCTGGAACAGCCTGAATCTTTTGTACGGCGGGCAAATCCAGAGCCTCAAATTCCAGCTCGCCCCCCGGCTCTACTTCACTTTCTTTGATCAGTTCCCGAATCAGCACGTCATCCACTACAGGCACAGTAGGCACCTTCTGCAGATTGGCCGGATCGATAAACACCGCGGCTCCGTCATCCAGTAGAAGCTGATTGGGCGAAATGCCAAGGGCTTCCGCCAGTTTGGCAGCCTGATCTTCCGAGATGCCCGAAGTAAGCACTTTTAATACCGGCAATACGGGAGGAAGGGAGCAATCCTTCAGCCAGTACTGAGAGAGGATCGCCAGATCCTGCTGATCCACCTTGCAGTCGCCGTTTAGATCTCCCGGGCAATCGATGGGACAATCGGCAGCCTCGATGGGTACTCCTGCTAAGAAGAAGGAAAATAGAACCATTAAAAATCCGATTTGCGTTTTCATCTTTTTCCCCTTTCCCTGTGTGTTTTTAAAACCGGCCTGCATCGATGCAAGCCCAATGGACCAAAATACGCCAATGGAAAGTGCGTGTTTCGGCAAAAAAGTTTTTTGTGATTTTTTTTTGGGGGGGGGATTCGGGGGGGAAAGGATTCCTTATAAATCCGCTTGCCTTCTTTTTTCACCTGGATATAATGCCTTCCTTGACTTGCCCAGGTGGCGGAATTGGCAGACGCGCTAGCTTGAGGGGCTAGTGGGGGCAACCTCGTGCTGGTTCAAATCCAGTCCTGGGCAGTCTTTCCTCAGTATTTTCCCCCATGTTTTATCAGTATTTTTCCCTATCGACGGAATCAATGAAGTAAGGATTGCTAGAAAAAAGTTTCGTTACCAGAACGGATGAGGGCAAACAATCCTGATAAGGGTAGCGAAAAGCATCGAAAAAGCATCTTTGCAGTTGATTGTAACGATTGCGCAACTTTTTGGATTTTGTTGTAATAACTCATTCGATCATACGTCTTGGAATAGAGAGGCGGCAAGGATCCCGCCCGAATTATAAGAGATTGAAAATTTGATACTGCAACTTGGATTGACTGGTAGAAAGGGGAAAAACCATGAATAAGCTGGAATGCTACAAATGCGGGAATACATTTGATGTTCCCTATGAGTATGCCGGACATAATGTTGTTTGTCGCCAATGCGATACGCTCAATCCCGTTCCGGCCGGCGACGGCAAAGCGGATTCATGGTTCGACGCCCTGCGGCAGAACGCCGATGCGTTCGAAAATAATTTCGACCGGCTTTTTCAGGCATTGCTGGAATACGAGCGTAAAGCGCCCGCCATGCAGACATAAAACTGCCATTGACGGATCGATGACACGCGGAAAACCAGTACAGGACAGGTAAAATCATTCCTCCTCCGGGTAAGACCGGCATTCTACATTGGAATGTCGGTTTTGCTTTCGTACTATCAGGATTGTTCCCGTCGGAGAGATTCTTCGTATCGGGTCATGATCGTCTGGTAGATTTGCGCATCCAGCATGAGGGCGTCGGGATGCGCCTCCCGATATTGCTCAATCGCCCGCCAATCCTCCTGATCGATCCTGCCGTCGGCCAGGATATCCAGGATCGCCGTCTCGCACTCGATATCCTTTTTTCTCTTTTCGATCAGCCGCTTCAGTGTGTCTTCTGTGCACTCCTGGCCCGTCGGTTTGGGCATGGGAGCGACGAAAATTTCCACATTTCCGACAACCAGATCCAGAATCCGCACATCCTCGGTCAATTCAAACAAGGCCCGCCAGACGCAGATTGGTATATTTTTCCTTCGTCCGCCGGTATATTCGTACATGGTCGAATCGGCCATGCCCACCCGGTCCGCCAGCGCCGAAACCGAGATATTGTGCTTTTTCAGCAGATCCTGCACCAGCAGGTACTCATCCTGCATAATCCCGTCCTTTCCCTTCCATACAGAGCCAGAAAAACAGTCGCGTAATTATGTACCGTCCAGATGAATAACCGCCTATCCTGAAACGTGTTCGCTGATGGTGCGATGACGAAAATGTACTCCAAGTGATACCTGCGGTCAACCGTGAAAACCGGCAAACCGCCCGGACAAAAGCAAAAAGGCGCAAACCGTCATCCGATCGTAACAAAACGGTCACAATCATTGGCACAATAGGAACAGGCGACTTGGATCGGCAGCGAAAACGAAGGGAGACTGAGGAATGGTTACGCAATGCAGATCACAGGAAAAACAGAGCACAACAAGTAAGAGGCGCAAGGAGGAACGTAGGATCGGAGAGGCCGACGAATCGCTTGTCATGCTGGTGACACGGGCCCAGGAGGGAGACCGCACCTGTATCGAAGAGCTGACACTCCGCGTACAGCCACGGCTTCGTTCCTTTTTCATGCGGCATCTGCCCGATCCGGAACTGGCCGAGGAACTGTTGCAGGAAACCCTGTTGCGGATGCTGCAATCGCTGTCTCGTCTGAGAGATGTCAAGGTCTTCTGGCCGTGGCTGTATCGCATTGCGCACAATCAGATCCGCAATCACTTTCGCGATCGCAGCCGGCATGCGACCGTATGGTTTTCCGGGATGGAGCCAAACCATCTGGATGGACTGCTCCATGATGACTCGCACAATGCAGGACGATCGTTGCTCAAGCGGGAGCTAAAAGAGCAGCTTTGTAAGGCCGTCACGCAACTCAAGAAACTTCCCCGGGCCATCGTGTCGATGCGTTATTATGAAGACCTGTCCTATGCCCAGATCAGTGACCGGCTTGGCTGTACGGAAATCAATGCGCGAGCCAGCTTTTCCCGCGCCAAAAAAGTGCTCCGCCGGCAACTGAAACTGCAGGGCGTTTCAGGCATGTAAAATTGACTATCATGCCGCCAGGCCGGTGCTTCGCTTACGCAGCCACAGCATTAGCACAATCATAGCGATATAACATAGGACCGTCAGGCCAATGGACAGATAATTCATAACCATAAGCATCTGACCGTATTGCGACGGGCCCATGAACCTCGCTGCCAGGGCGGGCGAGAGCATCCGCGTGGCGAACAGGACCGGCAGAAACGCGATCAGGCCGATTAACAATCCGCGCGTCAGGTTATCCGCCGTCGAACCCGAACGTACAGCAAGGCAGGCCCACAACACAAATCCCAGCCCAGCCAGGATCACAACCGCTTTGAAGGCTGTGGCGACGAATCCAATCGCTTTGGGATTGGCGCCGGCATACGCCCCCAGCGTGGCAAAAACGGTTGATACCCCGCCTGCCAGGGCACTCATGGCTGCAAAAGCCAGCACGCCGACGATCATCCAGAAGAAACGATGCGACCAGATCAGGCCGCTGTTGACCTTGTCGTACTCGGCCGTAAGGTCCCGCTTCTCTCCCAGTCGGTGGCTGGCCACCAGGAAGGCCTCCTCTTCACTGAGCGGAAGCGTTTGAAGCTCCTCCATTTTTTCGCGAACATGGGCTTCCAGTTCATCCAGATTAGCGGCGGTAAACCGACCGGTTTCGGCCAGTCCGTTACGCCATTCGGCAATCCTGCGATCCACGATAAACATAGCCAAGACTCCCCAATCCTTTTTTTGAAGAAACTTTTATATGAGGCTAAAATTATACCGAAAAAAGAGTAATAGACAAAGTGTATCCTTACAATTATTGGATCGCCTCGGAGAAATAAAAGACTGCCGTTTGGAATGTACCTCTCTGAAAGGGACGCTGTTTTGGATAACATAGAATATGAGGTAGTCGATTCCTTTCCTCGTCTTGGATGGGTCGCATCGGTGGCCCCAGATAATCAGGTTCGTGTCTTATGCGGTTCGGATGTGGAGCGTTGCCCCGAATGGATGGTGGAAGGAATTTGGGATGGGGAATATACGAAAGGGGATTTTCATAAAACCGGCCATTTTTTTGGAACCGGTCTGCGCATCGAGGAGGGCAAAGTCTTTTTCCGGACTTCTTGTTCGAATCAGGCCAGACTCTTGTTTTACCGAACCGCCGGGTGCATATGGGTTTCCAACAGCCTTGTGCTTCTGTCGGCGATTACCGGAGCCGAACTGGATGAAGCACACGACTACCATCGGGAATTCACAAGCATCCTGAGCGGCGTCAAGACATACGACAGAACATTTAGAGTAATTCACCCGCGCATTGAGAATTTTACCAGGTCTTTTATGAAACGATCCGGGTGGAAAACGGGGAGATTTCCTTCCATATTCCGACAACGGAAACCAGATTTCGAACGTATCAGGATTATATGGGAACGCTGGAACGCATTCTGCAGCGGATGGCCGACAATCTTTCGGATCCCCAAAGACGATGTCCTGGCGTGATGTACGGCACCTTATCTTCCGGATTCGACTCGACCGCCGTGGCGTGCCTTATTAAGAAAGTGGGCGTAAAGGAGGTCTTTGTCAGCAAAAAGTCGAACTCATTTCTCCCTGGATTTACCCGGAGAGGTGGCGACGACGGGTCCCCAGTAGCGGCCGCATTGAACCTGGAAGCCCGACAGGTCAATACCGGCAGTGCGATCGTGGATGAAGACGAGATCTATCTGCTGGCCAAAGGAGTACGTAAACAAGACAGTCGAACCGTAAACGAAATCATGTTGTTCGATATATTCAAATACATTAAAAAAAATCATGCCGGTAAGCTGACAATTCTTTGCAATGGTTATCATGGTGATACAGTCTGGGGCGTTGATGTGCCGTCGGAGTGTTTAACGGACCAGGTGATCCGGCAAAGCCTGTGCGGAATGAGCCTTATGGAATATCGCCTCGTATGTGGATTTGTAAGCGCGCCAATTCCCTTTCTCCTGGCGGACAAAATTAGGGATATCCATGCCATTACCATGTCCGAGGAGATGAAGCCTTGGCGAACAGGCAAAGAATACGACCGTCCGATCGCCCGACGCATTGCCGATTCAATGAATGTGCCTCGGCATTTGTACGGCATCCATAAAAAGGCGATTGTAAGCGTCTATCGTTACCCGCGAAATCCGGCGTTGCGGGAAGAGTTTTTTCGATACCTCTGTCGGAAATACGAAATTTCGCGCGGTAAAATACGCGCGTATAATATTTTTAACGGGATCGGCTCTGTCTTGCTGCGAACCGGACAGTTTTTCGGAATGAAATTGGCGGATTCGTCGAAAATAATCTTTTTCCGTGAAATTCTGATGCCGTATCGAATGTGGTTATGGGCAACAGAGACATTGACGGCGAAATACTACGATATCGAATCCGTGGCCCTGTTTCGTAAGGAAATCCTGGGAGACGGTAATCGAGAGGCCTGTTGATGGAAGCGCAAAGAGCAAAAAGAGAAACAAAATTGAACGCATAATTCTATTCGGGCATATCGGCTTCTTTGCGGTTTTTATAACCAATCCATCTTTCAATCGCCCACTTTTACGGAGGGGCCATATGGGAAAAAAGCTCGACCGGCCAAAGCCCAAGACGCTCGAAGCCATCCGGCACCGGCTGTTTGAATTGAACGTAGGCCTGCACCTTACCCTTTGTGGTGTAGCTGACCGCTTCGGAATCCGGGCCGGGGGTGAAAACGCTGTAGCCGGCCATAATACAATCCTCCAGATCGACGTGGAGTTTCCCGCTCGGCGAATGACCCTGCGTGCAAATGATGCCGGTCGATTTTCCGCCCATTTCCGGCTGAGTAAAGTTCAGCACGATCATCCGGCAGTCCTTGAACCGGGCCCGGGCGCAGTGACTGGCGTATGATATGGCGACGGCGTTGTCGGTATGGACCAGCGTACAGTCTTCAAAGACCGCATGTGGATATTCGGGCATGGTCTTTTCCCAGCCGCCCACCAGGACCGCCGCCGTATCGCCCACCCAGTCCAGCGCCAGAAAGTAACAGCGCCGAAACACGCTCGGCTCGTTCGGGCGGACCATCGGATAGGCTACGCCGCCGCCGAATGCCCTGCCTGTCCCCACGCAATCCTCAATCACCACGGTGAAACCTTCTCCGCTTTTGTCGGTAAGGTCAAAGAAAAAACCCCCGTCCCCGCCGGCCACATAGAGATGACTTAGCTTCCATCGATCCCAGATAATGCTGGAAAACGTCTCTTGGTTGTTGCCGTGGGGCCAGTGCTTATCCGAGGAGCGGATCGGGCCCCACCAGTCCCAGCTCTTGAAGCCCTTTTCGGGATCGCCGGAATCAATTACCACCCAGCCCTTGGCGCCGGAGCCGAGCCGGCCGTCATAATCGCCGACCAGGGTGTTGTAGGCGCCGGGCGCTCCATTGTGGGCCGGGGCGAGATTGGCTTCCACGTAGGTATCCGGCCGCACAAGGATCCGGTGTCCACCCTGGTTATCGGGTACGGCATCCAGTGCCGCCTGGATCGTGCGAAACGCCTTCCGCCATGTGCTGCCGTCGCTGTTGTCACCCAGCGTAGAAACATGCAGGGTAACCGGCTTTCTATCGCTTGTCCCGCCGGCCTCCGGTTCGGCGGCCATCGTTGTTCCTAAAGAAAACAGGGTTAATCCCCATAGACTCATTATCCAGGCATGACGAAACATCCCTGCAATACAGTACGAGTACAAAACCTTGAACATGGTATTCCTTTCCTTTGACCAGATAATAGGAGACAGCCACTAATTACTTTCTCAAACAGGCTGGACGATCTTGTCGAGCTCCGCCGGTTTGAGGCTATCCCATCCTTGTATTCAACCTAACCGTCCGGCCCATAACTGTCAATCTGCTTCCGCAAAAGACAAATTGACATGTCAGGGCTGTCTCATTCGTCCTGAAGAGTGGAGGATTTCCTGTGCCGGCGGGAAATCGCAAAAAAACCGGAGTACTTTCCGGGCCCAGCGCATAGATCTTATAGAAGCCGGCTTTGATGAGGCCTTTGATGGCAGCCAATCCAGCAAACAAGGCAAACGGCTCTTTGGCATTCGATATCCACGATCCCGAACCATGGCGGACGGCGCTGACACGCGTGATCCCCCTTCTGTACCGGATGCTGGTTCGCCGCGGTATCCATGCCGCTCTCGCCGAGGAATTGACGCAGCGGACTGTATTCGACGCCGTACGCAAGATTCATCAGTTCGATCCGACGCGCGGCTCTTTAGAGCAATGGATGGTCGCTATCGCGCAAAATCACCTGGCTCTTGAAATGAGACAGCGCGTCCTGCGGCAAACCAAAGAGCGAGAAAGGCTCGATTCCCTTAAGCGAATGGATAAAGCTCTGCTGCCGGATGAACTGCTGGAACAACAAGAAACACAACAACTGGTCCGGGCCGCCATGGAGCAACTGGAAGAGAAAGAACGGGAAGTGCTGCTGCTCAAGTATCACGAGGATCTTTCGGCCAGGCAAATCGCCAAAAAGATAAACTTGACCGAAAAGGCTGTGTACAACCTGCTCTATCGCGCAAGAAACCATCTGCGCGACAAACTTATAACTAGTGAGCCTCTTTTCAGAAAGGGGCCGAAACCATGAAATCAAAACCGATACTGGAACAAAATATCGCCCGGCTGATCAAACGAACCAGAGAGCAACCGCAACCGAGCGAGGCGTTTCGAGAAGAACTGATCGAAGAAGCCCTCCTTCGTCTTGCAATGGCCGGGCCAAAGGAAAGGACAACCATGCAAACGATACTCCAGCTTACCACCGCCATCGCGGCCGTACTGCTCATCTCATTCGGCGTGATCCTGTTCGGGCCGCCTGATCCGACGCAAGAGTCTTTGTCCGTGAAAGACAATCAGTCCAAGTCTCCGACAGCGACAGGCTCGAAATCGACCGGACAGATTGCGAGCGACGTCAAACCAAAAACAGCAGAAATGGCCGCCCTGCCACTGGAACTGCCAAAACCCATGTTCGTAGGCACACCTGCCAGCCTCCAGGGAGTTCCGCGTCTGGAAAAGCCGCGAAATCAGGGCCGTCCACCCTTTTACGCCCCAAAAGGCACAACCAATGTCGCCCTGGGAAAGCCCGTCGCATCCACCGATCCCATGCCGATCATGGGGGATCTGTTTATGATCACAGACGGCGATAAGGAAGCCGCCGATGGAAGCTATGTCGAACTGGGTCCGTTCCAACAGTCGATCACTATCGATCTCGAAGCCGAATACAACATCTACGCTATTCTGTTCTGGCACTTCCACAAGCAGACCCGTGTCTACTATGATGTCGTCGTGCAGGTCTCGACCGATCCGGACTTTATTAATGCCATAACCCTCTTTAATAATGACCATGACAACTCAGCAGGACTCGGCGCGGGAACCGATCTGCATTATGTGGAAAACAACGAAGGCAAGCTGATTGATGCCAAAGGATATACCGCCCGTTATGTTCGCCTGATTTCCCAGGGCAACACCGCCAACGATCTGAACCACTACATTGAAGTCGAGGCCTGGGGGCTCCCGACGGATGCATCAAAAAGCAAACAAGCGGTGGAGCAGAAAATCGAACCGCTTCCAATTGTACTGCCCAAACCGATGTTTGTCGGCACGCCGGAAAATCTCCATTTACACCCTCCCCGTCCTCATTCACAAAGACAGACCGCAGAAGATTTCCTAAAAGAACAGGTCCGTCCCTCACTCCTGTCTGATAGGACAATCAAGCCGGAGCCGCAAGCCAAAAGCCGCCCGACATTACCGCCTGCACAACCTGCTCCTCGCTCCGAACCAACGCCTCCAGCGAAACAGCCGATGGCTCATGGAGGCACAACGCCCCCGAATAGCGAGCCGGCGGATGCGATGTTTTTTCGCCACTATGGCGTGAATGCATTCATCGATACCGAAGACGATCCCCTGTCCACCTTTGCCATTGACGTGGACACAGGCAGTTATACCATCTGCCGTTCATATCTTCGAGACGGTCATATCCCCCCCGCCGAAGCGGTGCGCGTCGAGGAATTCGTCAATTATTTCGACTATGCCTACCCGGCGCCACAGGAACAAGCATTTGCCGTTTTTGCGGATGCTGCGCAGTGGACCTTCGGCTCAGGACGAAAGAACAGCTATCTCCTGCGGATCGGAATCAAAGGTCAGCAAGTTCCGTCAGAGCTCCGCAAACCGGCGATACTGACATTTGTGATCGATGTGTCCGGCTCCATGAATCGTGAAAATCGGCTGGGACTGGTCAAGCAATCGCTGCGGATACTGGTCGATCAATTACACCCGGACGACAGGATCGGCATTGCGACGTATGGTTCAAGAGGCCAAAAAGTGATGGATCACGTCTCCCTGCGATATCGGGATCATATCCTCTCGGTCATCGACCGTCTGAAAGCCGGCGGTTCGACATTCGCCGAAGAAGGAATCCGTATCGGTTATGAAATGGCCCAAAAAGAATTTCGGGAAGGATATATCAATCGTGTTATTCTCTGTTCGGATGGCGTGGCCAATGTGGGAAAGACCGGACCGCAGCAGATTCTCCAAACGATACAGGAAGGGACAAAGGCCGGGATCACCTTGTCGGCGCTGGGATTCGGAATGGGTAATTACAACGATACTTTACTGGAACAGTTAGGCGATAAGGGCAACGGCCACTACGCTTATATCGACACACTCGGGGAGGCCCAACGCCTCTTCGGAGAAAGCCTGACAAGCATACTCCAGGTGATCGCACGGGATGTGAAGGTACAGGTGGATTTCAATCCCAAGGTGGTTCGAAGCTATCGTCTGATCGGGTATGAAAATCGGGATGTGCCCGATGACAAGTTTCGCGATGACAGGCAGGATGGAGGCGAGATCGGAGCCGGGCATGCCTGCACGGCATTGTACGAAATAAAATTGTGGGATCAGCCGCGCCATCGACTTGCTGAAATGCATATACGATACAAAGACCCTGATACGGACGAAACAATCGAGGTTGTCGCCGGGATCGGCCCTGAAGATTTCCATGAGGATTTCAACACATCACCTCTGGATCTTCAACTGGCAACAACCATTGCAGAATTCGCCGAAATTCTTCGTAAAAGTCCCTGGGCCGGCGGAGCCACGCTGGATTCAGTACAGGAAAAAATCGAAGGAATTCAAAACCAATGGACAGGAAACAAAAATATCGAAGAACTGGCCGGCCTGATCCGCCAGGCAATCCAACTCAGGAAGAAGGAAACGACCGACGCCTTCAGTAAGGCAGAAACGTCAGAACCGGAAGATTTGATTGCCCTGCCCTGAAACATCTCCAATTATGCAAATCCGCAATAGGCCCATTGATACCCTCCAATGGGCTTTTTTTGTTGAAAAATGCCCTTAATATGGCAGGGTATAAAAATTTGCCCTTTTCTGCGCTTATTCTCGGAGGTTTCATCCGTCAATATAGTGGCTCAGGTGGCAGGAAACGGAGACTGTGAGAAAAAAATTTGACGAACAACTGATTCATGCGACACTGAATGGGGATATTGAGAGTTTCGGCACTCTTGCCCGGCGATACTATTCAGCCATGGTAGCCATCGCATACAGCCGGTTGAATGATCGACATCTGGCTGAAGACGCTGCTCAGGAAGCACTGTCCAGGGCTTTGGTCAACCTGGTCATGCTACGACGGAAAGAGCGATTTGCCTTCTGGTTGGGTCGGATTACACGGAATGCGGCTGACGATATTGCCCGGCGAAAGAATATAGCCGTAGACCCGAATGAAATTGCGGCTTTCTCGCAGGAAAACAAGGATCAGAGCGAGATACAGGAGAATGTTCAACAGGCGATCCGGCAGTTAAATCCTGTATATCGAGAATTGGTCACACTGCGTTATTTTGACAGTTGTTCCTATGAAGAAATCGGGGCCGTTCTGGGACTGACGCCTGCAGCGATCAATGGGAAACTGACTCGTGCCAAACGAAAGATCGCCGAATATATGAAACGACACGGTTTTATGGAGAACCAACCATGAGAACCGAGAAGAAAGATATTCTTGATACTATGATGGAAAATAGCATTAAAGGCGCACGCCCTGAATTGGATTTCGAGGACTGGAAACAAACCCATCAAAATCAAATTCGTACTTTTGAGACACAGACAAAGGCCCGGCATGCATCCGGCCGGACAACCTGGAAGATGCAATGGATGAGAATTGCCGCGGCAGCCGTTTTACTTATCGCTGTGAGTTTATACGTGATCATGACAACACATTCTCCGAAAGATACCATGCGAAAATCACAAATCAATCTCTCATCGGTCTCTGAGATAAGCCTGCTGGCGTTACACGTAGCCTATGACAAAGGTGGTTTAGAGGCAGTAGACAAGCAATACAAGAAGGCATACTCCAAATTGGGATCGCGATCCAATGGTGTTTCAATACATGAATTATTTAATGAGATGTAAAAATGCCGGAAAGGAAAACCGTATGAAACATAATACAAAAAATACATGTTCTGTTATTGTCGCACTCACTGTAGCGGCATTCATAATATCACAAGCGGATGTACTGGCGTATCCACCTGATAATGCGGCGGTACTTTTCTACAAAACCTGCCTGACCTATAAGCATACGGAGGGCGATCTGGCAGAAACCGTAGCGGATGTGGCGGCCTGTAAAGTCGAGCCCACTGACGAAGTCATCCACTATATTAAGGAGGAGGTCAACACCATCAAGATTCTTGCCGAGGCCGGCCGGATTGAGGCATGTGACTGGGGGAATGACTACCGTGAGGGATTTAACCTGGAATTACCGGTCCTGTCCAACATGCGAAATCTTGCAAGGATTGTCCTTGCCGATGCCGTTATCCATATCCGCGAGAAGGATTGGAATATGGCCATCCAACGATGTGAGACAGCCTATGCCATGGCTCGTCACATTCGGACCGATGCCACCCTCATTCATAATCTTGTCGGTATTGCTTTGGAAGCTTTGACCAATAAGGTTGTAACGAAAACACTGGCTGAAATGCCTGTAGATCGGATTCTTCTGGAAAAGATTGAGCGGCAACTGGAGCAGGTTGCCACCAACAATCAGACAATGCGGAATTGCATCGAACTGGAGAAGAATGTCGTCGTTAAATATACATCTCTCGAAGACATGCGAAAGATGTTTGCCAACAGCGACGCTTCCGAAGAAGAACGATCGCAGTTGACAGAGGAAAACTTCCAAAAAAGTAAAGTCTACTATGAATTGCATCTCAATCGTCTAATGGAGGCATTCTCTCTTGCCTATCCCGAAGGAACAGCTCAGATCAATAAGCTTAATGAACAGATCAATAAGGATGCGGAAACCCTTCCCGCCGCCGCCATGGCCCTCACTGTAATCCCGGCAATGGAAAAATGCTTCAGCCTCGAGATCAGGAGTCGTACGGATAACAACGCCATGCAGGTTGCTATTGAGCTGTACAAAATCAGGGCAAACCGTGGCCGATTGCCGCGAAGATTACCGCCGGATCTACCAAAAGATTTGTTCAGCGGAAAGGATTTTGACTATGAGATCACGGATGAAGGTTTTATCCTTCGCTGTAAAGGAGAAGACATAGCCAAGAACCTTATTCATGAGTACAGATTCACAGTAGATAAGTAATCCTTATCCCTGTCATAAGGCAATCCCTAAAAGGCCTATCATTTCGATGGGCCTTTTTCCTTTCGTTCCTCACGGGGCCGGGTCTTCCAGCGGCGATGGAGCCACCAGTACTGGCCGGGATCGTCACGAATAAACTCTTCCATCGATCGTGTGTATTCCTGCGTGATCCAGGTCAGTGGATCGTCTTGATCCTGCCATTCCTGGGGCCAGATGATGCGCTGGATGCCGATTTCAAAGAAAAAATCGTTTCCGCGTCGTCGCGAAAAGCCGACGCCGATAGGCATATTATACTGCATGGCCAGCAGCGCGATGCTCTTGTAGGAACTGGCCTTTCGCCCGAAGAAATCCACGAACACGCCCTTCTTGCCCGCATCCTGATCGGCGATAAAACACAATGTGGCATGCCGCCGCATGATTTGCTCCATCTTCTCGGTGGCGCCTTTTTTATCGATGATTTTCTGGCCGACTCGCTCTCGAACCCCATACAGCCAGCGGTTGATATACCGGTTGTCCAGCGGACGGGCGATACTGTACACCTCAAATCCGAATAATCCCATCAGGTAACCGACAATCTCAAAATTGGCGTAATGGCCGGCAACGAAGATAAATCCCTGACCGGCCTGCATCTGCCATTTGACCTTTTCGATGTTGTGATACATGGAATACCGGTCCCATGTGTCGCGTTTCACCAAACGAGGGGTAAACAGAACATCGATTACCAGCATCACAAGCTGCTCAAACGATCGCTGCCCGATCTGCTCATGCCATGCCGGCTCCTTGTCCGGGTAGGCCGCCCGAAGATTGTCCAGCGCCCGCTGCCGGCCTCGATGATAATGCCTCCACAGCAACCGACCGAGAAAACAGGCAAACCGAAGATTGGTCCGGACGGGAAAACAATAGAGAATCGCCACCGCCGCCCGCATGGCGGCGTACCCCAGCCAGTCGAAAACGATGTTGGACTTTCTTTTTTTTCTTTTTTTGTCGGATTTTTCCGCCATGGAAGGAGCCCCTATCCTGTACGAATCCGGACGTATTATGGAAGGAACTGCATTTCTGTCAAGGGTTTGGATTTGACAGAGTGACAAGGTTCCGGATAGGATGCAGTATCCAATGATTCTGAAAGGAACCGACGATGGACTTTGAACAAACACAAGGGCAGAACCGGCCGTACCCCGGACCTTCTCAAACGTATACTCCGGCACAATCGGGAACGGATGCGCCTCCTCCTATTCCCCCCACAATGCAAACCCCTTCCCCGCGCCCGAAAAAGAAAGGCTCCGGCTGGCGTATTTTCTGGGGTATTGTGCTGGCGTTTTCTCTTCTGGCCAACGTCCTGCTTTTTTTCGGAATCATCGGGATTATGATGCTGTCCGGCGGCATGTTCACCCTCTCCCAAACCTACCCTGAACAGATTCTTGAAGACGGCCCGGCCTCCTCCAAGATCGCCGTAATCCGGATGCAGGGCGTAATCGACAACCAGATCAGCGAAGAGGTGCGCCGGCAATTGGACGCGGCCGCCGGCGATCGCAGAGTCAAGGCCGTCATCCTCCGGGCCGTCACGCCGGGGGGAACGGTTTCGGCAAGCGACCAGATCCACCATGCTATCACCCAATTCCGTCAGAAGAGCAATAAACCCATCGTAGCCTTTATGCAGTCCATGGCGACCTCCGGCGGCTATTACACCTCCGTCGCCTGCGACAAAATCGTCGCCGAGCCCACCGTGATCACCGGCTCCATCGGCGTGATTATGAGCAATCTGGTGATCCGGGATCTGCTGGAAAACAAACTGGGCATCGATCCGGTCGTCATCAAATCCGGTCCCAAAAAAGACTGGCCCAGCATGTTTTCCCATATGACCGAGGAACAGAAACAGTATCTGATGGACAAGCTGATTACCCCCGCCTATGAACGCTTCATCCAGCTCGTGGCCGACGGTCGGCCGCAGTTAACCATGGAAGAAATTCGCACCCTGGCCGACGGCAGTATCTACGGGGCCGAGGAAGCCAGAGCAAACAAGCTGATCGACCAGGTTGGGTATATCGATCAGGCCATCGCCACGGCCAAATCGCTGGGCGGTATTTCCCGGGCTCGGGTCGTGGAATATTACAGATCGCCCACGATCCTGTCCTTATTCGGCGCCGAAACAAAACCATCTCTCAAGCTGGACCGGGACACTCTGCATGAACTGTCGGTACCGCAATTGCTCTACCTGTGGGATGCCAACCAGTAAGATCGTAAAAGACTCCAAAAACCTGCGGATAGACGGGACGGGATTACCCCCCGGATTTTCGCGATTCCACCGGCGGTTGAAGCAGAGGGACCTTAAGTCCTTCCATTGATAGAAAATCGCCCAGGTGCTCGACACATTCCATGAAGCTGTTATAGTCGGAGGGTTTGGGAATGTAAAAACTGCATCCCAGATCATGACAGCGGGCCACTTCGGCAGGATCGTCCGTCGTCGTCAACATAATCACAGGCATTTTGGACAGGCTTTCATCGCTCTTGATGCGGCGAAGAACCTCCACCCCGTCTACTTTCGGCATCCGAATATCCAGCAAAAGAATATAGGGCGTATCAGGCGCCATACGGGGGGCGTTATCGTCGGCAAAGAAAAAATCGAGGACATCCTGTCCATTATTGAAATGAAGAATCTCGTTCTGCACCGCCGATCGCCAGAGGTTCTTCTTGACCAGGGCAAAATGTCCGGCATCATCTTCCGCGACTACAATCACCGTTTCGGTTTTCACGGTTGGGCTCCCAACGATTCCCCCTGTCCATTCAGTCTTGGCAAACGAACAATCGACAGAAACAGACCGACTTTGCCGATCGCATCGATGAAATCATCATAATCCACCGGTTTTACAACATAGACGCTGCAACCAATCTGGTGGCATCGATCCACTTCGCTGGGATCGTCTGTGGTGGTCAGCATAATGACCGGCATTTTCCGCAGATCCGGATCGCCCTTAATGGCCCTGAGAACCTCGATTCCGTCGACCTTGGGCATCCGGATGTCCAGCATCAGAAGATAGGCCCTGCCATGCTCCCGATGGGGCTGGGGCCCGCGGCAATAGAGGTAATCCAAAATCGCCTCTCCGTCGGCAAAACGGAGGATATCATTGGCGATCCCGGCCCGCTGAAGATTTTTTTTCACTAGAGAGAAATGCCCTTCATCGTCTTCGGCCACAAGGATGCAAACATCCTGTCGTGCTGTTTCCGCCATGATTTGATCCTCATTCCACCTCAATCCAAAGGCCGACAATTAGGCTAGTATTGGATCAAAAGGGATAATTGTCAAGCGGTTTTATCACACCGGTGAAAATTTGATACCAACGATGCACAGTCACGCCTCGTACATCTTCGTTGACGTCTCTTTGGATCAATTTCCTGAGGTTCCCGGGGTGGCTGCCGCCGCCGTCCAGTAGACCGGATCGTTGCCGTAGGCGCCAAGTGCTATTTTTGTCAGGCTCAGGCCTGTCCCATCCGCGGCCTTGGGCCAGGGACGGTCCTGCCTATACGCCACCCGATCCACTCGAATCCAGCAGCGTTCCTTTCCATATTCCTGATCGCCCGGCATCGACAGCTCCACCGTTTCGCCCGTGTTGTTCAGTCCCCCTGCCGTCCATTCCAGCACCTGCAGGCCGGTTGGAAGGCCTGGATTATGCGCCCGGAACGCCGTCACATTCCCCACCAGAACCAGCGATTGGCCGGACGCCAGCGAGACATGCAACGGAAACGTGTATTCAATCCCATTGGTCATCCGCCAGGGCACGATCTCGTACACCAACTGACCCGGCGACTCTTCCGTGGTAACCAGACCCTGGAACAGGACTGTCTGACTGCTAATGTTGGTGAATTCCAGGAATTCCCAATCCTGTGCATCGGCCGTCTGGCCCGGATTGTACTGGATCTCGCTGAACACAATCGGACCGATCCCCGGCGCGGAATTGTCGTCCTCCGGCGTGTTCTGGGCCATCGCCACAAAGTTCACCTCTCCGGTGCTCAACGGATGCCGGCCCATGGACACCCCTGTACTCGAAGCCCCAAAATCTTCCCATGTGCGATAGCCCGTTCGTTTCCCTTCCCGGGCAGCATGTACATACAGCGTATCGCCCGCCTCGCTCAATGCGAAAGGCGTTAGACAGCCCGGATCAGCTATATTCCCGAAATGTAGATCTTCATAGAAAACCACATAGTCATCCGGTTCCAGAATCGTATCTGCCGCAATTACATATTTGGCAGGCTCATGCAGATCGTCGCTGAGCCACCAGCTTCCGATATCGACCGGCTGGTCGCTGCTATTATATAACTCAATCCAGTCCGGCGCCTCGGCATGAGAATGGGCCAGCACCTCATTGATCACGACGGTCTCCATATTCCCCCGGCCCGGCGTGGGAACCGGCAAATAGGCCAGGATATCCGAGCCGTCCGGCCTGCGTCCCTGGGAGATGTCCGCCGACTGCGGCGGGTAATACACCTTGTCCACTTCCCGTCCGGCGGCATCATACAGAGCCAGAATCTCTCCCTCGCTGGACAGGCTGAAATCCACATGGCCCGGACCGGATCGGCCATCGGCCGTCAACACGAGAAAACCGAACGGATCGATAAAGGTCATAGGCTCCAGCCTGTGCTTGTACCGCTGCGTGATCGGATTGTCCGTCAGGAACATCCCGCCCAGATCGATCGGAAATGCGGTTGGATTATACAGCTCGATAAAATCATCTTCGTAGCGGACGTCCGCCGCGGCCAGCCATTCATTGATCTTCAAGTCCTGCGGATCGCCTGTCCGCTGGGACCGATTGGTCTGACCGGGGGTGGGCACATTCAGGCTCCAGTGTCGGTCCGGCCCGGTTCGACCGATGGACAGGCCCAGCGCCTGCGGACCAAACGAAATCGAATCGAGCACGGTTCCATCGCTGTCGTACAGCAAGAGTGTTTCTCCTTCCCCATCCAGGGCAAAACCCAGCGTAATCTGCCCGGCGATGGGAACCTGGCTGGCATACACCAACAGCATCTGGCCGGCCGGGATATTCACTCCGGGGCCAAAGACGAACTTGTCCGCATGCCCCGGTTCATCGCTGAGGCTCATTCCCGTCAGGCTTATGGGAATCGCCGAATCATTGTACAACTCGATCCAGTCCGGATCATCCGGCAATGGATGCGCTAATACCTCATTGAAAAGTATACGAGATCGGCTCGAATCTACCGTCCAGCGCCAGATAACTGCCTCGGCCTCATTCTGCCAGACATGGGCAAAGTTCTTGCCGATGACTTCCAGGATATGATCCCCTTCCCAAAGTTCGGTCAAGACCAGCGGCGTATCGACCGGTTGTTCCGGACCCCAGTTGCCCCCATCCAGTCGGGTCTTGTAATGCGTAATTAACGCTCCCCCGATCACGAAGGTCGCCGTTGTTTCATATGTCTCAGTAGAAGGCCCCGAAGCGACCACCACCTGGCTCGGCACAAAAGCCCCCATATCCAGATCCCACGGACCGCTGCCCAGGGCCGGCGAACCCTTACGAAGATGAAAATCCCCCGTCCCGGAAGCCACAAACATCGGATCGGCTAAAAGGAAGCTGTCCGCCAGATCCGGCCGACCATCAAGTCCGGTCAGGCCATTGTGCAGGATCGAGTGAGCTATCGTCAACTCGGTCGTCTCGACCACCCCGGCGAACACCGTAGAACCGGTAAAGATACAGCCATCGACATAGGCGCCCCGGCCGGGTCCCCGCCCAGGAAGGTCCAGGTCGAAGTAGATCGCCGCCCCGGAAGTATCGACCACGGTATTATTCACAAAGGTCAGGAAGGCCTCATCCTTGACCTGGGCGATGTGCTGGCAATTTTGAAACACGTTCCGCACCATGACATAATGTTTTCCATTACCGGCGCTGATTCCGTTGGATTCTCCGGAAGCCAGGTTGTACTGATCCTTAATAAAGTTCATAATCTGATTGCCTTCGATAAAGGCATCCGTCTCCAGATCCATCGCATCGTCTCCTCCGCCAAGAAAAATATTGTCCAGAATCCATGGGACGGAGGTCTGCGAGGCCGTCGCATCGAAATCGATAGCGTCATTGTGTCCGGGGGTGCGCCCAAAGATATTCTTTTCAATTCGGAGCCACCCCCCCTGCGGAATGCCGCGGCCCCAGATATGTTCGCTCTGGTTGTCGATCGGCGTTTGATCCGGCAGACACATATCTCCAAACACACAGCGCCGCACCGTCAGGTTGGACTCGATCGTGTGAATCCGGCGCAGAGGGCGGGTGGTCGCGTTGCCGGTATGGTCCAGCGTGCAGTCTTCCAGCAGGAGTTGGGAATCTAAAACGCTAACCATCCCCGAGTCCGATCGGGCGTATTCGATTACGGCATAGGTAATCCGATTGTCGCTCATGCAGGTATTGAGTTGGATGCCGCCCCATAATCCGCTGCTGCCGGGCAGTCGCGTCATGCGAATCATTTGAAAGGGGGCGCCTTCGGCCATGATTCTTCCCGTCCCCTGGATCGCAAGATGAACCCCATCCTGGAAAAATAAAGTCGTTCCCGGAAGAATCGCCAGAGTAATCCCATCCGGGACGGTCAGGTCCGACGTGACAATCCAGGGGCCGGAATCCGGTTCAAGGACCGTATCCTGAGTCAATATCCCGGAAAGCTCCGTACCGCCGCCGTTGTCATACCAGATATCGATGGTCCCTGAATCCACAATGTGACCGACGCCATTAGGATCATCAAAGGCCTCTACGACAACACGATTGATCCCGGGATGCAGCTCGCCGGCCCCGTCGGGAGCCCGATACCCCGTCATTTCCAGATCGAAACTGATATCCATGCTCCCGCTGGTGATAAAATATTGGTGAATGGATACCGCCAGGACATTTTTGCCCGCCACAAGCAGTCCCGGATCGACCAACGTAAATTGTCCTGCAGGAGGCCAGTCTTCGTCGCTTCCCACCATATTGTCCTGAGCGAAGGTATGATAATCAATCTGGTCATCCGGCACGGAATTCTGGATATTGTCCCGGAGAATCAGATGGCCATTCAGGTAAACGGCCGCTCCGTCATCCCGCTTGATCCGTAATTCCAGCCGCGAATAGACCGAGGGATCGGGAACCTGAAACTCCCGACGAAAATAAGTGCAAATATATTTGTTATTGATATCCGGTCCATAACTGACCGGCGTAGCTTCATCCCCGTCGCCATACCCCAGTTCGGCCGGGGCCGGACCGGACCAGAAGCCATCCTCATACCCCGGGTGCCCGAACCAGTTCACGCCGTCGGCCATGATGCCCTGATCCGAACCGTCATCGAGATAGTTCCAGAGCGAACCCCGCCGAACCACCCGTTCCGGATCGCTGGAAGCCCCGCCGGCAAAAAACCATTGTCCCTGCCGCAGGTCCGACCAGGAAGCCCTTATTCCATTGATCCGTACCGCCTTGGTACGGCGCATATCGGCCGTTCCGGATAGAGTACACTGCTCCTGCGTGACATACGAATAGCCGTTCACCTGGGCCGGACCGCTAATGCGGAAAGCCGAAGGAATGAGAGAGCGCACATAATTGTTTCGATCCCGCACAAAAGACCGGCGCGTTTCGACCTCGGATGTGCCGACAAAATCCAGCGCCCGCTCAAAAAGTAAATCCATTTGTTCCGGACAGAACGCTCCATGCATCAGATCGTCCAGATGCCAATAGTATCGGCTCATGATTTCCGGTTCCTGGAACAGGCGGTTTAATGAAGCAATGCTCAGAAAATCAAAAATGCCGCTGCTTGCACTGCCGCTGCGCCCCAGGATGGTGTCCAGATCATGCGGGACAAGAACAAAACGCGTATCCTGCATCCCTCGATACAAATAATAATCGTCGCCGTATCCGCTGGATAGATTGGTTTCGTTGTTATCCAGCAAGGAGTTAAGGGCCAGCCAGCGAAGCCACTGATCCACATCCGCCACCCGTTTGACGCGATCCAGATATCCGGGCGTGTCGGTATCCACCGACATTATGCGGGATAGTTCTATAATATCCCGCCAGTCGTCCTGACTCTCATTGCTTTGTTTGAAATAGCTGATGCGGTACGAATCCGGATTCTCGCCGCGATAGTCAAAGGATGCCGGCGCAGCGTCGCGCATGCATTTGTAGACATTTCCCGCCGGATCGTCGGGCCATTGCCTTTCTGTCATATCGGCGTCGATGACTTCCTGCTGTACATACGCCCCATACATAGCGCTGTAACCGGAGGACATATCCTGCCCGTTGACGAAGACCTGAACCGCTTTCAGATTCGCGCCGGGCATCCCGGCCAACTGAAACAGCATACTTCCCGCCAATTGCAGAGGAATATTGCGACAGTTGAGATTGATGGCCCTGACGTCTTTCCAAGGCTGGTCATGACGGAAATTGACCCGATAATTGTTCGGCGGCCCGGTGCGCGTTCCATGACCACGGTTGCGCACGCCCGTATTGTAACGAAGCTGGGTGTTAAATCCGTCCCAGCTGATAAACGTGGCGTTCATCTGGGCGTCGCTGTCTTCGACGCCGCTGCTCTGGCTGCCGATATCCCGCAGCCGCAGCCGCTCCTGTTCGGTCATGATGATTCGATAGCTGGGATGATCTCCGGGAGTCCACGGCGTCAGGGGATCATACTCGTCGTCTACCTGATAGAGCAGATTCGCGACCTGATGCATGGCTCCGTCCATGTCGGCCGCGGACGGATAGGTCCGATGATTGCCCTGCTCATCCTGTGCCCGAATGAAAAACTCGATTACGGAACCGTCGGCTTGTGCGGGTATCGTTGCCGCATAGGTTCCAAAACCGTCTCCCGTCATCGGAACAGAAGCAAACGACCCCAAATCTTCCTGAGGATAAACATTCCTGCTGTATACCGATTGATCCTTGCGCCAAAAAAGGGTAATCGTCAAACCGGTCTGCTGCTCATCCACAGCCGTAACGGAAATGGCGGCCTCTTCTGAACTGCCAGGAATAATCGGTGTTTGCTGTATATCCACAATCATCGGAGCCAGATTGTCGCTGTATACCGAATTAACCGCTCCGGGCGTGCCATGCAGGATCATGCCCGCCGACCAATTCTGTCCATACTCGTTCGGCATGGTCGGACGGATCAGTTCCAGACTGTATCCTCCTCCATCGTGGGCATCCGACCACATCCAGCCCCGATGCTGCCGATCCACCGGTCCCAGATATCGACGGCTCCAGTCGCCTTCATCCGCATAGCGAACCGAGTCGATCACCTTGCCGTCCGGCGCGATCAGATCGATCCGTTCGCCTGAATTGCTCAGTCGCCCGTCCCAGCCGCCCACTACAGCCCCGGCTTGAGGGTATTTGGTTCTAAATGTAGCTGTATCGGCCGCCACTACCAGATAGTCACCCGCCTCGAGAGCTATATCCCCGAAGGTAAACGCGATCCCATCGCCGAACCGCCAGCCTTCCAGGCTAACCGTGCTGTCTCCGGTATTGTACAACTCGATGAATTCCTCCAGGATCGGTTCCCGGAGCGGAGCATTCGGATCCAGGGGATGGTACATGATCTCATGGATCACAATCCCGGCCCTCGGATCGATTCCCCCATTAATATCGCCCGGTGTGGGAGGCTTTGGGGTGCCTTTGCTGAAAACCTGCCAGAGCCCGCCTCCATCCGGCAGACGCCCATGGGACTGATCGTTACCAAGCTCGATCGTGGCGACCGAGTCGATCACCGTTTGCCCATCCGGCTCATACAGTGCCAGTGATTCTCCGCCATTATTGCTCAGAGAAAAATTCACATGCAGCGGCCCCTCCAGCGGATCGCCATCCGCCCAGAGGATCAAATACCCGCCCGGGACGATTATGGTCTCTATGGCCCCTGTCGGAATCCGCCACAGATCGGTGCCATTGTCGGTGATAAAAAGACCGCCCGCATCGATCGAAATCGTGCCATAGTTGTATAGTTCTATCCAATCCGGATGACTGCCCGGCTTTTGCGGATCTTCAATGGTGGTCTCATTGTCGGACATATATTCGTTGATCCGCAGGGAATAGCCCTGGCGTCTCCAGTAGGCCGACAGGATTTCAAAATCCTTCAAGTCCACCCCCGGCGGGTCCGTCAAATCCGCGCAGCCCGGACCGGTACACGATTCATCCAGCCATTGCGAAGCAAAGGCGGCCACATCCGCCATCGATACCCGGCAATCCCCCGTCAGATCTCCCGGCGGGCAGGCCGGTGACGGCGCATAGATCGACCCTAAAAGAATCGCCACGCAAAGCAAAACAACCGTCGATTGGGGCATATCGCGCCTCTTCGTACACACCTGTAGTGCCTTGGACCTGCTTTTCCTATATTCTGGAGTCCTTACGATCCCCCATTGTTACGGCATTTCGGCCATAATCGAAGAACCATACAAACAGTAAAATCTGTCATTCTGCATTATACTATAAAACCATCTGAAAAACTTCGAAATTTCAACAGGAAGGTTGCTCATACCCCCGGTAAACTATAAAGTAATCCGACTTTTCTTTGATAGAACCCGTTAGGTACTCCTGCGTACACACAGTAGTTAATTACGGCTGTTTCCCAGTCGCAGGCAGAAAAACTGACAGATCGAGGATAGGTATGCACGAACAAGACAGGAAGAACCTGCTGAACGCGTGGCCGATTTATTTGCTTTTAGTTCTCCTTATTGCAACGATGATATGGTTTTATCGGAAAAATCCCCCTGCCAATACGGATCAAACCCTGGGGCAGGCTATTTCGCAAAGCCTTGATCCCACAGGACTTAAAGGCATTATTCAAGCGCGGCAGGGATGGGATGTGGCGTTTACCGAATTCTGGGGAGATGCTGCGCCGGATTTCTCCTATACAACGCTGGAAGGCGTATCCGGGAAATTGAGCGATCATAACGGCAAGAACGTCCTCCTGGTATTCTGGGCCACCTGGTGCCCCCCCTGCCGGGCAGAAATCCCCCATCTGGTAAAATTACGTAAAGCAATGGCTGATAACGACTTAGAAATTATCGCCATCAGCAGCGAGCCGGTCGGAACCGTCAAGCCGTTTGTTCAAAAAGAGGGGATCAACTATACCGCCGTGGCCGGCGAAATCTCGCTGCCTTCCCCTTTTAACCGGGTTCAGAGCATTCCCACGGCGTTTTACCTCGATCCGGAAGGAAAAATCCGTATTGCCACGGTCGGTGTTGTCCCGGAAGAGACCTCAAAAGCCATTTTCAATATTGGCAAAGACTCGTAACGGTTCTTGCGGCCTTTTCCGTTGCCGGAGCGAAGAAACGGCAAAAAAATTGCGGATTTTTATAGACGAAGCCCCCTTTCAAAGGTAATCTATAGGGCTCTCGGTCAATAATAAGGCAGTATAAGACGGTATGACAGGAAATGTTCCATGGCACATAAAAAAGGACAAGGCAGTTCGAGAAACGGACGCGACAGCAATCCGCAATTTCTGGGCGTCAAGCTGTACGGGGGCCAGACCGTGAAGGCCGGCTCGATCATCGTCCGGCAATGCGGCACCAAGTTCAAACCCGGCTTCAATGTGGGTATGGGCAGAGATTATACCCTGTTCGCCCTGAAGGATGGGACGGTCGAGTTCCAGGGGCGAAAGGTCCACATTGCCGTAAACTGATTGCCTGCGGAGAACACATGGCTATAATAAGGCGGCAGAAATGTCGCCTTTTTTATGCGCAGACAGAAAGGATCATCCATGACTCAGCTCAGAGGCAAGAAGCCCGCCGACAGCGCCGTCGAATCGCGGTACCTGTTGATGCCCAACCAGGCCAACCAATTCGGCACGGCGTTTGGGGGGGCCATCATGGCCTGGATCGATATGGTGGCGGCGATGGCCGCCCAGAAACACTGCGGCAAGGAGATCGTCACGGCGGGGATGGATTCGCTGTCGTTTCTGGAGCCTGTCCGGGTCGGCGAGATGGTGCTGCTCAAGGCCATGGTCAACTATGCCGGCGCCACCTCGATGGAGGTGGGGGTGCAGGTGATACGGGATAATCCCGCAACGGGCGAACAGCGGATCGCCACGACGGCCCATTTGACGTTTGTGGCGCTGGACGAGAACAAACGGCCCACGCCCGTGCCGCCAATCCTGCCGGAAACGGACGAAGAAAAACGCCGCTACGCCAACGCCGAAATCCGTGTCCAGATGCGAAAACAGATGCGCCAACGCATGGGCAAGAAAGAGTAAGCCGGGTTTTTATATCTTTTTTTCTTCCGGCAGTATCAAGGAAGGAGTATGTATACATTTCTTGTTTATGCGGGTCTTGATGAAGCCGCTGTGGACATTATCGGCAGCCGGGCAAATCGTATCCTTCAAAACCTAATCCCAAAACTGGATTGTACACTGCAATTAAAGGTACATTCCCTGCCTCAGATCAGCGGAGGGTACTTCACTATCGTTCC
>JAFGGE010000122.1 GCA_016930745.1 Sedimentisphaerales bacterium
AAAGTTCCGTTCTGGCCCGTTGGTTAGACTTTGGCCAGGCTGGATTATCCAGCTTGCCCACATCAGCTTTACTTGGCGCACTCATAAATACGCTCCTGTTCTGCATTTCTGATGATGGGCAGGATCTCTGCGCCGTTCTTCCAGACGGGTTTTGGCTGCCCCATGATATAGAATTCGGACAAACTTTCCGGTAGGATGCATAACAATTTGAAATTTTCGATCAATTTTCGTAACCAGATGGGCAAAGAAAAAGGGACGCTCGACCGATTTTCCGGCCGGCGTCCCTTTTTATGCTGTCTACCTGTTGGTATTACAAATCGCTTAGGAGCGGCGGCGAAGCAGGGCCAGTCCGCCCAGACCGAGCAGGCACAGAGTCGCCGGCTCGGGAATGCCGAAGAACTGAATCTCGGCAATCTGCATCGAGTTGGTCGCATCAGCATTCTTCAATGTTGGGAAAATCATCTTGTAGGAGGCATACATCATATCGTTCTCAAAGTTAACGATATCGGCCAGCATGTTCCGCTCATCCGGAAGACTCACATCGCCCGAGGCGATCAGGGTCCAGCTTTCGCCCTCTCCATCGCTGTTGTCGCCGCTGGAAATGGCGTCGTTGGTGCCGTACAGTTCCCAGGTGGCCGGGTCGCGCTCTAAGGTATCATTGGCGGTCGTGATCTGGAAACCATTGACGATCGTAGCTCCCATGGAAGGCGTTACGATGAATCCGGAGTTGACCTTGCCGAAGTTCAGGTACTTGTTCAGGGAACCATCGATCAGATTGGCCGGATTTTCAGCGCCGGGATACGAGCTATTCCAACCAATATGAATGGCCAGAATCGAATTCGTAGGACTTAAAACCGTGGATCCCGATCCGTCTGTGCTCCCATAAAAAGCCACATCGGCAACCTGCATCAACTCGCCGGCTCCGCCCTTCAACGTCGGATAAAGCATTTTATAGGAGGCATACGAAGCGGCATTGTTGATAGCCACAACCGGTCCCACCATAAAACGATCATCCGGCAAGGTTACTTCGCCGGAATCCAGAAGAGTCCAATATTCCGCAAGCCCGGTGCTGTTGTCGGCGCTGACGATCGCATCGTTGGTCCCATACAGTTCCCAACCCAGCGGATCGCGGCCGGGGGCATCGTTGGCGGTCGTCAGGGTAAAGCTCTGCACCTGAGAAGCAGCATCCAGCGTTACGATAAAGCCGCTGTTTGCTCGTCCAAAGTTCAGATACTTGGTGCCCGAGTCGCCGTCCAGTACATACAAAGGAGCCTCCCCGGCAGGATATCCGCTGTTGGAAACCAGCCCGTCCTTATCCACGGCGATCACGAAATCGCCCGGCGCCAATAAGGTGGCGGCAAAACCCGGAACGGCCAGCGCCAACACAAGACATGCCACTATTATTTTGTTCTTCATCACTCTGCCTCCAAAAAAATTATTTCACCCTGTTTCCGATTACAACTGGTCCTTGTTTATTTCAAAAGGGGACTCCCTTCACTCCGTTTTTCTCCAAACCAAATGGAGCCTTTATTATAGGGCATACATTGAATTCATGTCAATTACAAATATGAAAATTTCTGGCTTTTTGCCTATTTTTCCCAACTATTTCCCCTGTGTTTTACTGGGAATACCAAGACGGCATACAGAACTTTCGGCTCGATTCCCCAAAAAGTCGACAAGCTGAATGCATCCACTTCATGCGAAATCCTCCTGCCTGGACTTTCTCGAGGTCTGGCATTTGTCTCAAGCTTCTCCTACTCCGATATCGTGGTTTTTACGTGTTTCGAGGCCGTTTTCTCGAACGTATTCCCGTAAAACACGTATGTTCTTTGTAGAGAAGATATTATAAGCAAACAGGCGGTTTTTTTGTTACCGGAAAAGCCGAAAAAAATAAAAAATATTTTCTTCCTAGCTCTCGTGTTTTCAACCACTTAGCCCAAACAGGAGGGGATTTCTTTCGGTTTTTAGTTGCCAGACTATGGGTTTGGCAATATCATCAAAGTTTGTCGCAACCAACAAGATGTTGGCTTTTACGGCAACGGATTGCTATATATTGTAGTAGAGCATGTGTTCATTTTTTACATGGAGGTAGAGAATGGCCGAGGAAAAAATGTCAAAACCAACGGTAAGTCCATCATCGACTTCGTATCAGCCATGGAAAAGCCGCCAGGCCGCCCCTATGGACGGGCTCAAGGTGTCTCGGTATTTTTCCGACCCGAACGTCCATCCCTTCGATCAGATCGAATGGGAGGTCCGTCAGGCCAAAATCACCGATGAAAACGGCAAAATCATCTTCGAGCAGAACAATATCGAAGTGCCTGCCTCCTGGAGCCAATTGGCGACCAAAGTTGTCGTGAGCAAGTACTTTTACGGCGATATCGAGCTGGGAGAGCGGGAATATTCCGTCAAGCAACTGGTTCACCGGGTGGCCCGGGGCATTGCCGATCGAGGCAAAAAAGACGGCTATTTCGCCAGCGAACAGGACGGCGAAAATTTCTATCATGAACTGGCCTGGCTGTGCGTAAACCAGTATGGAGCGTTCAACTCCCCGGTCTGGTTCAATGTAGGGCTGTTTGACGTGTACGGAATTACGGGCAGCGAGCACAATTTTCACTGGGACGTCCAAAAACAAAAGGCCGTTGCCTGCACCAACAGCTACGAATACCCCCAGGCCTCCGCCTGTTTTATCCAGTCGGTCGCCGATACCATGGAAGATATTATGCGTCTGGCACGCAGCGAGGCCATGCTGTTCAAGCACGGCTCCGGCACGGGTACCGATATGTCGAGCCTGCGAAGCAGCCGCGAAAAGCTTTCCGGCGGGGGCAAACCCTCCGGGCCCTTGAGCTTCATGCGGGTCTTCGACCAGATCGCCGCCGTCGTCAAATCCGGGGGCAAAACCCGTCGTGCCGCCAAGATGCAGTCGCTTCGCATGGAACATCCGGACATTAAAGAATTTATCACCTGCAAGACCGAGGAAGAAAAGAAGGCCTGGGCCCTGATCGAACAGGGATACGGCGGGGACCTGAACAACGAGGCCTATAACAGCGTCATGTTCCAAAACAGCAATTTGTCCGTCCGGGCAACCGATGCCTTCATGGAAGCGGTGGAAAAGGACGGCAAATGGGTGACCCGTTCGATCACAACCGGCCAGGAAGTCGGGGAATATTCCGCCCGCGAGCTGATGCGGCTGATCGCCGAGGGCACACGCATCTGCGGCGATCCAGGCATGCAGTTCCACTCCACCATCAACAAGTGGCACACCTGCCCCAACTCCGGTCCGATCAACGCCTCCAATCCCTGCAGCGAATACATGTTTATCGACAATTCCGCCTGCAACCTGGCATCCCTGAACCTGATGAAGTTTCGCAAGCCGGACGGGACCTTTGATATCGAGGCCTTCCAGAAAGCCATCCGCATCTTTATCCTGGCGCAGGAGATTCTGGTCGACAACGGCAGTTACCCCGAAGCGCGGATCGCCGAAAACAGTCACCGTTTTCGACCGCTGGGTCTTGGCTATGCCAATTTGGGAGCTCTGATGATGAGCCTGGCCCTGCCGTACGACTCCGATGAGGCAAGGGCATGGGCCGGGGCGATTACCGCTCTCATGACCGGAGCGGCGTATGCCGTCAGCGCCGAGATCGCCCTGAAAAAAGGGCCTTTCCATGACTATGAGCCTAACAAAGAGCCCATGTTGAGTGTCATCCGCATGCACCGGGAACATGCGTACAATATCCCCGAGGTATACTGTCCCGATTACATGCTTAACGCCGCCAAAAACGCCTGGGATCAGGCCTGTGACATGGGTATGCAGCATGGGTATCGCAACGCCCAGACGACGGTGCTGGCCCCGACCGGGACGATCGGCTTTATGATGGACTGCGACACCACCGGAGTCGAGCCGGATATCGCCCTTGTCAAATACAAACTGTTGGCCGGCGGCGGCATGCTCAAGATCGTCAACCGCACGGTGCCGATGGCTCTGGAGCGACTGGGCTACAGCCCCGACGAGATCAAGGGCATCTGCGATCAGATCGACCGGGACGATACCATAGAAACCGCCTCCCCGTTGCGGGAAGAGCATTTATCCATCTTCGACTGCGCCTTCAAGCCGGTCAACGGCAAACGGCATATCCATTATATGGCGCATCTGCGGATGATGGCGGCGGTGCAGCCGTTCCTTTCCGGGGCGATCAGCAAGACCATCAATATGCCCCGCGAAAGCACCACCGAAGAAATCGCCGCCGCCTATATGGACGGCTGGAAAATGGGGATCAAGGCCATCGCCATCTACCGGGACGGCTCCAAGCGCATCCAGCCGGTCAACGTGGAAAAACAAGGCAAAAAAGAAGCCAAAACCGAAACCGAAGAGGCCTCGCCGCGGCCCTTCCGCCGACGCCTTCCGGAGACGCGTAACAGCATTACGCATAAATTTTCCGTCGCCGGTCATGAGGGCTATCTTACTGTTGGCCTGTACGACGACGGCCAGCCGGGCGAACTGTTCATTACGATGGCCAAGGAAGGCAGCACAGTCGGCGGCCTGATGGATGTCGTGGGCACCTGTGTCTCGATGGCCCTGCAGTATGGCGTCCCGCTGATCACCCTGGTCGACAAGTTTCGCCACGCCCGTTTTGAGCCGTCCGGTATGACCAGCAACAAGAATATCCCGTTTGCCAAGAGCCTGATCGACTATATCTTCTGCTGGATGGGCTGTCAGTTCATCCCAGGATATGCCGAAAAGAACACCCCGAATCGGTCCAAACCGGCGCCCGTACCCGACAAGACCGGCACAACCGCCAA
>JAFGGE010000123.1 GCA_016930745.1 Sedimentisphaerales bacterium
AGCGGATACGGAAATTTCGTATTGACAACCGTTATATCGCGACACCGGACCAAACCTTTCAGCTTGCTGTCGGCCAGATCACTCAACCAACCCGTCCAGGACAGCTCCAGATCGCCCCGGCCCTGCGGCTGATACTGGTTCAATAATTCCTTCAGTTTCGGAAACGATGCCAGAACATCGTCGTTGTACGCCAGGACATTATGGCCCCTGCCTTGCACGAGAAGCCAGTCAATCACCTCCAACTCAAGCGCAAATTCGCCGTCCTGGGAAAAATCACGGACTGTCCCGGTTAAGGAAACATGCCCCCTGGGACCTGCCGTAAATTCAAACTTGTCGATGGAACAGATATTTTCCTGATACGAAATCTGCAAAGTCAGATTTCGCATGTCCCAGCTATTGCCGTAAATGGGAGTCTGCCCCATTAAAACCTGTCCGCTGACACTAAGCTGCCCTTGGGGACCGGCCTGCCAGATGCCCCGCAGTTCACTGCCTCCATATCCCAGGGAATCGTCTGCCCCCAGATAGAAACTGTACGTGTTCTTCACATGGGGAACCTGAGAGAACATCCCGCGAATGCCGGCAACCGCCAGGGGACGAACCACGCCGTCGCGAACCACCTGCAGCTTCAGCACCCCATTCTCGGCATGGACGATGGGCAGCGGGCCCCCGGAGGATGACCGGGTGATATCCAATGCCGCCAGGTTCCACGTCCGGGTGTCGGAATCATACTGCGCATTGACATCGAATCGCCGCAATGTCACATATTTCAGCCGGGGCCGAAGCCGCAGGACGCTCCAGAAAGAAAACCGCCCCTCCACCTCATCGGCCCGGAGAATCTCTCCTCCATAAGGCTCCCCCTGGCGGGAATGAAGGGTCAGATTATGAATACGCACTACGGCGTTGCTGGAAAATTCCAGATTCCCGATTTCCACCTGGGCTCCGGTCAGTCCCCGAATCTGACGGGCGGCGATGGGAAGCAGGATGCGATATCCGATATCGCGATAGAGCACCCAGCAGAGGATTCCCAATACACCGATCCACATCAGACGCCGAAGGAACCGCCGGCGAACCAGGCGCCTCAACCTTGTTCTGGCTTGCTTGCTCGACATCTTTGTCAGATCAGAATCCCATTCTACAATGCCTTATCGGCAATATCTCTCCGATAGGTTGCACCCTCGAACGAAATCTTTTCCACCCCTTCATAGGCCTTGGCTTTCGCCGCGGCAATTGTAACCCCGACACCTGTCACCCCCAGCACCCTTCCCCCAGAAGTAACCAACCGTCCTTCATTCTCGGACGTGCCGGCATGAAAGACGGTTACTCCCTCGATGGCCTCGGCCTTGTCGATCCCGGTAATGACCTTGCCTTTTTCATAGGCATCCGGATATCCGCCCGAGGCCATGACGACACAGACGGCCGCTCGTTCATCCCAGGACAAATCCACTTCCTCGAGGCGACCGTCACAAACCGCCAGAAGGATCTCCAGCAGATCGCCCTGGAGCCGCATCAGAACAGGCTGGGCCTCCGGATCGCCGAATCGAACATTGTATTCCAGCACACGAGGTCCGCCCTGGGTCATCATCAGACCGGCATAAAGAACGCCTTTATAGGGCGTTCCATTGCGGTTCATCCCGTCCACCGTGGGAACCAGGATTTCCCGGATAATCTGATCCATCAATTTATCGGTGACGACAGGAGCGGGGCTATAGGCCCCCATCCCGCCGGTATTGGCTCCGGTGTCCCCTTCGCCGATCGGCTTATGGTCCTGAGACGACTCCATGACAAAAATGCTTCTCCCATCGACAAAAGCAAGAATCGAGGCCTCCTGCCCCAGCAGCTTGTCTTCGACGAGGACTTGTGCCCCGGCCTGTCCGAAAATGCGGTCGCACATGATCTTTTCAGCCGCCAGGATACCATCCGACGGATCATTACATACAAAAACGCCCTTTCCCTTGGCCAGCCCGACGGCCTTGATCACAACGGCTTCATCCCGGCTGGCGATATAGGCTTTGGCGTCTTCAAAGGTATCAAAAGTGCGGCTTTCGGCGGTGGGAACCGCATTGGCCCGCATAATTTGCTTGGCAAAGGCCTTATCGGCCTCTAGTTGGGCCGCGGCCTGGTTAGGCCCAAATGCCTTAATCCCGGCCGCCTCAAACGCATCGACGATGCCCCCGGCCAGCGGATCTTCCGGACCTACGACAACAAGTCCGATATCTCTTTGTTTGGCAAAATCCACAAGGGCCTGGGTATCATTGACGCCGATGGGGACATTCTTGCCGCAACGGGCGGTTCCGGGATTGCCGGGGGCCGTGTATAATTGTCCTAAGTCCTTTGATTGACATAGTTTCCATGCGATGGCATGTTCCCTGCCGCCGCTTCCGATAAGCAATACATTCATGGAAAACCTCGCTGAACCTCGATTTTCACTATTCTTGTCGCCTTATGATGCAATATCCTGAGTCAGAAGGCAAATTAAAATCCTCATTTGACCGACATAACAACGTTTGGAAGACTTTAAAAGAGGCTTTAGGAACGAATTAAGGGTATTAATCCGGATATGAAAAAGGCATTTACCTTAGTTGAGCTATTGATTGTCGTCTCGATCATCGGGATCCTGGCGGCGATTGTGATTCCTGAATTCCAGAATCACACCCAGCAGGCCGCCGAGGCCGCCGCCAAAGACAACCTTCGCATCCTGAGACAGTCCATCGAACGCTACAGGATGGAACATAACGGAGCGGCCCCCGGATATGCCGCCGGAGCCTCGTCCGGGGCCGTCAGCGAGGCAGACTTTGAAACGGCCCTGGTGACCGGGGGGTATCTAACCAGCCTGCCTGCAAATCCTCTCAATGGGTTAACCACGATTGAGATGGTGGCCGACGGCGCGATATTCCCCGCCGCAACAGGAACAAAGGGATGGATTTATCAGGCCCAGACACGGACGATTCGCCTGGATCATACCGGTACCGATAGAGAAGGCAATGCGTATTACGATTATTAATTTTATGTTCAATCGCGCGTTTACACTGGTCGAGATCCTGATCGTCGTATCGATTATCGGGATCCTGGCGGCGATCGTCGTGCCGGAATATCAGAATCACGCCCAGCAGGCCGCCGAAGCCGCCGCCAAGGAGAATCTTCGAATACTGCGTGAGGCTATCGAGAGGTATACCGTGGATCATAACGGGATTCCCCCCGGATATCCTGATAACGACACCTCACAAGCTCCCACAGGCATATGGGTCTATCGTCACCTTGTCGATCCCGGAGAATACCTTACTTTTATGCCGATAAATCCCTTTAAAAATAATCATACGATTAACGTTTCGGCCACTCCCCTTGTCGGCCCCGACGGCGAGAATGGCTGGATTTATTATCCTCCCACACGGGATTTCCACCTGAATCAGCCAGGGGTCGATTCGAAGGGCATTTCGTATTTCGACTATTGAAAATCCGCTTGTGAGTTGGTTGCCGCGAAGCTATACTCAATGGATTGAAACTCCTTTAAGGATGAATGGTTATGAGTCGAGTAAAAAGTTTCGCGGCCCTTCTGATTCCCAGTCTTACGGTTTTTTTTTCCAGCGCTTGCATCATGATCGTAGAGCTGGTTGCCGGCCGATTGATCGCAAAACACCTGGGCTCTTCCCTCTATACCTGGACATCGATCATCGGCGTCGTTCTGGCCGGGATCACCATCGGCAATTACATCGGAGGGCGTCTGGCCGATCGTTTTGCTCCACGCAAAACCCTGTCCTCTCTCTTCGGACTGGCCTCGGTTGCCTGTGTAACGATTGTCATCCTGAATAATATCGTCGGAGACTGGGTGTGGCTGTGGCACCTGCACTGGCCCGTTCGAGTCTTTATGCATGTGACCCTGGTCTTTCTGGTTCCCTCCACACTATTGGGAACGATCAGTCCGGTTGTGGCGAAAATGGCGTTGGATCGTGGTCTGGCTACCGGCCGCACCATCGGCGATATCTATGCCTGGGGGGCGGCCGGAAGTATCGCCGGCACGTTTCTGGCCGGATTCTACCTGATCGCGGCCATGGGAACGATCGCCATTCTATGGACGGTAGCGGGATGTCTTCTTCTGATGGCCATTCTGTACTATGCTCGACTGTGGGTGCTGTATATCTGGGCTATTCTCCTGATTGTGCTGATCTTTCTGGGCATGGGCTCGTCTGTCTGGGCCCAGGAAACCGGGGCAACTCTGGCTTTACGGGAAGCGCCGAATCCGAATATTTTATACGAGGACGAAACGCCTTATTGTTATGTTTCCGTAAAACGGGTTTCCGAAAATCCGGATCGAAGACTATTCATCCAGGATAAACTTAAACACAGTGAAATCGTTATGGATAACCTTGACGACCTTCGCTATTTTTATACCCACATTTACGCAGGCATTACCCAGGGATTGCGCAAGAGCGAGGATCCTATTTCGATTATGGTGATTGGCGGCGGGGGATATGTCTATCCGCAATACATAGAAAAGCATTTTCCAAACAGTCGGATCGACGTGGTGGAAATCGATCCCGGCGTTACCGAAGCGGCCATGCAGGCCTTCGGGCTTTTCCGCAACACAAAAATCAATAGTATCACCATGGACGCCCGCAATTATGTCGATCAGCTCTTGTTGCGCCAACAATCGGGACAGACAATTCCCCGGTACGATTTCATTTACGAAGACGCCATCAACGATTATTCGGTTCCGTATCAGCTAGTGACCAAAGAATTCAACGACAAAATATACGAGATTCTCACCGATGACGGCGTTTATATGGTCAACCTGATCGACATCTACAGCATCGGCCGATTTCTGGGATCCATGGTGACGACATTGGAAAAAACCTTTCCCTATGTCTCGGTCGTCACCGAAGATTCTCCTCGGACTATCCGGAGCACGTTCGTCGTTATCGCCGCCAAAAAAACCATCGATCTGCAAAAGATTCTGGGCAACTACCTCCGCGGGGCGGACATGTGGTACTTATCGCAGGAACAACTGGAAGATCTCCGGACTAAGGCCGGCCACAAAGTGATGACAGACGATTTTGTCCCCGTGGAAAACATGTTGGCGCCGGTGGTCCGACAAAGCACGACAGACACACTGGCCATTCGATTAAAAGAAGAGGCCGAGGAGGCTAAACTCCTTGGACATCTGGAAGAGAGCATAGCAAAATACAGGAAACTGGTCGAAATCGAGTCTACAATGGCCCTGCTGGCCTACAACGAAATTGCCATTATGCTGGTCCAGCAGAATAAACTGGAGCAAGCCGCCGAATACTTTCAAAAGGCGATTGCTTACAATGAGCACGCCGAATCGAAGGTGAATATTGCCGGCATCCATCTGAATCTGGCATTGATCCTTCGTGAAAGTCGTCCCGAAGAATCAAAGAGACAGTTTGCTCTGGCGATTGATAGTTTTCAAAAACAACTCGTAAAGGAACCCGATTCGATAAAGACCACAGTGATCCTTGCCAATACGCTGCGTGAGGCAGGGCGTTTGCCGGAGTCGACGGAATATTTCAACAAAGCAGTGAACCTGAATCCCTATGATGTCAACAATCACATAGCCCTGGCCCAGTCACGGGAGGCCCAGGGGCTCTATGACGAGGCGATTGCCGGACTGAAAAAAGCGATTGGTTTCTATGCACGGTACAACCGTACCCAGGAAATCGAGGCCATGCAGAAATACGTCGATCTGCTGGAGTTCAAGAAAGCTCGTCAATTACAAGATTCAGGTCAGAAAGCCGCGCCTTAACCGGACTTCGTAAAAAAATTCCCGAAATGGCATCCTAAAGACATTTTTCACAGGATGAGCTCATTTTTTTTCCCGAATCCCTGCTGTTGTTGTCACCCCGGATTTAATCCGGGGTCCAGATTTGGCATGAACAGACTTGAAATTGTGTTCTGGATGCCGGGTCAGGCCCGGCATGACAATAGTTGTCAATCCGATCTTGAGACGGCGTCCAGTTCATTGGATTCAGCGATACTGAAGTCCCCCTACAATCCATTCCGTTGAGTCACTGCTCCTGGTCCTCTGCCACTTTTCGAAACATGACAGTGCCGCGATAGACCGGCTCCGGGGCATTGAAGAACTCCTTGGTTTCTTTTAAGTCCCATCCTTCATAGATCAAAGCCATATAACGGCCCTGCGTGGACCAGTCTACGTTCCACTCGGTAAAGTCCTCGGATACGGCGCCGGCCAGAAAATCGGTCTGATGGCCTTCCATCGAATGGTTTCCGACATCCTGGAGAAAATGCTTGACGACAATCTCGACGGCCAGTTCCCGGATATCAGGATTATAGTGAACCTCCCAGATACCGGGCTCGAAGATGCCCTTGCCGCCGAAGCGTGTCGGAAATCGCTTTACCTGGTTGGGGCGCAATTGAATATTTCCCAGGGGGACCTGGGCCCATTCGATTTGTCCATTTGGTTGGAAGACGATGATCCAGTCTCCATAGTCGGATTTCCACCGGCCGGCCATTTCGGGAGGGAAGGGCTTTCCCCCCTCGACAACGACAAGGCAATTCTGCTGACAACCCAGACACAGAGAAAACAGAAATACGCTGCATATCATTGCAATAAACCGTTTCATGGACAAACTCTCCTGTAGCTTAAGTAGGCATATATACCATTATTTCTAGGAAGCCTATCTTTGAAAGTCCGCTTTGTCAAGGATAATGCCACAGAGGACACAGAGATCTCAGAGAAAACAATTCTATATTCATCTCAGTGTTTCTCTGTGAACTTTGTGGCAGATTCTATGAATACATCTGGACCCCGGCTCGGAGGCCGGGGTGACATTCTTTGTCATGCCGGGCTTGACCCGGCATCCAGAACAAAGTCGTAAGGCTTGTCAGGCATAAGTTTGGATCCCGGATCAAGTCCGGGATGACAAGGAGGCCGGGGTGACAAGGAGAGTGCGCAAAAAAAAGAGCGTCCCACAGGAACGCTCTTTTCGTTTTAAACTTGCCTTCCGGTCGTCTTATTTGCGGCGACGCAGAAACAGGGCACCAAGACCCAACAGACCCAGGGTCATCGGCTCGGGAATCACGTTGACACGAACCGAAGTAATCGGCTCACTGAACGAGAATCCGTAATCATAGATGTCAAAGAAATGCTCACCTTCGGGGGCTGGGGCAAAATTGAAGATAATCCAATTACCGTCGGCAGGATTGTTCTCATTGCTGGCATCAGGTACATCACCAACAACAAAATCCCATCCACCGTACTCTGGGTAGTAGTTCACACTACCAAGATTTCCAGCAGCAACCAAAACATCAGCAGATTCTGCATCAACCGGGCCATAAATACCACCACTGAGCCCTGCGCCTACATCGGCAACCATTCCGCTTACAATGAGCTGGAATGCCTCGCCAGGCATAAGATCTCGATCTGGCCCGGTGACTACGAACCCAGCACTGGCGATTCCTGCCATGCCGAGAACAAGCACGAGCGCTAACAGCTTCTTCATCATCGTTCTCCTTTCAGAAAACACTTGTTCGAACAATTCCTATTTCTTCACTAGTGAAGTGTGTGTGTCTATTTCTTTACAAATTAATCGTTGCAATCGGTCGGCACAACGGCCTTATTAAAGTTGGCCAGCAAGATGTTGATATCATTGAAGCCAACGCGGAAGGTACCCTTACCGATCACCTCGCCGCTGCGTGTGAAGTCGGCGGCGATCCATGTGGCAAAATTGGCATCCGCATTGGGCTTATTGAAGCCAGCCAGCAAAATTGTAATGTCGTTAAAGCCAACGCTGAACTGACCCTTACCAATTACCTCTTTCAGACCATCGGCATCGCCGTAGCACTGACTGGGAGCACACCAACTTTGGGGCTTGCCCACAGCGGTCCACTCAGCATAATCCGGGTGCGTGGGATCAATGCACTCTTCTTCACCGGTGATAACAACATCCACAGCAATACAGCCGGCCTGAAGGTTGCTTTCCAGAACACTTCCTACCACGCCGCTGTCCGGTCCACGCAGGGTATCGGCACAGATCGTGACATTGGCTGTTCCGGGATCACCTGCCAGTTGCAGAATGATCAGGGGGTCGGCACTTTCGCCCGCGGGGGCCTGGTTGCCGGTCTCATCCAGCACGCCCATGCTGATCGAGAAATCGGCAGCCGCTTCGGTCAGGGCGCCGGCTTCGGTAGCAAGGGCCAGAGGATGGCCATCACCTACGTTGAAGTTGCCGGGATTCGAGGCGGCATAGTCGATGTACGTGTTGAACGCGGCATCCACAGCGACGACTCCATCCGGAGCGACGGTGGCGCCGGTAATCGTAACACGCAGACCTACGCCACGCGGGGCATCGCCCGGATCAGCGGTGTAGCTGATCTTGAGCTGGCCGCTGCCATTGTCCACGGCGGTAAAGGTCACGGCGGCCATTGCCGGGACTGCCATTGCTAACACGAGCACCAATGCTAGCTTTCTCATTTCACACCATCCTTTCTCTTCTTCTTCTC
>JAFGGE010000124.1 GCA_016930745.1 Sedimentisphaerales bacterium
CGCCAGCCCGATTGCCTACAACGGCGGCCTGATCCTGCGAAGCGACAAGAACCTGTATTGTTTCAAGAAAATGAAGTAAATCTCCCAATCTATTGAGTCCTGACCAACCCACGGAAAATGACTTTTTCCCGTGTGTCCGAATACAGTGTGCCGTATTTCCTGATTTATTGCAACGTTTTCGTCGCCGTGTCGTTTATAATTACGATGACAGCCGAAGCCGGGAAAATAGGGACGATGAGACGCGTGGATTTGGCCAGGAGCGAAACAGACTGGGATCTTCTGATGCAACAGGCGTGCTGTGACAGCGCCGCTTTTACCCGGCTGTACCGAATGCATTATGAGATGGTGTTTCGCTATTGTTCCCGAAGATTGTTCCAACGGCATGCCGCAGAAGAAGCAACGTCGACGGTTTTTTTCCATGTATTGAAAAAAATATCTTCTTTCAAGGGCGATTCCCATGATTTTCGAAACTGGCTGTATCGAATCGCCACCAATGCGGTGAATGATCATTTGAGAACGGTCAAGAGGCGGGCGGTTATGCTGCAGGAGATCGCCCGGGCACAGGCCCGAGATCGCGAATCGGGTATTGAGTCCAATGAGGAAAGGGAAAATCGTACGGTCAGGGAGGCTCTCTTAAGTCTCAAACCGAAGTACCAGACTGTCATCACATTGCGGTTTTTTGAAAACATGAAACTAATCGAGATTGCCGAGGTTCTGGGGCAAAATCCGACAACGATCCGAAGTCAGCTTTCACGAGCGCTTGGCATGCTGCGAAAAAAGATGAACGCTGCTGGTCGTTGAGAACGGTGAGATGAGACGATGAACGAGAACAAGAAAACCATAGAGCAGATGTTAGAGAGCGTCGCATTGGATGATGCGCCGGATAACGCACATCGGGACCTGCTCGAACAGAAACTTCTCCTTCATTATCATGCGCTTCGAACGCGGCAAGATTCCAGATGGAGAAAGATCATGAACAGGAACATGGCAAAACTGGCCGCTGCGGCGGTGATTCTGATCGGTGTGTTTGCAGGGTATGCGATTTTCAAGGGAACAAACAGCGTGAGCTGGGCCCAGGTCCGCCAACAGGTCGCCGCCGTTCAGGCGGTGGTTTATAAGGCTCAAGTTACGGGAAGCCAGATGGGCCAGCCGGTTGATCTGCATATCGAGGCGATTCAGTCGGACGATTACGGGACGCGGATGGATTTGTATATGGGCGATACGCTGGTGAACCGGATTTATTCGCTTACAAATGAAAGATCCCATATTTCGCTGTTGCCGTTGCAGAAGAAATATATGGAGATGGAGCTTACCGAAGAGATCCAGCGGCAGAACGGCGATCCCAAGGCTATGATTGAGGCGTTTTTACAGGGGAACTATAAGAAACTGGGAAAAAGCGAGATCGACGGTGTTGCCGTCGAGGGTATCGAGTCCAGTGATATTTCGCCGTCGGCGGGTTTTCCCGGAGGGGGCGGATGGATGGGTGATGACGGTGCGTTTGCCGCTGAAGTTGTCGGGCGGTTGTGGGTCAATGCCGCTACAGGCTGGCCGGTTCAAGTTACGCTGGATGTGACGGACGAAGAGGGGGAGAAGAAATGGACCGTTGTAGTGAACGATTTTCAGTGGGAAGCCCAGGTTGAGCAGGACGCATTTTCAAAGATGATTCCCGAAGGTTATACACTTATGTATACCGTGAAAATGGGAAGGCAGGAAAGCGGCGAGCAGCTTGTCGACGGGCTGAAGTATTTTGCCGCGATCCACGACGGGAAGTATCCTGCGAAGCTGTCGGTAAGAGATGTTGTGGGTGAGATCGGCAGTATCTACAGCGCCAAGTCGGGAGAGGCATCGTTTCGAATCGACGACGCCAGGGTAGCGGACCTGAAATACGGCGCCCAGTATTTTGGCGTGCTCGAATCAAAAGGGAAAGAGGCGGTCTATAACGGCGGGACCGTTACTGCGGCAGATGCCGATAAGGTGCTGCTGCGATGGAAGCTGGATGACGGTCAGTATCGTGTGATCTTCGGTGATTTACGGATCGAAGATGTCAGTGCGGCCCGACTGGCGGAGCTGGAAATGAAATAATTCACGGTAAACTACGCCGAAACCCGAACCACGGACCGATCCTGAATACCGGATCGGTCTTTTTGTAATCCCGACTGTCAAGCCTCCGCATGGATTTTGACATCGGCACGCGCGTCCTGTATGATAGTTCCTTGCGGCGGCAGCGCAGAAACAGCATCCGCATGAGAAAAACAGAACAGGGAGAGATCGGCGCCTATGGAAGTTTGGGATTATCTGATCGTAACGGCATCAAATGAACGGCAGGCCGACAGCTATCGCGAGCAATTGAATCGGCGACGGCAGTTGGGTTTTTTGTCGCAGGCCCGGCACGTCATGGTCATCCCCGACCCCGAAGGACGGCGGATCGGCAGCGGCGGCAGCACCCTTTATTGTCTTCTGCAGATTCTCAAGGCACAAGGCATCCACAAGACGGCGGATCGGGAGCACTGGCGCCAGATCCTATCAAGACTTCGGATTCTTATCATCCATGCCGGAGGTGATTCCAAGCGGCTTCCGGCGTATGGGCCGTGCGGCAAGCTGTTTCTTCCCGTGCCCGGTCCGGGGGATGGCTGCCTTCCGACGTCGCTGTTTGACCGACAGATCCCAACCTATCTGGCGCTTCCCCCGCTGGAAAACAATCAAGGGCAGATAGTCGTAACGACCGGGGATGTTCTGCTTCGTTTCAATCCGGATGAGGTCCGTTTCTGCCCGGGGGGGATTACCGGATTGGGCTGCCTGTCCGACCCGGGGCAGGCCAGCCGCCACGGCGTGTTCGTCCCCTCGGAGGACGGGCAGGTCCGACGCTTTCTGCAAAAGCCCTCCACACAAGAACAGAAAAACCGGGGCGCGATGAATACCTTTAGCCAGTCGATCCTTGATCTTGGCGTATTATGCCTGGATGCGGAGGTGGCGATTCGGCTGCTGGATCTGTTTAATCCGCAGACGCCGGGACAAGACGGCACGGTTTTTACAGGAGAGCTGGGCTGTGCGGTGATGGAGCAGGGGCTGGATATTTACCGTGAGCTGTGTTGTGCGCTGGGGACAGAGACGACCTTGCCGGAGTATATCGAAGCGGTTCGCTCCAGCGGCAACCGGTGGGCGCCGGCGCTGTTGGAGACGCTTTTTCAAGCCTGCCGACCGATTCCCTTTCATGTGAACACTCTCTCGCGTTGCGATTTTCTGCATTTCGGAACCAGCCAGGAAGTCGTCGAAAGCGGGTATTCTCTCTTGCGGTTCGACACCGGTCCTTTGGGGTATGAGACCTGTCTGGAAATCAACAATGAAATTTCCCCGACGGCGACGATCGCGGGCCATTACAGTTGGGTGGAAGGGTGCCGGATCAATGCGGATCTGGCTCTGGAAGGACAGAACCTGGTCGTCGGCGCTGCCATCGGCCTTCTGGTTGCTCTGCCCAAGGGAGCCTGTCTGGATTGTATTGCGGGCACAGACCGGCATGGCCGGGAGGTCCATTTTATCCGTATCTACGGGATTCAGGACAAGTTCAAGGATACCGTGCGGGAGGCAGCGACGTTCTGTAACCTGCCGTTAAGCGACTGGATCGACAAAGCCGGCGTCGATCCGAAACAGATATGGGAAAAAGCCGAAGACCCGGACCAGTGCACGCTCTGGGATGCGTCGCTGTTTCCTGCCGTTGTCCGAGAAGAGGAATGCCTGGACTGGCTGTGGATGTTTACTCCCGATTTGGCGACCGCCGAACAGCTAGAAGCATGGTTGAATGCGGATCGATACTCGATGGAGGAAATGGCGCTGCGGGTGCGCCATGAGGATTTTTTCCGGCAGCGATACCTCTGCAGGGCATCGAGAATGCAGCGTTGTCTGCGGTCCCTGTTTCATCGCGACAGCCGCTTTTCCGCGAAGGAGTTGGACCATGTGCTGCGGACCGTCTCCGATCCGTTGGCCTGGATCGTGTCCCTGATCTCCGAAATGCGATGGTTTTACGATACCGGTTCCTCGGGAATCGACTCGCTGGTTTTTCCACGGGTGATACACACCCTGGCCGGGGCCCTGGAAGGACGCTATGGAGATACGGCATCGGACCAGCAAGCGATTCTCACAAGACTGCACGAACGACTGAGCGACAGAGATCGGCAATGGCTTGTGTCCATGGAGCTTGCTCTGGAAGATGAGGATTTGCGCGATTGGTGCCGTCGGGCCAGGGCCGTTTCGTTTCGCTCGTTCGGTCGGACAATCCTCCAGAGCCGACAGAGCAAAGGACCGCATCCTCTCAGCACTCTGCGCAGCGATGAGATCGTCTGGGCCCGGGCCCCGGCCCGATTCGATACCGGCGGCGGCTGGACCGATACCCCGCCCTACAGCCTCGAGCATGGCGGGCAGGTGGTCAATGTCGCCGTGAACCTGAACGGCCAGCCGCCCATCCAGGCTTACGGCCGCGTTATTCGCGAGCCGGTGATCCGCATTACTTCCATCGATCTGGGAACGCGGATTGAGGTGGATACCCTCGACAGACTGATGGATTATCAGCATCCGGAGAGCGAGTTCGCCCTGGCCAAGGCGGCGATCTCCCTGTCGGGATTTTCCTCGGAAATCGCCGATTGGAACGGAGCCGACACCCTGCCCGAAATGCTGGACCGATTCGGAGGCGGGATCGAACTGACGACCCTAGCGGCCATTCCCAAAGGCAGCGGCCTGGGCACTTCCAGCATCATGGGAGCCGTGCTGGTTGCCCTTTTGCAGCGGATGATGGGCCGGCAGTTGGCCCAGCGAGAGCTGTTTCACGCCGTCCTTCGGCTGGAACAGGCCCTGACCACCGGCGGCGGCTGGCAGGACCAGATCGGCGGGGTCGTTGCCGGATGCAAGATCAGCAGCACCCAGCCCGGCCTGAGGCCCGATCCGATGATCCACTTTTTGCCCGCCGATGTGATCGACCCGGCCCGTAACAGCGGACGGACGCTGCTGTATTACACCGGCATCACCCGGCTGGCCAAGAACATCCTGGCCCAGGTCGTCGGACGCTATCTGGATCGGGATCGCCATGCCCTGTTTACCCTGTCGCAAATCCAATCGACCGCCGTCGAGGTCGCCAATGCCATTTCCAAAAAGGATCACGAGGATTTCGGTCGGCTGATCGATACCGTCTGGCGATACAATATCGAGCTGGACCCGGACTCGACCAATCCGCAGATCGATGCGATCCTGCAGAGAATCCACCCTCACATCTGGGGAGCCAAACTGCTCGGCGCCGGCGGCGGGGGATTTCTCCTGATGGTCTGCCAAAGCCCCGAAGACGCCCAGCAGGTACGGACTATCCTGCTGGCCGAGCCGCCCAACCAACGCGCCCGGTTCTTCGATTACGACATTAACACCGAAGGCCTGGTAGTCACTGTCTGTTAGACGCCTCTACTTGCGCCAAGACAGCTTTATCGCCTGTCCGTCCGCCTCGTGGCTGCCGCCGATAACGCGCAGCGTAAACACGCCGCCCTGGGCATCCAGGCGGGCCTGCATCCAGCCGACGGGAACGGTTTCCTTGAAGCTGTATGCCGTGGCCGGCAGGTTGATCCGATGGAGATCGCCGTCCTGCTCCACGCCATACACATGGGAGTGTCCATAAATAATGGCCTTGACCTTCCGACACGGGCGGACGATTTCCATGAATCGTTCCGAATCCAGCAATTGGCCTCCCGGCGGATGATGCAGACACAGCAGGGTAGGTCTCTCGTCGCAAGAAGCCAGATACGCTGTCAGCCAGTCCCGTTGGGCTCGACCCATCCAGCCGGGGGTGTAATTGGTCGTTAGCAGCGAATCGAGCATAATAATCCGAACCGGGCCGGTCTCCATAACCGTCACCAGCTTTCCCGGCACATCCTGAGCATATTCCATCTGCCGCCCGAAAAAGTCCAGCATCATTCCGCGATCGTCATGATTGCCCAGTCCCAGGCACAGCGGGATCCGGCCCTCCAACGGAGCGATAAGCTTCTTGAACCGTCGATAATCCCCGGCCTTTCCCTCCAGCCGGGCCAGGTCGCCCGCGATCGCCGCGGCATCGGGCGCATATTCCAGAATCTGGGAAACGATGGTCGTAAGATTGGCCGCCGGGGCGAAGAAATAATGATTCTTCGGCGCCTCGGCCGGGTTGTTTTCCGGGATATGCGTATCGGAAAGAAACGCCCAGCGAACCGACGATCCCGGCGAGGAATCGCCCGCCCATGACCATCGGGGAAGGACAACAAAAACGGCTGCGCCGGCAGCCGTCCGAATAATTTGCCGACGAGTATATCTTCTATATTGGTTCGCCACCTTCTGTTCCTATATTGCATGAAATGCGATACAGTATAACTCATGGAAAAATTAACGCGCTTAATGAAGCCGGCAGTCTCCCCGGAACATAATGTCGAACAAACCAATCATAATCTCGCGGTTGGTCCGGAGGAACGGCATAGTTGCCAGATCCGCTTTTGGCTTGCTCGGCGGCTTGTTCAATCGTCCTCTCTTCCAGCCAGTGATGTTTCTCCGCATGGCCGTCGGCAAAACCAAACGTACTGCGCTCATTGTGCCATATCGCCACAGGATCATACCACCACCTCTTGTTCAGGTAGATATTCCAGGTGCGATGGTTCCAGGCGTATCCGTCGGCCTCTTCAAGCCAGACGATTTTCTCGCTGGGGGAGACAAACTCGTTATACTTGATGATTACACACAGTTGCTCCCCCGTACTGGCTGTCGGGGTCATGGATTGCGCCAGAAACCACGACGACAGAGGAGCGCCAATGGAATAGCTGCGATAGCCCCCCATGGTTCCGCCTAATGCTGCATTGAGAGGCGCTTTCAAATATCGTTTGTCGCTTGGGCAATGATAAAGTTTATGGCTTTCTGCATAGGGCCAAATGGCCCCCTTTTGAAAACCCCGGATCTTATCCTCTAACGTATTGCTGCGGCGCGCACCGTTTTCATCCTGTGGGTCCGCTACGAACAAACGGCAACGACGGTTGTCATAGGTGGCCCATCCGGATGTTGAATCTCCTGTATCTCCGTCCATGAGCCAACTGTCATTATCTTCAGCATATATGTACCAGCCATTGGCCAGTCCCTTACAGTTTGACAAGCAGATAATCGATGTAGCCTGAACTTTAGCATAATTTAACGCCGGGATAAGGATGGAAAGCAGGATGCCGACGATAGCGATAACCACCAACAGTTCGATTAATGTAAAACCCTTGAAGCCTGTCGTTTTTTTACCTTTCTTTTTCATAAGCACTCCTCTCCTCGAGTACTGTTATGAAGACATTCACCTTGCCTCATACCGACGAATGTATATATTTATTAATTTGTTTTCTTGTATATGGGCGACCCGTCGGTTCGAGTCATTTCTTCGCTTTGAATTTCAAACTTTCTACTCCATTTTAACGTCCAAAGATCCTTGAGTTCATAAGCCTCGGCATGTCCGTCTGCCATGGCCATATTGCAAATGCCATAATGGCGTCTGAGCATGAGGCGTTGGATGTGGTTATTGACAGGATTATCCGTGCCGCCTCCGGGATCATCCAGGTTCAGGTTAGCCGGGATGGTATCCGTGTGTTTCGGCCAGGCGTCAACCCAGGCGCAATCGAAGAAAACAGGCACATGAGCAGGATTTGGAATTTGTCCGTAGATGGGCCACGGATAATCTTTCCTTTCGGATTCACCTACAAATCCCGCCTCCCCCGGAGGATAACTGTAGCACCATCCACTCAGACCGTAAGAACCGTTTTCCGGTTCTGCTGTGCCGCTAACCCACCGCCAGGACTCACTGGAATTACCCCAGTAACCCTGTGTGGGATTTTCTGCATGAATTCTTGTTGCCGGACAATATCGCACTTCGTCGGCATCATCAATATAGGGAGCCAGTTGATTGATGTATAATCCGGATAAATAAGCAAAAAATTTCTGCTCATTTTCTTCCGCATACAAATTGGTCGCCAGAGAAAGGGAACGCAGATTTGTTCTGCAGGTTACATTTCTCACTACCAGCTTTACCTTGGTCAAGGCCGGCACCAGAACCGACAAAAGGATTCCGATGATGGCGATCACGACCAAAAGCTCGATTAAAGTAAAACCTTTGGGCGACGAATGAAGAAATCGAGGTTTCATTCGAGATTCTCCTTCTGTCGAGACAAATGACACAGTCGACGGTCCGGACTTGCATCCCGACTATCGAACGGCCCGCATTTCCGGAGGCATCTTCATCGGCACATAGCGAAGGCGGAACCAGATGAAATCCTCCGTCTGGCCGTTGGTCGGATACTCCTTGTGATTCGCCGCCGCCATATCCAGGGTGCTCTGGTCCTGCCACTGCCTTTTTTCCGCATGGCCGTCTGCATAACCGAGGGTGCTTCGCTCATTATGGGCCACGGCAAACGGATCGCCCCATTTAGCAAGGGTGTTGAGATAGAAGTTCCAGGTGTTGCCGTTATATCCGTAACCATCGTGCTCCTCGACCCAGGCAATCTTCTGGCCCGGCGTTAGAATCTCGTTGATCTTGTGCACGGTAACCTTGTATTCGTCGGTTGGCCAACCACTTCCAGCAAACATGAATCCGTTGTACACCGCGCCGAGGGAATACGTACGGTATCCTCCTTTTAATCCCCAGGAACCTCCCCCCACATGGTCCCCCACGGGCGCCTTCATGTACCGCTTGTCGGAGGGACAATGATAGATCTTTTCGTTCTCGGCATACGGCCACAATCCACCTCTTTCAAGTCCCCGGATCTCATCTTCGACAGTATTATTTCTGTCCTGACCATTTTCATCCTGAGGGGTAGCGACGAAATTTTTCACACGGCGCTTTGTCGTCGGATTATTATTGGGGTATTGTTGAATCTGCCAACCTGTTGCGTCATAGGTTGCGGATCCAACAAGATCCGAATCGTTTTCCTGAGCATATAATACCCATGTTTTTGTCAAACCATTCAAATTCGCCATACAGATGGCGCCGGTGGCCTGGACCTTGGCATATTGCAGGGCCGGCACCAGAACCGCCAGAAGGATCCCGATGATGGCGATTACGACCAAAAGCTCGATTAAAGTAAAACCGGTTGGTGTTTGTTCCGCGGGTCTGGATTTCAAAGGAACACCTCTTTTCTGGATATACAAGGGGCCTCTTCCAACAAAACCAAACGTGCGGTTTCTTTTTACCCCCGTTATAATCCTTACTCTGTCGTGGTATCAATCCACTTTTACTTTATTTGTAATCAGGCATCATCGCCTTCAACTCAGGACGAATTGTACCCGGAATATAGCGACGGACAAACCAGCCCAAATCAACTCCCTCTTCCGGCTTATAGGGATACGACGTAGAATTTTTAATATTATTTTCGAAGAGGTAGATGTTCGTCTCATCTTCCCACATACGCTTTTCGGCGTGTCCATCGGCAAAACCGAGCGTGCTTCTCTTGTTATGCGTACAGGCCAGCGGATCGCCCGGCCAGCGATTGGCTATATTGAGGTAGATATTCCAGGTATTGATATTATAACCCTGGCCATCCTGTTCTTCCACAAAGACGATTTTCTGGCCGGGATTTCGTATCTCCATAGTCTTATAGACACAGGCATAATATTCCCCTGTCATCCAGTTACCTGAATTACTTGCATATCCATTCATAGGACAACCCATAGAATAGGTACGATAACCGCCTTTTTCGTTGGGGGCATTAATCTGTGTTGGCGGGCTCAGGTACCTTTTATCCGATGGACAATGATAGACTTTTTCATTTTCCGCATAGGGCCATAATCCGCCCTGTTCCAAACCGCGAATTTCATCCTGAAGGGATATGTTTCGGAAATTGTGATTCTCATCCTGCGGAAAGGCGACAAAGTTCTTCTTTCGGATGGTCCCTGTTGGATTCCATGCCGGATATCCCATCGTCTGCCAGGCATCCCATCCATCGGTACCGCTTCCGACAATGTTGTCGTCGTTATTATTGGCGTATAAGACCCATGCCTTGGACAATCCGTTCAGATTGGCCAGACAGATAGCCGCCGTCGCCTGGACCTTGGCATATTGCAGGGCCGGCACCAGAACCGACAAAAGGATTCCGATGATGGCGATCACGACCAAAAG
>JAFGGE010000125.1 GCA_016930745.1 Sedimentisphaerales bacterium
ATTACTCCGGATGATGGTTCGGCCGATTTGTTCGTCCACCATTCGGAAATCAAGACGGCAGGCTATGCCACCCTCGATGAAAACCAGAAAGTCACTTTTGAAGTCGGACAAGGCAAAAAGGGCCCGTGTGCAAACAACGTGCTTCCCGCCTAATCGCGCCATATGCATAGAATCGAAAAGGCTCTGCTTCGGCAGGGCCTTTTTTGTTTTAACGAAAGATTATCCACGAATGTCCGGTTTCGAGAGCTTCCGGAAAATAGAGACAGACCGGCACAAACACTTTCCTGTCGCAGAAGGATCGATGGAATGAAGTAAATGAGATCCTTATGTATAAGTGGGACCGGAGGGCGTTGGTTCTTTATCTTGACATCCCGGTACTGCGTGCCCCATTTGTGGGCGGCGGCGTGGGAATCGAAGAAGACATCCAGCCCGTAGCCCTTGATCAACCTTCCGCGGTCCAGTACCTCGACGGGCTTGTCGCCGTCGGATCCAGCGCAAGCAGAGGCAGAGCCGTATTTTTATCCCCAGAAACAGCGGATGATGGTTTTTGTCCGGTGTTTTTAAGAGGCATGGAAAACTTCATTTCGACAGACGATGAACAGTCAGGGTGTCCACCGCCGTCGATTCGGTAAACGGGGCCCCGGCCAGGAGAATGACAAGGTCGCCCGGGGCGGCCCATCGGTTTGTCAGCAGAATCTCATCCACATTCGCTATGAATTCCGTCACGGTTTTTGGGATCGGCCGCTTGACGGGAATCACGCCGTACTGGAGGGCCATTTGCCGGCAGATGCGGTCGTTGTCGCTCATCGCCAGAATCGGCGCTTCGATGCGGGCTTTGCTCAGCAATTGCGCCGATATGCCGCTGGCGGTCCAGACCGCGACAAAGACCGCATCCAGCTCTTCGGCCACCTGGCCGACGGTGCGGATCAGGGCCGCACGCAGCGCCAGACCGCCGGTCGCCTCGAACCGGGGAGGATTGGCAAACTCGCCATGACGCAGGAATTGTTCGGCGGTTCGGTTGATGCGGTTCATCATCGCCACCGCTTCGACGGGGTATTGGCCCACGGCGGTTTCGCCGGAAAGCATGACCGCATCGGCCAGATCGAGAACCGCGTTGGAAACGTCGCTCACTTCGGCGCGGGTCGGTCCGGGCTGGGTGATCATGCTTTGCAGCATCTCGGTGGCGACAATCACCGGCCTGCCGTACTGACGGCACAGATGCGTGATCCGCTTTTGCAGCAGGGGCACCTCTTCCAGCGGCATCTCCACCCCCAGATCGCCGCGCGCCACAAGCACCACATCGCTGGCTGTGACGATATTTTCCAGATCGCCGATGGCCTGTGGCGTCTCGATCTTGGAGACTACTTTGATGGATGACTCTTTCGTTCGGAGATATTCCCTCAGATGAATCACATCCGCCGCGTTGCGAACAAAACTCAGGGCCAGATAATCCAGATCGTTTTCAATGGCCCAGTCTACAAAACTCCAGTCCCGTTCCGTAATAGAAGGCGTGCTCAACTGCGAATCGGGCAGATTGATGCCTTTGCGGCTCTTCAGCCAACCGCCGATATCCACCCGGCAGCGGACCAACCCGTCGGCAATATCCACCACATGCAGGGCGATTCGGCCGTCATTGATGAAGATACGGTCGCAAGGTTTGACATCCTGGGCAAACCGGTCGTAATTTGTGCCAAAGCATTCGGCATTCCCTGTTTCCAAACCGGGGACAATAATAATCTCCCGCCCGGCCTCCAGCATCACGCCATCGGGCTCGATCCGGCTGGTGCGAATCTTGGGCCCGCACAGATCCCCCATAACCGCCACAATCCGGTCCGAACGGCATGCCAAGCGTACGGCGGCCAGCGTCGCTTCGTGCTGAGCCCGGTCCCCATGGGAAAAATTCAATCGGACCACATCCACGCCCGCCTCGATCAGCCGGCCGATCGCCTCCGGGGTATTGGAGGAAGGGCCAAGCGTGGCCACAATCTTGGTCTTGCTTGCGGTTCCAACGGCGTCCACACTCGGCCCTTTCCCGGATTACGGATTTGTAACAATGGGATATGTGCCAAGATACTCCGTTTCCGGCAGTTTCCCGGCCAGCGGCGCCGCGTATTCGAGAAACACGTCGGTAACGCCGTTGCCTTCGGCATTGATGAATTCCGGCGGCATGGACTTGGCCTTTTCGGCGACGGTCGACAGATCCGTGCGGAAATATTCCACGCCGTAATGGCTTCCGTTGCCGGTGCGTTTGATGGCGACCGAGCCGTTGTCGTATTTCATCGAATAGAGTACCGCCTGACGCCCGCAGGCATGGGCTTCTTCGACATCCACTTCGCTTTGCAGGCCAGCAAAGCTGCGCTGCAGATAACCGAACGTGTCGGCGCGGATGCGTTTGATCTTGAGCTTGGTCTTGATCTCGGCGGCCAGGAAATCGGCCAACGCGCCCGTGCCGGAAAGCTGCACGTTGCCGTGGGCGTCCCGTTCGGCGTTTTCGGCCAGTTTTTCCGCCCAGGTCTTGCCGTCGGTATCGCCGATGCCTTCGCTTACGGCGATCACGCAACGATTGTATTTCTTGTAGACGGCATCCACATCCGCGATGAATTTATCCATGGGAATCGGACGCTCGGGCATATAGATCAGGTGCGGTCCGTCCTCCTGCCGCCGCCTGGCCAGGGCCGTCGCCGCGGTCAAAAAGCCCGCATGACGGCCCATGATCACGTCGATCTTGACGCCGGGCAGGGCCCGATTGTCCAGGTCGTCGCCCATCAGGGCGCAGGCCACGAATTTGGCCGCGGTCCCGTAACCGGGGCAGTGGTCGGTCACCAGAAGGTCATTGTCGATGGTTTTGGGGACATGAAAGGCCTTGAGGTCATAGCCGCTCTTTTCGGCCATGTTGTTGACGATATAACAGGTGTTGGCCGAGTCGTTGCCGCCGATGTAATAAAAGTAATGAATCTCCCACTTTTTAAAGACCTCCAGAATCCGCCGGCAATAGTCTTCGTCGGGTTTGTCCCGGCTGGAGCCCAGCGCCGAGGAGGGGGAACGGCTGACCTTTTGCAGCGTAGACACAGAAATCTGGCGCAGATCGATAAATTTCTCTTCGACTATCCCGCGCACGGCATGGACCGCCCCATAGACATTGTCGATCCTGGGCTGGTTACAGGCTTCCAGAATGACCCCGGTCAACGAGGCGTTGATCACGCCCGTCGGCCCGCCGGATTGACTGACCACTGCGTTTGCCATGATTCACCTTTCCTGAATTTACAGAGACTGTTTCTCTTTTTTCGCCGTTCATTCCCGCGTGATTATAGGAATACAGGCCCGATTCGCAAGAAAAAACCCCGGTTGCAGGGATTTGGCACAAGTCCTTTCATATGAGGAGGATTGACTTTAGCATTTATAAGCGTATGATATATAAAGTGTTAAACGGCGGAGGTTCGATGCGGGCCTCCGTTTGCTCGTTTAGGGACAATGGCGATGTTTACAGGAATCATCGAATCGGTTGGTGTGGTGCGTTCGGTCCGGGGTGACTCGAATGCGCGGACGCTTTGCGTCGATTTGGGTCTGTTATCTGAGGGAACCCGGCCCGGCGACAGTATCGCCGTCGGCGGGGTCTGCCTGACCGTCTCGAAGCTGGCCGGGACGATGGCCGAATTCGACGTTAGCGGCCAGACCCTGGCCCAATCCACCATCGGCCGCTGGTCGGCCGGGACCAGGGTGAATCTGGAACGGGCCCTGAGGGCGGATGGCCGATTTGGCGGGCATATCGTCCAGGGGCATGTAGACGGCCTGGCTAAGATGATTCATATCGAGAAAAAAGGTGATTTCTGGGAGATGATTTTTAGAGTCAGTAATGAGCTTCTCTCGGGTATGATCCCCAAGGGCTCGGTAGCCATCGATGGGATCAGCCTGACGGTCGCCCGAATGGATGACAGGAGTTTCACGGTGGCCCTGATCCCCACCACGGTTCGTGAAACCACACTGGCACAGGTTCGCGCAGGCGATATCGTCAATATCGAGACCGACATTCTCGTAAGGACGATCCAGGCCCAGCTCAAACACATACTGGGAGACAAACAGGGCTTGACCGTCGAAAAACTGAAAGAGTACGGATTCTGAGCATGCCAAAGAACGGCTATAACACGACGGATGAGAAGGTGGTCGTCGGGATCACTATGGGCGATCCCGGCGGGATCGGTCCGGAGATTGTGGTCAAGGCCCTGGCCGATCCGCAGCTCCGCCGTCAAGCGCGTTTCATTATCTTTGGCCTGGCCGAGCAGCTTGCTTATGCCGCCGATCTGGTGGAGCTGGAGCCGTTCTGGTTCCGGCATCCGCATGAAAAACTCAGCCGGGATTATCCGCGAAACGTCACTGTGGCCGATTATGACGAGTTTCCCGTTCCTTCCTGGATCCACGGTCCGCACAAAGTGAGCGGCGAGGCGTCGCTTCGTTTCTGCACCGACGCCATCGAGGCGGCCCGTGACGGCATCCTGGATGCGGTGGTCACCGCTCCGATCAGCAAGGCAAGCTGGAAACTGGCCGGGGCCCGCTGGCCGGGGCATACCGAGATGTTCGCCGAGCGGTGCCGCAGCCCCCGAAAGGTCATGATGTTCGTAGCCGGTCCCTTGAAGCTGGCCCTGGCGACGATCCACATGGGATTGTTTGAGATTCGAAACAAGTTCACCATCGGCTGCGTGTTCGAGCCGATTGATCTGTTGAACACGGCCCTGAAGGATTTTTTCGGGATTCGCGAACCGAGCATCGCCGTGGCGGGCCTGAATCCGCACGCCGGCGAAGAGGGACAGTTCGGCGATGAGGAGAACCGGATCATTGTCCCGGCGATGAATCTGGCCCGCGAACAGGGTATTCACGTGCAGGGACCGTTTCCGGCCGACACGTTGTTTGTCCGGGCGGCGGCGGGCGAATTCGACGGCGTGGTCGCTATGTATCATGATCAGGGCCTGATCCCAATCAAACTGCTGGCCTTCAATACTGCCGTTAATGTGACGATCGGTTTGCCGATGATTCGTACCTCCCCTGCCCATGGAACGGCCTTCGATATCGCGGGAAAAGGATTGGCCGACGCTTCAAGCATGAAGGAAGCAATCCGGCTGGCGATTCGCATGGCACGGATCCGCAAGGGACTTATCGACGAGACGGCCCCGGTTCCTATCGAGAAACACGATGCAGACCAAACAGCAGATTGAAAGACTTCTGGCTTCGGCCGGGACCGGGCCCAAACATCGACTCGGCCAGAATTTCCTGATCGACCTGAACCTGATGCGTCTTCTGATCGAGGCAGCCGACATACAACCGGACGATGTCGTCCTGGAGGTCGGTTGCGGCACCGGCTCCATGACCGAGGGCTTGGCGGAAAAGGCAGGCTTTGTGGTTGCTGTGGAATATGATAAAGAGCTTGCCCCGATCGCCGAAAGGCAGCTTTGCGATTCCTCGAATGTGCGAATTGTCAACAGTGACGTATTGGAAGGTAAACATGCCCTGGCGGCGGTTGTCCTGGAGGCGGTGGCCCAGGCTCGGACACATTATCACGGACGGTTCCTGCTCGTAGCCAATCTTCCCTATAATATAGCCGCCCCCTTAATGGCCAATCTGGTCCTGGGTCCTGCAGTCGTCGATCAGATGTACGTTACTGTGCAGCAGGAAGTGGCCGAGCGCATGACCGCCCGACCCGGCGGGAAGGACTATGGACCTCTCAGCATTATTCTGGCTGTTGCCGGAACTACGAAAATCCTCCATAAACTGCCGCCCAGCGTGTTTTGGCCCGCTCCGCAGGTGTATTCGGCGATGGTCGGCTTTATCCGCGAACCGGCTCTGGCCGGACAGGTCAGGGATATGAAACTGCTATCCGATATTGTCCACCTTTTTATGGGATATCGCCGAAAGATGCTCAAGGCCTGTACCAAGTTCGCGACCGGTCGTTTGTCCGGTGTGGAGAACTGGGACAGTGTTTTCGCCGCCGCCGAGGTGGAGCCGACAATCCGCGCTGAGATGCTTGCTCCGCAGGACTATATCCGACTGGCCGATGCCTGTCTGGATCAGCTTAAAGAGTAGCGGATTTATGACGATGCGAGTGGCATTCGATATTGACGGCCACAGGCAAAGAAGCGATATGGCAGGGAGCGGTTTCGATGAGGATCGCCAGAGCGGTCGTATCCCCGCCCAGACCCATTGGACCGACGCCGAGGCGGTTTACGGCCGTCAGCAATTCGAATTCCATTTGCGCATAAAAAGGATCCGGGTGCGTTGAGTCCAGAGGCCGCAACAGGGCCTTCTTACTGATCAGGCAGCACTGTTCGAAATCCCCGCCGATGCCGACCCCAACGACAAAGGGCGGGCAGGCATTGGCCCCGGCCTGGTTGACCACATCCACGATCCATTGGGCTACGGTCTCTTTCGATTCGGTAGGATTGAACATACGGAACCGGCTCTTATTCTCGCACCCGCCGCCCTTGGCCATGATCGTAATATGCAGCTTGTCGCCCGGTACAAGGGTATGATGAACGATTGCCGGCGTATTTGTGCCGGTGTTGGCTCTTTCGTGAAGCGGTTCGGAGACGACGCTCTTGCGAAGCAACCCTTTTTCATACCCGGCGGCGACGCCTTCCTGGATCGCATCAACCAATGTCGCTTCAGGCCGATCTTGGGATCGGTCTACCATCACATCCGCTCCCTGCTCGACAAATACAATGGTCAAGCCCGTATCCTGACACAGGGGAATTCGTTCGGTCTGAGCAATTCTTGCATTTTCGATAAGCTGGGTGAGAATTTGCCCGGCTTGCTCGTTGCTTTCATTAACCGCTACGTTCTCCAAAGCCGTCAGGACATCCTTCGGCAAATCATAACAAGCGTCAATACAGAGCCTGGCAATGGTTTCAACAATGGTATCGTATCCGATGGTCCGCATAATCACTGGATCGTCACATCATATGTTTTATAGCCGGTATTTTCCGCCGAATCGGTAAACTTCAGCGCGATCACATGAGAACCCGGCTCCATATCCCTGATCCGGATCGTAAAGTTTTCCTTTATTGTATCATACACCAGATCGTCCGGCAGGGTTCCGATCCAGTCTTCGTTGCTGTCCACGGTGTAAGCAAGACTTTGTAAAACCGAGAATTCATCCCGCAAGGAAAGTACGACGGTGAGCGTTGTTTTATCGACCTTGATGGTGGCGTGTTCGATTTGCGGCGCCGTATTGTCGACAATAAAAGGTTCGCTGATACGCAATCCTGTCATGGCGGTCTCGGTCGTATTGGACCGTCGATCGTCGGCGGTTACTCGAATCTCATATCGACCATCCTCGACTGTCCGGCTGTCCCATTCCAGATTGACCGCAGTTAACTCATCCTTGATCTCAAACCATGATTCCCGCCCCTCTTTACGCAGTTCAACGGTATATACTAATGTGTCCTTGTTGCGGTCGGCAGCGGTCCATGCCATTTGAAAAACGCCCGATTTTCCTTTTTGCAGGGTTGTTTTCACAATTGTGACCTGAGGCGCCAGATTGGGGATAACATGAGCTACCGCCGTTTCCCGGATTTGGGCCGTCGTTTTTCCATCTGTCGTTTTCAATATCAGTTTGTATTGGCAAAAACGACCGATCGGGCAATCCAGATCCATAGCCTGTATCACTTTGACCGGTTGTGTCCATGCCGAGAAGGTGGGATCGTTCGGATCATTGACGTTTCCGCTTCGGGCTGATAACCACACTTCACACGAATCGGGAATCCCGGCCTCCATCTGAAATTTACCCCATCGGGCCGGTTGCGCCGCGTCGATCAGATCGGAAACGTATGTCCCTTCCGTTACATAATGATCGGCGATTTTGACCAGCTTGGGAGGATTGGCCAGGCCCAGATACAACTGGCGGCCCGCCCCAGCCAGAGCCGTTATCTGTGAGGCCTGCGTATCCTCGTATACCAATGATTTCTGCTCGGTCTTCACATCAACGGAGTACAATTTCGCGCTATTTCCCGTCGCCAGAAACAGCTCTTCATCCTGCAGAGCCATCGCAAAAAACACGCTCATATCGCTGAATAAATCGGTCACAAAGCCCTGCGGATCGATCCGATAGACATGTCCGGCGGTCTTGGGCAGCGCACCCCGTTTGACCTGGGCCGGTTTGGGGGCCGCCACCGTATTTTCCCCCGTATTCGGGATTTTCAAATTCGTGGCGGTATTGCCCTTTTTGTCCTGTGCATCGGGCCGGGCTTCGGTTTTTCCCGTGGCGTCTTCCGAACCAATCGGATCGAACTGGATTTTTTCCTTGATCACGCCGGCGCTGGTGGCGGCGGCATATACCTGATTCTCCTCATCCACCAACAACGAAGTTATTTCTTCCTGGTCGCTGTCGTAGAGCACCGTCGCCTTGCCCTGGTTCTGATCGATCTTATAAACCAAACCCCGTTCATCACAACCGGCATAGAGGCTGCCTTCCTTACCCACCGCCAGGGATAACACATTCTTATCCTTGCAGGTATAGACCAGCTTTGATTCTTGTCCAAAGGGATTGAGACGATAGATTTTACCGTTGGGTCCGGTTCCGATATAGATGTTGCCCATGTCGTCTACCGCCAGAGAGAGGATATACCGGGCGTCCGGCGGTTCAAACAGGGTGGCTATCCGGCTGTCAAACCGGACCAGTTTACAGGCAGCGCCGCTGATGCCGGCCAATAATCGGTCGCCCTTGTCAAAGGCCAGGGCAAAGATATGTTCATTCCGGATGATCGGATCGGCTTTGATGCTATTGGGATCTTTTGCCTTCGGGGACTCCAATGGCTCCGCTTCGCCAACAGGATAAAGTTTTGTAACTTTACCTTCGGTATATTTCAGGATATACCCGTTGGGACTTGTCCCCAGATATACATTGTCGAAGGAATCGACCGCCATGGCGTTGATCGACCAGACCTCTTTAAGAAGGTCGCCGCTTTCGATCATACCGTTTTTTCTCCCCAAAAGGATGGTTCCCTCGGAATCGATAATGACGTTTTCCGCCTTGCCTTTCAGGAACTCGGCGGCATCGGAAAATCGCACAATCTTGCTGGTCACCGCCGGCGCTGTAGAACAAGCTGAAACCAAAAACAACACGGACAAAAAACGGATTCGTTCGATCATGAGCATATCCTTACAGGATTATGGCTTTTCCACAGTGACTTTGACGGTCTGGCTTCCCGAAACAACCTTTCCCACATTGTGGCTTTGAATAACCCAGTGTTTCATCGGTCGGGTCGAGGTTGTCAATCGTTTATCATCCTGCAGGAGCAGGATTTTTGTGCCCGGCAAATGGGGCAGTTCGTCCTGCTGGATGGCCAGGCCTCCGTCCGGCAAAGACAACACCACATACAAAGAGTCACGCCGAATTTCCAAAAGCGTCCGCAAGGCTTTTATCAGAGTCGGCATATCGTAACCGGTCAGTTTATGCGGCGCCGTCCGGCTGATAAACTTGGTATATTCATCCGCACTCAAAAGAAAGAGATCGTAGGTTCCCGGCGCCATATCCTCAGGAATCCCGACATGCACCCTGGCATATGTTTTTTCCGACAGATACGACTGCAGAACGATGTCTGCCTGGACTTGTCGACCGGGCTTGACGGCAAGATCGGACAGAGCCACCTGTTTGATCCCGGCCCTGATGTTTTTATTCCGGATGTCAATTTCCACGGAGACAGACTGCAACTGAGGTCGTGCGAATGGATTGAGCAGGGCTTGTTCGGCCGCTCCCGCCACATCCGAAACGATGTCCTGATAACCGGCGCCGGAAGAAATATTATCAATACGAATCGTTTCAAAGCCCTGTACGTCTACACTGGCAGTGTAACGGATCATATGCTCTGTAGGTATATCGCCGTACATTTCTATGGCGCCGACTATCGCCGACTGAAGCAGGGCGGGACCCCGAAGCCGGTCATTGGCCATTTGGCAACGATACGTCCTGGTCTGCGGATCATTATATCGTTTTACCAGGATATTCACCGGGATCAACGGCGCCGTTTCGCCGAGAAATCCGACAATCCCACAGGCTTCGTCATAACGCAGGGCGCCGATGATCGGCCCCGGCGAGGAAAACTTGAACGCCCGCAATAATCCCGGCACGACGGTATGCACCGTGCCGGCAGACAGGGGCAGATTGACCGAACCCATGCCGTCCATGGCATGGCCGAATCCATACACCTTATTGCCGACGACCTCGGTAACCGTTCCGGTGGCCGCCATGGAGATATCGCCGCTCATCAAAGGAACCACCAGCACGCCGCCGGGTTCAAATGTCGAAGGGGCGGCCTCTCCGGAAAGACTATGCCCTGCGGCAATGGGGGTAAAACCCATGGCGGCGAAATGGTCACTCAGGATTTCACATGTTCGGCCGGACAATGAAGTAACCAGAGGAATCAGAGACTGAGCATTGGAGCCGGGATTTTGCAGGCCGGCCCGATGAGCCAAATGTTCTATATATTGTCGATGCGTAGCCGCCAGGTCAATAGGTCCATTCGAATCGATGGAAAACGAAACCGATTGCCCTTTGTCGCTGTTGCTGCCGGTACCGATGTTCAGCATGTATTCTATGGGAGTGACGATATAGAGAGGATCTTTGGAGCCAAACCAGCCTGCCGCCAGGGCGCCGGCCATTCGACCGTCCAGATAGACCGGCGAGCCGCTGCATCCGGCGACGGTGCCGGTATGGATAAACCGGTCGTCGGTGCCGACCACCAAAATCGCATCCCGTCCCGGCTGCCAGTTGCGCACGACACTGAGGACCTTGAGCGGAAATTTTTCGACCTTCGTACCCTGGTAGACGGTCAGGCAATACCCCTCGGTTTCCGGTTGCACCTCATCGACCGTGATGTATTTGGTTGTATCGATCGATGAGGCGGCCATCAACCCGCCGATCATATGAAACACCGTAACCAACCATACTATCCGACGTATTGCGATATAATCGGTCATTCAGGCGATCCTATTTCAGTGGCTCCCATAGGGCCGGCTCTCTCTTACGGTATGCCCATTCAGGTGGACGGGGGGATTGTAGTGTCCGCCTGCAAGGTTTGCAAGCTAAAAGCTTTACAAGACCTCGGGGTATCGGGTATAGTATTGGCTTTGTAAGAAACAGAAAATGAAGATAGAATAGAGGGACATATGGACAGCGAACATCGTCACGAGCTTAAGTCCAACGAATTGGCCGACTGGATCGCCCATGCGCCGGAATTTTTCCAAACGCACGGCAAATGGATTGCCGGAGTTATTCTGCTGGTTATAGCCGCCATAGCGATCAAATTCGGAATCGACACGAAAAAAGAGACCTCTTTCGCGGAGAAAACCGCCGCTGCAGGTCTTATCGAGAGCCTTGGACGGGAAAAACTGCTGGCGACCCGAGTGGAGGAAGGAAAAAATAACGCCGAGGGGATTTCCACGGCGGCGGAGAATCTGGGTAAAACGGCCGATTCCCTGACGCACAAGGCCCTGGCGGCCATGGCCCTCATCAAAAAAGGCGATATGATTCGATCTGAATTACACTACCGGGGTATCGAGGTGAGTCAGGATGCGATCGCCAAGGCGGTCAATGAAGCACACCAGGCCTATCAACAGGCGATGGAACTGGCCAAGGGCGCCCCTAATGAGATCAAGTTGACGGGCATGGCCCGCTTTGGACAGGGCCTTTGTGCGGAAGAACGAGGACAATTCGATCAGGCCGCGGCGATTTATAAAGAAATCTCAGACAATCCCGCCCTGGCAGCGACAGTCCTGCCTACGCAGGCCGGCCTTCGATTACAATATATGGACGATTACAAAGGCTCTTATACCTTTATCGATGCCCCTAAAGCCGAACCGGAAGCCGGCACGACAGGAATCCCGGGGCTGACCATTCCCACCTCTCCCCAGGAAACGCCGAAATCCGCAGGGGAAGGGGAAACAACCGAAGCGATATCGGACACCGCGGCACAAGAAGAGTTGAAAACCACTACCGAAGAAGACGCCAACAAAGAATCCGACCAGAATAATACGGACGGATCGCCGGATTCAAAATAGGGTTTATAGGGTTTTTGAACCATTATGGCCGCAGATTTTTCTTCAGAATTCCCTGCACAGGAGCCTTCCGATGAAGAAGTGCTGGAGGTCGAAGGGGATGAAGAGATCGGCCAGCATTTGCGGTTTCGCGTCGGATACAGTATCAAATTCCGCCGCCTGGACAAATACCTCTGCGGACGATTCAGTCAGTTCAGCCGTTCCCGCCTGCAAAAGCTGATCAAGGAACAGGGAGTCAATGTCAACGGCCAGCCCGCCAAACCCAGCCATAAACTCAATCCGCGGGACGAAATCGACCTGATTCTGCCGCCCAGGGAACTGCGCGAACTGACGCCGGAGCCAATTCCTATCCACGTGCTGTATGAGGATGAGGAGATCATTGTCGTCAATAAACAGGCCGACCTGATCGTTCATCCGGCCCGCGGCTACAAGAGCGGCACGCTGGTCAACGGCCTGGTGTATTACGCCAACCAGCTCTCCAGGGGCAGCGATGAGTATCGCCCCGGGATTGTGCATCGTCTCGATAAAAACACCACCGGCGTGCTCATCGTGGCCAAGACCGACCATGCCCATTGGAAACTCTCTCGTCAGTTCGCCGACCGCACCACAAAAAAGACCTATATAGCGGTCGTGCATGGCGTACCCGAATTGCATTCGGACCGGATCAAGGCCCCTATCGGAGTCCATCCTCGGGTGCGGGAGAAATGTGCCGTCCGGCCGGACGGAAAAGAGGCGGTGACATATTATCAGGTCGTTGAGGCGTTTCGCGGATTTGCCCTGGTCCAGCTTCGGCTGGAAACCGGCCGGACACATCAGATCCGGGTTCACATGGAATACATCAAACACCCCATCGTCGCCGATGACATGTATGGCGGCAAAGTGGTTTATCCCTGGCAGATCGAAGACCGAGATCCGGCCCCGGAAGAGCCCCTTATGGGGCGCGTCGCTCTTCATGCCTGGAAACTCGAAATCAAGCACCCTACCACCCTTAAGGTCATGGAATTCATCGCCCCCCTGCCCGATGATATGCAGCGTTTTACAGATCATTTACATCGATTCAGGTCCCTTTGATTCGCCCCTGAGTCTGATAAAACAGACCACAGCAGCCACAAAATAACCGACAGCGGAAAAATCTTCCTTGACATAAAACAAGAAAGGCAGTTAAATTGGGCGAATAAGGAAAGCCAGAGAGACAAGGAAGGCTCAGACATCTTTAAGGGAACGAAGATGGAAAAGATGAAGGAACTGTTTACCACAGGCGAAGCTGCCGATATCTGCAATGTCAGCCAGCAAACCATCATCCGATGTTTCGATTCCGGCCGGCTTCAGGGATTCCGGGTCCCCGGATCGCGGTTTCGCCGCATTCCGAGGGAAAGCCTGATCAAGTTCATGAAGGACAACAATATCCCCCTGAAGAATCTCGATACCGGCAAGAAAAAGATCCTGATCGTGGACGATGATGAGGAAATCATCGAATTGATGGTGGACGTGCTCAGTCGGGACGGACGTTTTGAGATTAAGACCGCCAGCAGCGGCTACGATGCAGGGTTGATAACCCAGCAATTCCATCCCGACCTGATCATCCTGGATTACATGCTGCCGGACGTCAACGGCAATATCGTCTGCCAAACGATCCGCCGAAACGAGGAATTCGAGGAAACCCGGATTATCATTGTCAGCGGCGTGGTGAATCAGGAAGAGATCCAGGGCCTGCTGGATGCCGGCGCCGAAGATTTCATCAAAAAACCCTTCAATATCAGCCAGCTTGTCGACAAAATCGTCACCGTGCTGGACATGCAATAAAAGTTGAATTGAAACGGGATATACTTAAAAAAGGAAATAACGGATTCGGACGAGGGAGAGAATGGCCACGTCAAATCGCAATGCCGTAATGCGTCAGGTGGAACAGATTATTCGCCGCCTTAGTTCTTTAAGTACGTTGCCGGAAGTGGCGGCCGGTTTTCTGCCGCACCTGACCAACGGAAGGATCAATACACCGGCGCTAAGTGAGATTATCGAATCGGATCCCGCTCTGACGGCCAATATCCTGTCGCTGGCCCAGGCCCGGGGCGTTACGTTCACGGACGGAATACCGTCGGTGGCCGAGGCGGTCGCCACATTGCCCCCGGCGGTCGTTCGCGACGCCGTGCTGTCGATCAAGATTTTTCAGGTGTTTGACGCCGAGTACGATCCGGACCGTCAACGTCCCCTGGCACGAAAACAAATGGCCTTGCATGCCCTGGCGGTGGCCTGTGCGGCAAGATCCATCGCCGAACTGGTATTGCCCGAGAGGGACCGTCAGCTTGCCTTCAGCGCCGGCCTGCTGCATGACATCGGGAAACTGGCCCTTGATGAAGTCATGCCCAAAAGCTTCGCCAAAATCGTCACGGAGGCAAAAGAACGGGGCACATCCCTGTCGGTTGTGACACAGGAACACCTCGGTCTGGACCATACCATTATCGGAAAAAGATTGGCCGAAAAATGGGCCCTTCCGGAGGAGGTGATCTTTGCGATCTGGCTCCAGAATAACGATCCTAATGTGTTAAGAGAAGACCTGCCGCGGGCGAAAATGGCCCTGATTGTGCAACTGGCCTCCCTTCTGGCGCGACAGTGCGGCATCGGCCAAAACGGAGATTTCGACGCCATCCCATCCAGCCAGGAAACCATCCGGGCCCTGGGTCTGAATGCCGAGCAGGTCGAGACCCTGCGCAACGAGCTGTCCTCGCAGGTGGCCGCCAAACGGGATCTTCTGGGCTTTGACATCCCGGGCGGATTGCATGTGTACTGCGACCGGATCGCCCAGACGGCCGCCCAGTTGAGCCAGGACCACTCCCAGATGGCCCGGAAAAGCCAGTCTTTCGCGGCGGAGGCATCCCAGATGTCGTTTATTCATGAATTTCTGCTTTCCGTCACGCCCCCAATGTCGGCGATCGAGGTCGCCGTTAACTTTGTGACAGGTTTCCAAAAGCACTATCAAGCCGGAAGCGTATGCATGTATATCCAGATCAGTTCGGAGGATATGTTTTTGGACCTGATCTGTATCAACGATTCGGGCAAGATCGCCACTTCGCTGATTCGCCTGCCCGCAGGGACCCCTGCGGTTCCCGTGATTCTGCAGGATAAATTTGATCTGGCCGGTGTCGTCGAGACGGCGCCATGGCTTCTGGAGCAGATTGAGCTGGATATGGCCGAAGCAATAATGGCGCCCCTGCTGACCAACGGCCGGGCCATCGGTGCGGTGCTCTTCCAACAGCGGATTCCCGTTGAAACCGAACAACTTGCGCCGCTGCTGTCGGTATCCACTTCCATCGCCGCCAACATCATCGGAATGAAGTTGGCCGCCCAGAAGCAATCCGTCCTGGCCGAGCGGTTTGCCGAACTGCTTGGGCGTTTGCGCGAGACGCGGAGCGATCTGGCCGAGGTCAAGGCCCTGTCGGGAATCGCCGAGATGGCCGCCGGAGCGGCGCATGAACTGAACAATCCGCTGGCCGTGATTTCCGGACGGGCCCAGCTTTTACTGGATATCGAGACGGATGAAAACAAGAAACAGATGCTGACGCAAATCCAGCAGAGGACGGATGAAATCAGCGAGATTATCACCGACCTGATGACGTTTGCGCGACCCGGCGCGCCAACACGGATCATTCTGTCTCTGCGGGAGCTGATCGATGAAGCGCTTAAACGGACCGCCGAAAAACATGGCCTGTCCCAGGTGGAGGCCAATCTGGAAGGGATCGAGATGCTGGGGGATGTGTATGTGGATCGCGAACAGATGCTGACCGCCCTGGGCCATGTATTGTCCAATGCCCTGCAGTCGTACAAAGGCGACAGCGGGCCAATCACAATCCGCCCGGCAGCGCAGCAAGTCGGAGAGGCGGCGGCGTTCACGATTGCCGATCAGGGCGGCGGCATGACTCCGGAAACGCTGGCCAAGGCGTTTGATCCGTTCTTCTCCGACCGTCCCGCCGGACGCAAACGCGGCATGGGCCTGGCGCATGCACGGCGATTGATCCACCTTAATCACGGTTCGATCGGCCTTGCTTCTCAGCCGGAAAAGGGGACGACGGCGATGATTACCCTGCCAAGAATGTGAGATGGCTCTGTTCCTCACTTTTTGACATCGCAGCAATAGAACGAAATTGTCGGTTGACAGGGCCAGCGCGTTCTTGTACACTGCATTTTCAACGCGGGCGTAGTTCAGTGGTAGAACGTCAGCTTCCCAAGCTGAAGGTGCCAGTTCGATTCTGGTCGCCCGCAATTTTCCTTCTGCAAGCTTTTTTTGCCAAAAACCGCATTTTCCCGTCATTCTCACAGGTTTTTATCATCCCGACTTTTGGTGTAGCCTTTGCAGATTGACGCAAATCATTGCTATGTTCTGGCATAAATATGGCGGAACAAATGGCGGAGCTCTTGACTGGCCTATCATCGGTCCCCATAGTCTGCGCATTCTGTGCAGCGGCGATAGTCGCCAAGCAAGGCAACGACTCAACCGCTTCGGCTTCCTGCCCTCTGAAGACGTGAGAGTAACGGGACATCGTAAGGTTCACATCGCTGTGTCGCATAATGCTCTGTGCTGTTTTCGGGTGTACTTTGGCGTCAGCCAATAGGCTTGCTGTGGTATGCCGCAGGGCGTGAAAGTCAAAATACTTTCCCGACTCATCGATGTAGGGTATACCGGCTTCGGCAAGGTCGGCCTTCAACATATCCCCTGGCCTTGCTGGAATTGGAAACACTTGAACATCTGGCATCTTGCCAGCAACATACCGGCGGAGTTCTGCTGTGGTATCTCTACGCAGGGGAAGCACGTCTTCCCGCCGGTGCTTGCTGTACGCCGCGGCGACAGTCACAAGACAGCATTCGAAATTGAATGACCGTACAGTCAGACTACGAAGCTCAGACGCCCGTAAACCCGTTTCCATCGCCAAACGATACATTAGAGCCCTTTGATATCCAGTCATTCGGAATCGCGTTTTGGCGGTCATGGTGGTGGCCAGGAAGCGCCCTATCTCAGTCGGCTCAAGAGGCCGCCGATCATGCCGTCGATCTGTCTTTTCATTAACCCGCTTGAGATGCGCCACCGGGGAGTATACAGCACGTCTGTCTTCAACCATCCACCGGCTGAATTGCTGAATGGCCCGCAAGTAGTAGTTACGGGTTGCTGCCGAAATGTTTTCTGGTCCCTCCTGTAGATCGGCCAAGTAGCATTCGACACGACTAGCTGAAATGTCTGACCAGAACTTGAAGTGACATCCTTTCATCAACTTACGGGCGCGAGAGACTGTCATCTGGACATACCGAGGAACGCTGTTCTTGGCTCTCAAGGGACGCTCCCAGTCCTCAAGATGAGTCAGTAGTGACTTGGCCCCTTCTGTTCGCTTGGCATCTAACATATCCCACAAGACGAACTTTGCCACGATCCGGTTCGGCAGCACCTCGATCCATCGCTGCAAATCAGCGTTTGGCTGTTGGCTCCCTAGGCGGAAGCTGATTAGGTCTTGGAGGTTCCTGGCCAATGTTTCTGTGCTACGCTTTTCTGGAAAACCCGGTAGTCGATGCCGCCGCCCGAGGTGATCCATGAAGTCCACATACCATTTCTTGGCTCGACACCGCTTGCCGTTCTTGGTGTATCGTTCTTGGTAGACTCTCATTTCTAGATCCTTCCTTTCTAGGACCACTTCGGTCGGAACTCCAGACCCAAGAAGTCTGACAATATGTTGAGCTTCTCGGCCTACAAGTGAATTTTTGCTC